>NZ_JARE01000017.1:0-10621 GCF_000708325.1 Microbacterium sp. Cr-K20 | reverse complement strand
GCACGGGATATCCGCGTCGATGAGCCGTGCACTCGCGGGCACGCCGTGCACTCGGCGACCCCACGCGAACGACGCGCACCGGAAGTTGAGCAACATATCGGTCGGACGTAGAATTTCGATGAAATCCGGCGGGCTGAAAGGGCGCCCGTTCGACCGCACGATGCAGGGATCTGCATCCTCGGATGCGGTGCGCTCCTCGCCAGCCGATGCCGGCCGACTGATTGGAGTGTTGAGATGTTCACGATGCCCGATCCCCGATTCGAGCTCAGGAAGATCACCGATACCGAGTGGCTGATCCTCGACCACCGCTACGCCGCGGATGACTCGCGCCGCACGGTCGCCTGCATCTATCAGGTCGACACCGTCGAGGTCGAAGCCGTCTGGCTGCGGGACCTGCCGCTCGCGACGTACTACATGTCTGCGGCGGATGTGCTCGAGGACGTGCAGCGGTTCCATTCGCCGCGACGCGCGAGTCGCCCGATCCCGATTCCGCACCTGCCTCCGCTGGCCACCGCCTGACGTCGACGAGACGCCGGCGGGCGAGCCGACGAGGGTCGGGATTCTCCGGCCCGGCGCACGCGTCTGTCAATGGGCACGCGTGCCCGGGCCGGCAGGGCGAGACTGAACTCCCCACCCTTTTCATCCGAACGGAGTCTCTGATGTCAGATCCGCAGAAAAACAACGATGACCAGCCCGTCGTCGACGCCGTCGGCATCGACCCGGACATGCCGTCCACCGATGACGACATCGACGAGGACGACGACATCGACGTCGCCGACCAGGACGAGTGACCTGATTCGCGCGTGCGCAACCCCCTGGCGCTCTCTTCCGAAGCGTCGCACCCTCGGGGCATGACACACCCAGACGACATCAAACAGCCCCTGGACCACCTGCCTCCCCTCGAAGAGCGGGACAAAGCGATCGAGATCGAAGAGCCGAGCTATCCGACCTCCGAGGCACCCGTCGGTGAGACCCACGCCTCGCCCGAGACGGCAGCCGAACCCGGCAAGCCGAACCGGCACGGCGTCGACAAGCTCCCACCCGGAACGAACTGACGGCTGAGGACCGGCGGTCAAGATCATCGGCATCGTCCTCTCCGGCTGCGCCACCGCCCTCGCGGAGGACATCCGCTACAGCGAGGGCCGCCCCGTGGAGCGGATGAGCATCAAGGACACGTCGAGCATCGACGGCCAGATCCACCTCACCGTGACCTCGGCCTGCATCGTCGAGTAGCGGGCCTTCCGAGGCCGGAGGATCTAGCCGTCGCCCCGCTTCTCCGCCTCTTTCTGCACCTTCTCCGCCTGCTTCCTGGCCTCTTCTTCAGCCTTCTGCTGCGCCTTCTCCGCTTCCTTGGCGGCTTTCTCGGCGGCTTTCTGCTCGTCGGTCGGCTTCCCGCCGCCGGGCTCGGTGTCCTCGGCGGGCACGACCGGCTCGGCAGGCTCGGCAGGCTGCACGGGAGCGTTCACGGGTGTCACGGAGGGCTCCGGAGTCGTCGCGGGAGACTGCTCGGTGTCGACGGTGTCGGTCACCTCCGGATCCACGGGGCCGATGCCCGACAGCCACACCCCGGTCAGGACGGATGCCGCGACCGCCGCGACCACCGCGCCGCCGATGATCCCCCGGCGACGTCTGCGAGCCTTTCGCGCTGTCCGACCGCGCGGTCGGACAGCTCCGTCGGGAAGAAGGACGGTCGGGGTGGTGGCCGGCGATGACACGGCGCCCGCTGCGGCCATCGCGGCGACCGTGGCCGGGACGGCAGGACGCGGAGGCGCAGGCGGTGCCGGACGCGACGATGCTGACGATGCCGTCGCGAGTGCCGACGACGCGGCGAAGACCTCCGAGGCGCGCGGCCGATCACCGGGGTCCGCTGCCAGCATCCGGGTCAGGAGGGTGGACCACTCGGATCCCAGCGCCGCCGGCACCTCCGGCGTCTCGATGAGCCGGGCCATCGCGGCACCGATGCCCTCGGCCTCCGGGAATGCTCGCACACCGGTGAGGGCCTCGAGCAGCACCAGCCCCAGCGAATAGATGTCGGCGGGCGGAGCGGGCGGCTCCCCTCTCAACTGCTCCGGGGCGAGATACGCCGCGGTTCCGATCACGAGCCCGGGGGTGGTGAGCCGTGCAGCATCGACGAGGACGGAGATCCCGAAGTCGGCTAGTTTCGCCCCCGACCGGCTGCCGGCGAGCGGCGTCCGCGACATCAACACGTTCGACGGCTTGATGTCGCGATGCACGATGCCGGCGCCGTGCACGACATGCAGCGCCTCGGCGAGGTCCGCTGCGAGCCGGGCCACCTCGGCCGGTGCGAGCGGCCCCTGCGCGATGCGGGCGGACAAGGTCGGCCCATCGATGAACTCCATCACCAGGTACTCAGCTCGCCCCGGGACGAGCTGCGCGTCATAGAGCGTGACCAGGCCGGGGTGATTGAGCGAGGCGAGCACCGTCATCTCGCTGCGCGCACGACCGGATGACTGGGCGTCGTCCATCTCCTCGCGCAGCATCTTGATCGCCACGGTGCGGCCGAGGAAGATGTCGTCGGCGCGATACACGCGGGCCATGCCGCCCTGCCCGACGCATTCCTGCAGCTGATAGCGCCCATCGAGCAGCGCTTCGGTAGGAAGCGAGTCATCGGTCATCGTCGAATCCTCCTGACGCCCGTCGGGTATCGGGCGGCGACCGCCCACCTTACGGATTCGACGCGCTCGAGGCTCGGGCCTTGACACGAGCGCCCACACACCCCCGGTACTGTTTTCTCAGGAGAACGGAGCCGATCATGGATGCTGCCGATGCGATCGGGCTGATCGCCGAGATCCTGTCGTGGATCGGCCTCGGAATCGGTCTCCCCCTGCTTCTCATCGTCTTCCTGGTGAAAGTGCACGATGGCCGCTGGGTGCCGCAGGAGGTCTTCATCCTCGAGGACGACGGCCGCGCCCGTGCCCGATGGTTCACCGCCGGCGACTTCTGGGAGCGCCCGCTCCGCGCCGACGAATCCGGCCACTGGCAGGGACGGGAAGAGGTCGACGCGTTCGTCAGCGAGCACCACCCGAGCCTGATGCGATTCGAACCCCGCCGGCCCCTCCTCCATGCCGTGCAGGTGCTCGGAGTCACCCTCGCCAGCGTGGGGGCGGCGGCGGTCACGCTCTCGATCATCCTGCTGTTCGTGGGGTGAATCGACGGCGGCCGGCCTGACAGGCACCGGCATTCCCCGGCAGGATGGAGGCATGGCCGTTCCTCCCCTCTCTTCACGCCCCTGGCTCGATTCGTACGCGGAGGGCGTCCCCGCGGAGATCGACGAGCCGACGCAGACCCTCCCGGAGATGCTGTCGGCGAGCGTGAAGGCGTTCGGCCGGCGTCCGGCACTGGATTTCTTCGGCGCGGTCACGACGTACCGGGAGCTCGGGGAGCAGATCGAGCGAGCCGCCGAAGGTCTCCGGCGGCTCGGGGTCGGCAAGGGCGACCGCGTCGCCCTCGTGCTTCCCAACTGTCCGCAGCATGTCGTGGCGTTCTACGCGACGCTTCGACTCGGCGCGATCGTGGTCGAGCACAACCCCCTCTACACACCCCGCGAGCTGCGACACCAGTTCGAGGATCACGGCGCGCGCGTCGCCATCGTGTGGGACAAGGCCGCCGACATGGTCGCCGGCTTCCCCGCAGACCTCCGGGTCGAGCACATCGTCAGCGTCGACATCACCGCGGCGATGCCCCTGTCGAAGCGCGTCGCGCTCCGCCTCCCGATCCCCAAGGCTCGTGAGGCGCGAGCGAAGCTGACCGGCACACCGAAGGCACGGCACCTCGTCGCCTGGAAGAGTCTCGTCGACCATCGCCGGCTCTCGCGCCGCGTGCCCGGTCCCACGTTGGGCGACACCGCGCTGTTGCAGTACACGAGCGGGACGACGGGCGTTCCGAAGGGCGCGATCCTCACGCACTCGAACCTCCGCGCCAACGCGATGCAGGGACGGGCGTGGGTGCCCGGCCTCGTCGACGGCGAGGAGACGTTCTACGGCGTGCTGCCGTTGTTCCACGCCTACGGCATGACGCTGTGCCTCACGTTCGCGATGAGCATCGGCGCGCGGCTCGTCCTGTTCCCCGCGTTCGATCTGGGGCTGGTCACCGCCGCGGCGCGCTCGACTCCGCCCACCTTCCTTCCTGCTGTGCCACCCATCTACGACGCTCTGGCGCGCGCCGCGGCCCGCGGGACCATCGATCTCTCGACGGTCCGCTTCGCCATCTCCGGCGCGATGAGCCTTCCGGTCGCGACGGTGAAGCGGTGGGAGGAGGCGACCGGCGGCCTCCTCGTCGAGGGCTACGGCATGACCGAGAGCTCGCCGGTGGCACTCGGCAATCCGATGGGGCCGACCCGTCGTCCCGGCACCGTCGGCGTGCCCTTCCCGAGCACCGAGATCCGCGTCGTCGATCCCGAAGACACCGATGTCGATATGCCGGCCGGCGAGCGCGGAGAGCTCCTCATCCGTGGCCCTCAGGTCTTCCAGGGCTACTGGGGGCGTCCGGGCGAGACGGCGGATGCGCTGCTGGCAGACGGCTGGCTCCGCACCGGAGACATCGCCGAGGTCTCGGACGACGGGTTCGTGAGCATCGTCGACCGCCTCAAGGAACTCATCATCACGGGCGGGTTCAACGTGTCACCCAGCGAGGTGGAGGACGTGATCGCGGCGCACCCGGACGTCACCGCCGCCGCCGTCGTCGGTCTTCCGAGGCCCCACGGCGGAGAAGACGTCGCCGCCGCGGTCGTGCTCCGCGAGGGCGCCACCCTCGACGTGGATGCGCTGCGCGACTTCTGCCGCACCCGACTCACGCCCTACAAGGTGCCGCGCCGCATCACCGCCGTCGATGAGCTGCCGCGGTCGCTCATCGGCAAGGTGCTGCGCCGCCAGGTGCGCGACGAGCTGCTCAAGGATCGCTGAGGGGTCACACCACCCTCAGTCCAGGCGCGACGAGAGCTCCTCGGCGAGCTGAGCGAGATCTCTCGCGGCGTCGGCGAGTCGTCTGACCTCCGCATCGAGGGCAGCCAGCCTCGACGGCGGAGCGTCGTGGCTGCGCGCGATCTGCAGGTTGGCGCGAAGGTTCAGCGAGATGCCGGTCGGGATCCTCTGCGGGCATCCTCCTTGCCCTTCACTCAGATTCCACGCTGGCGACATGATGCGGAACCCCGACGGGCTTCGACTCGCTCGAGCCGCGCTGGCGCAGGTAGATGGCGAAGGCGACCATCGCTCCGACGGCGAGGAACTCCGATTGCCAGTTCTGCAGGGTGCGATTCCAGAACTCCGCGGAAACCACGTAGTCGCCCCAGGTCTCGGGCGGCAGTCCATGCATCGCGTTCTCCTCGTTCGCCACCACATGCCCCGCGAGCGACTGCGCCAGCCACGACAGCAGGAATATGGTCCCCATGGTCAACAGCAGCGAGTTCGAATAGACCCATAGACGCACCCCACCGGCTTTCGCCCACCGCGGCGAGTCCGCTCGCGCGTGGGCACCGACCATCTGGTCTTCGTCCGTGCCGACGCCTTCGTCTCCGGGCTTCTTGGACTCTGCCGAGCCGCGCTGGATCAGCCAGATCGTGGCGAAGATGAAGAGGAAGAACTGCAGGAACTCCGACTGCCAGTTCTCCGCGACGTCGACGAGGAAGTCGGAGGAGGTCACGAAATCGGTGTATGCCACCGCTGCCTGGCCATGCTGGGCGAGCTGCTCGTTGTTGTACACATACCCGGCGATCGATTGGCCGACGATCGTGACCAGGAAAATGGTCAGGAAGGCGAGACTCAGGCTGCTGTTGCGGACAAATTCACGCACCTTCATCACCGTCCTGCCAGCGGCAGCACGATCATGACCACCAATCCTCCGACGATGATCACCATCCACGACCAGAAGGCCGATCGCATGGCGGCCGTGACTACCGCGTTGTCGGACATCTCACTCCCTCATCGAGGCGATGAGCAGCGGGAGTCTCGGACGATCTCGCTTGCCACCGCCTCGCCCATGGTGGCTCTTTCTCGTCGCCGCTGCGAGGGGGTTGAACCGACAGGATCGAGTTGCTAGCCGCCCCGTCACCGGCATCCGCGGCGAACCGGCTCTGCACCTCTAGCCGGTTCGCCCCGAGCGGGTCAAGGCGTTGGCACCCTCGTGGCGTCCTGGGCATGCTGAATCCATGACGCGACATCGACGAGGCCCGCGAATCAGCCAGCGGTCGTCATCGGACACCACGTCCTCCGGGCCGCGCTTCGAGGTCGCGCCGTGGAGCATCGCGTTGGACGGCATGGACATCACGCGCCTCGCACACGACGAGTCGATCTTCGGGTTGTCGAACGGGCACGTCGGGTGGCGCGGCAACCTCGACGAGGGGGAACCCCGCGGGGTCGCCGGCAGCTACCTGAACGGCATGTTCGAAGAGCATCCGATGCCGTACGCCGAAGAGGGCTACGGATATCCACAGTCCGGCCAGACCGTGATCAACGTGCCGAACGGACAGATCATCCGGCTCCTCGTGGACGACGAACCGTTCGATGTGCGGCGCGGCGAACTCCTCCATCACCGCCGAAGCCTCGACTTCCAGGACGGCACCCTGCACCGCGAAGCCGAGTGGATCTCACCGACGGATCGGCATGTCCGGATCGATTCGACCCGCATCGTGTCGTTCTCGCGCCGCTCGATCGCGGCCGTGCGCTACCGCGTGCAGGCCGTCTCCCACGAGATCGCGGTCACGATCCAGTCGGAGGCGTTGCCGAACGAACCGCTTCCGATCACCCACTCCGATCCCCGGGTGCAGGAACTGCTCAAGGCACCACTCGTCGGCGTCGACTCCGCCGTGATCGGCACCGCCGCGACTCTCCTTCATCGAACACGGGAGAGCGGGCTCTCCGTGGCGGTGAGCACGGACCACTCCGTGACCGCGTCCGGCACCGTCGAGCCGACCCTGGTCACCGAAGCGTCTCAGGACCTCTCGCGGACCACCGCCCGCGTCGTCCTCGCACCCGGCGAGCACGTCGAGCTGATCAAGTTCGTCGGCCACGAGTGGTCGGCGACGACATCGCCCTCTGCTCTCCGAGACCGCGCGGAGGCGGCCGTCGCCGATGCCCGACGGGCCGGATGGGATCGACTCGTCGACGAGCAGCGAGAGCGTCTCGACGACTACTGGGCGTGCGCCGACGTCGAGGTCGAGGGTGAACCGCGGCTGCAGCAGGCCGCGCGATACGCGCTCTTCCAGGTCTTCCAGGCATCCGTCCGCGCGGAACTCCGCTCCGTTCCCGGCAAGGGTCTGACCGGCTCAGGATACGAGGGCCACACCTTCTGGGACTTCGAGGCCTTCGTGCTCCCCGTGCTCACCTCCACCGCCCCGCATGCGGCCGAGCAGGCACTCCGGTGGCGGCATTCGACGCTCGAGCACGCCCGGGAACGCGCACGGCATCTGCACCTCCGCGGTGCTGCCTTCCCCTGGCGCACCATCGACGGGAGGGAGAGCTCGGGATACTGGCCCGCGAGCACGGCGGCCTTCCACGTCAACGCCGACATCGCCGGCGCCGTGGTGCACTACGTCCGCGCGACGGGCGACCAGGCCTTCGAGCGCGAGGCCGGCCTCGAGATGCTCGTCGAGACCGCTCGGCTGTGGGTGTCGCTCGGTCACTGGGACTCCGCCGGCGCCTTCCACCTCGATGGGGTGACGGGTCCCGACGAGTACTCCGCGATCGCCGACGACAACGTGTACACCAACCTCATGGCGCAGCGGAATCTGCGGGGAGCCGTCGCCGCCGCGCGGCGGCATCCCGAGGTCGCCCGCACGCTCGGCGTCGACGAATCAGAGCTGGACGACTGGCTGCGCACAGCGGATGCGATGTCGATCCCGTTCGACGAGAGTCGTGGCGTGCACCCGCAGTCTGCGGGGTTCACGGAGCAGGAGCAGTGGGATTTCGAGAGCACGGACCCCGACCAGTACCTCCTACAGGACCACTTCCCCTACTTCGACCTGTACCGGAAGCAGGTGGTGAAGCAGGCCGACCTCGTGCTCGCCCTGTTCTTCGCTCATGAGGTGTTCACCGCTCGCGAGAAGGAGCGGGCCTTCGCCTACTACGAGGCGATCACCGTGCGCGACTCCTCGCTCTCCGCGGCAGTCCAGGCGATCATCGCCGCCGAGGTCGGCCAGCTCGACCTCGCCTATGACTACCTCGGAGAAGCGGCCACCCTCGACCTCGACGACCTGCACGAGAACGCGAGCGAGGGTCTGCACATCGCGGCACTGGCGGGCGTGTGGACGGCCATCACGGGCGGCTTCGCGGGCATGCGGGACACCGACGAGGGGCTGCGATTCTCCCCGCGCCTACCCGATCGGGCGAGTCGGCTCCGCTTCGGCGTCCGCATCCACGGGCAGACCCTCCGCGTGGAGGTCACCCCGAGTACCGCGACGTATCTGCTGAAGGACGGCCCGTCTGTGACCGTCGGCCACTTCGACGACACGGTCGACCTCGAGGCGGGGCACGCCGTCACGCTCGAGATTCCGGAAGCACCCGAAGCCGGAGTGCGTCCGTCACAGCCCCGCGGCCGGGAGCCGCGCCCGGCCGCCGAAGCGTTCCGTTCGTAGGCCTCTGTCCGGCCCTCAGATCACCCGTCCGTCGCCGGGCCGCGAGACGCGAAGCCACCGATACCCGTAGGCCGGGACCTCCAGCTCGACCGCCCCGCCGGGGCCGAGCGGGAGATGCGCCGGCTCCAGGAGGTCGACGAGGGTCGTCCCCTCGGGCTCGTCGGTCAGCGAGAACCCGGTCGTCACCGGCACCTCCGCGAAATTGTGCACGGCGATCACACGACCGACGTCGGCTGCGAGCGAGTGCACGAGAAGCGACTCGGCGGGCTGGTCGATCACCTCGAGCGTGCCCCATCCGAGCTCGGGAGAGATGCGGTAGCGCGCCGTGAGAGTGCGGAGGAAGTGCAGCAGCGAGCGCGCGTCCTCGAGCTGGGCGGCCACGTTGACGTGCTCCGGCGCGTACCCGTCGGACGGCGGACGGGAGACGAGCCGACCCGGTGCGGCATCCGAGAACCCTCCGTTGCGGTCCGTCGACCACTGCATCGGGGTGCGCACAGCTTCGCGGCCGGGGATCTCGATGTTCTCCCCCATGCCGATCTCCTCGCCGTAGAACAGCACCGGGGTGCCGGGCAGGGTGAAGAGCAGACTGTAGGCCATGCGGATCCGCCGCGGGTCGCCCTCCAGCATCGGCGGGAGGCGGCGGGTGATCCCTCGGCCGAACACGCGCTGCCGTTCGTCCGGGGCGAAGGCCTCGAACACCTCCTGCCGCTCGCTGTCGCTGAGCTTGTCAAGGGTCAGCTCGTCGTGGTTGCGCAGGAAGTTCGCCCACTGCACCTCCGTCCCGAGGGCGGGCCTGGCGCGCAGCGCGCCGATCAGCGGCGCCGGGTCTTTGCGGGCGAACGACAGATACAGCGCCTGCATCCCCACGAAGTCGAACTGCATGGTGAGCTCATCGCCGTCGTCGGCGCCGAAGTACTGCTCCTGCTGGTCGTACGGCAGGTTCACCTCTCCCAGCAGGATCGCCTCGCTGGAACGACGCTGCAGGAAGCGCCGGATGTCGCGCAGCAGGTCGTGCGGCTCGGGGATCTCCGCCCCCTCCGGGATCTCGAGGAGGAACGGCACCGCGTCGACGCGGAAGCCCGAGATACCTAACTGCAACCAGAACCCCATGATCTTCGCGATCTCGTCGCGCACGCGGGGGTTGGCTATGTTGAGGTCGGGCTGATGCTCGTAGAAGCTGTGCTGGTACCACTGCCCGGACTTCTCGTCCTTGCCCCAGATGCCGTTCGCCTGACCGGGGAAGACGGCGTTCTTCTGGCCTTTCGGCGGCGGGTCGCTGCGCCAGACATAGTAGTCCCGGAACGGAGAGTCGACGCTGCGCTTCGCAGCCAGGAACCACGGATGCCGGTCGGAGGTGTGGTTGATGACGAGGTCGACGATCACTCGCATGCCCCGGTCACGTGCGGTGCGGATCACCTCGACGAGGTCGCCGTGGTTGCCGAGGCGGGGATCGACGCCGTAGAAGTCGCTGACGTCGTAGCCGTCGTCGCGATCCGGCGTCGGGTAGAACGGCATCAGCCACAGGCAGGTGACCCCCAGCTGCGAGAGGTAGTCGATCCGCCTCGCGAGTCCCTGCAGGTCGCCGACGCCGTCGCCGTTCGAATCGAGGAAGGTCTCGACATCGAGGCAGTAGACCACCGCGGTCTTCCACCACAGGTCGCTGGTGTCGGTGATCTTCACAGTCGCTCCTTCAGTTCGGGGATCAGCTCGGATGCCGCGATGTCGAGGAACCACGACTGGTCGGTGCCGACGTGGTGCAGGTACACGCGGTCGAAGCCGATCTCCGCCAGATCCGCGATCCGGCCGGCCAGCGACGAGGCGTCATGCTCGACCAGCACGGACTTTCTCAGCCCCTGCTCGTCGAGCCCCGCCACGGCGGCCTCGAAGTCCTCCGGCTGCTCGAGGTCCCACGTGACCGGGGGCGAGAGCAGGCCGTTCTTCCACTCCTTGCGGGCGATGGCGAACGCGGCGTCATCGCTCTCGGCCAAGCTCACGTGCACCTGCAGGATGCACGGGCCGGTGCCGCCCGCGTCG
>NZ_JARE01000016.1:0-59719 GCF_000708325.1 Microbacterium sp. Cr-K20 | reverse complement strand
CGGTGCGGATGGCGAGCCCCTCGCGGAGCACGCCGCCGCCGGAGACCGCCGCCGGGGGTGCCTCCACCGTGGAGTCGTAGGGGTAGCCGCCGAGGCCCTCGCAGGCTCCCAGGTCGAAGTTGATCGAGCACAGATCGCAGACGTCGCCCGCGGCGTGCGCAGCCGTCGGGATCGCGATCGGGGCGAGCAGGAAGGCGGCGGAGACCGCGAGGGCGGACAGTACGCGGGAACGGCGGACGGATTTCATCGGGAGACTCTCTCGTGGATCGGACGGGCGGCGGGCAGCTCGCACTGCCCGAGGGGGAGGTCGGCGGGGATGCCGAGGTCGGAGACGACGGGTGTCGGGCCGGTCTGCGCACGTCGACGCTCCCGCCGCGATGCGGGCTCTGCCGGAGCCTCGACGGGCGGCCGTTCGCCGCGGAAGACGGCGTCGTCGAGCACGCCCAGGCGGCGTGCCACGATGGTCGCCGCCGTGGCCGCCGCGGTGACGTTGGCCATCGTCGATGCGGTCCCGGCGACCGCGCTGATCGGGATGAGGACGACCAGCACCTCGATGGGAAGACCGGAGGCGCTGAGCACCGCGGTGGCGGTGATGATGGCGGTGCCCGGGACCCCGGCGGTGCCGATCGATACCAGCAGGCAGACGAGCGCGAGGGTGACGTAGTCCCACACCGAGTACTCGATGCCGAGGGCGTTGATCGAGAAGACCGCGACGATGATCGGCCAGATACCCGCGCACCCCGGCATCCCGATGGTCGTGCCGATCGGGGCGGTGAACGCGGCCACTTCCTCGGGCACGCCGACCTTGCGGGTGAGGGTGGGGATGGTCAGCGGAAGCGTCCCCACACTCGACTGGGTCGTGAACGCCGTGTACTGGGCGGGGGTGAGGAGGCGGAACCACCGGATCGGGTTCACGTCGGCGAAGACCCGCAGCAGCACGCCGTTCACGACGTAGGCGTCGATGAACGCGATCCCGAGTGCCAGCACCAGAACGAGCGCCAGCGCCAGCACGGTCTCGATGCGCGTGACAGCGGTGGCCGTCGTCGTGGCGACGAGGGCGAGGACCGCATACGGAGTGAGCTCGATGATGAAGCCCACCGCGGTCATGATGACCTTCTTGGTGCCGTCGATCACGCTCTTGAACGAACGCAGGTTCGGGTCGTCGGTCCGGTTGGCGACCAGATACGCGACGGCGAAGAGCAGGGCGAACAGGATGATGCCGGTGATGTTGTTGCTGACGAAGTCCCCGGCGATGTTCGAGGGGAAGAGTCCGAGCAGCACCTCGTCGAGCGGCTTGATCAGCCCGGTCAGAGTGTCACCGCTGCCCTCCTGCAGATTGAGCTGCACTCCCTGGCCGAGGCCGACGCTCAGCGCGATGGCGAGGGTGAGCACGATGGCGATCGCGTTGGTGAGGAGCAGCCAGAAGGCGCTCGACAACCCGATCGTGCGCAGCTTCACGGCCGATCCCAGCGAGGTGACGCTGGACAGGATCGAGATGAAGATCAGCGGAGCCACGATCGCCGTGATCACCTGCACGTAGAGGTCCCCCAGCACGGCGACGTACTGGAGGCCGTCACGGAACCCGATGCCGATCCCGATGCCGACGCCCAGGGCGATCAGGACGAGCGAGGTGAATCCCGCGCCGCGGCGACGGAGCAACGCGATGCCGACGAACGCGACGAGGGTGACGGTGAGCGCTGCGATGGGCAGGAGGACGGCGCTATCGGGCATGGCGCGAGATTATCGATCTGCTGTGAGTCACCTTTCGGGCGGGTCGATCTGTTGCCATGTGTGACGAACCGTGTCGGGGCCCTGTTTCCGAGGTCGGCCGTACGATACGAGCGCGATGGCGGCTCCGGGCGCGAGTAGTCTCTTCCCGTGCGCCTGGGAGTCCTCGACATCGGATCCAACACCGTCCACATGCTGGCGGCCGACGTCCGCCCCGGTGGACGTCCGCTCGCGACGACGAGCGACAGGACGGTGCTGCGCCTCATGCGCTACCTCACGCCCGACGGCGCGATCTCGGAAGAGGGCGTGGTCGCGCTCGAGGCCGCGGTCGCCCAGGCCCGTCGCGTCGCCGAGACGGAACGGGTCGATGCGCTGCTCGCGACGGCCACGAGTGCGGTGCGCGATGCGCGCAACGGAGCCGACGTGATCGCGCGCATCGAGGCGGCTCTCGGGCAGCCGCTGCAGGTGCTCGACGGCGAGACCGAGGCCGAGCTGACGTTCCTCGCCGTGCGCCGCTGGTTCGGGTGGTCGGCGGGGCAGCTGCTGCTCCTCGACATCGGCGGAGGCTCGCTGGAGATCGCCGCGGGTGCGGAGGAGCTGCCCGATGCCGCGGCATCCGTCCCCCTCGGCGCCGGACGTATGACCGTGCAGTTCCTGCCGAACGACCCGCCCGGCGAGGCCGATGTCGAGAAGCTGCGCACGCATGCCGCCGAGACGCTCGCCACTGTCCTGCCGCAGTTCGCCGCGCTCCCCCGACCCGACCACGTCGTCGGCTCGTCGAAGGCCATCCGCTCGCTGGCACGTCTGGTCGGCTACCCGGCGCCCGGGTGGTCGGGGACCGAACGGATGCTGCTCCCCCGGGCCTCGCTCGGCTCGTGGATCCCTCGGCTGGCGCGGCTACCCGCGTCGGCCCGACAGGAGCTCCCCGGCATCACCCCGGATCGCACGTTCCAGATCGTGGCCGCGGCGGTCTCGCTGCATGCCGCAATGACGGCGCTGAAGGTGGAGGAGCTCGAGGTGTCGCCGTGGGCGCTGCGTGAGGGCGTGCTGCTGCGCTACATCGAGCAGCTGAGCTGGAGCGACGCCCGAAGCTGAGAGTCGCGCCGGGGCGCCGCGGCTACCATGACGGGATGTCCTCCGCCACCGCTGCCCCCGTCCGCGCCGGGGCTGCGACGGCGCGGGTCGCACTCGTCGGCTACCTGCTCTTCATCGGCTTCACGGTGTGGCTGCCGGCGAACGTCTCGGCGAAGGTCACCGGTCTCGTCGGCGTCATGGCCCGGTGGGTCTCCGACGCCGGCATCGCTCCCTACTATCAGAGCGCCGTGGTGTTCGAGTTCCTGGCGAACGTCGCCCTCTTCGTCCCGGTCGGGTTCCTGCTGCCGTTCGCCTGGTCGCGTCTGCGGCTGTGGCAGGTGGTGCTGATCGGCGCCCTGATGAGCGGGCTGATCGAGTCGGTCCAGGGGCTCATGCCCTCGCGCTACCCCACGATCTCCGATGTGATCGCCAACAGTCTCGGAACTCTCGCGGGTGGCGTGATCGCGGTGCTGCTCATCCTGATGCTGCCGTCGCGGCCTGCACGGAGCCCTAGGCTGGTGGCGTGAACCCGCAGCACGACGATGGACCGCCGGCCGGCATGAGCCGCCGGGAATGGCGCGAACGACAGAAATCCGCCACCGCCCCGGAAGCGCCGTCCGCACCCGTCGCCCCCGCATCCGCCCCCACGGAGGATGCCGCCCCCCTCGCCGCGATCCTGGGCGCACCGGCGTCGGATGCCCCCTCGTCACGCCTCACGATCCTCACCGTGTGCACCGGCAACATCTGCCGGTCGCCGCTGGCCGAGGTCATGCTGCGGGCCGACCTCGAACCGCTCGGCGTGCGGGTCCACAGCGCGGGCACCCATGCCCTGGTGGGTCACGGCATGCCCGAGCCGGCGCTGGAGCTGGCCGCGCAGGCGGGCGTCGATCCCGCGACCGCATCCGCCCACCTGGCCCGCTACCTGGTCGAGCCGCTTCTCGAAGACGCCGACCTCGTCCTCACCATGGCACGCGAGCATCGGTCGCACGTGGTCAAGATGATGCCGAACCGACTGCGTCGCACCTTCACGGTCCGCGAGTTCGCGCGCCTCGCATCGACGGTGAGCACCGACGACGCCCGCGCTGCCGCCGATGCGGCCGGCTCGTCGTCCCACGAGCGGTTCGCCGCCGTGCTGCGTGCCGTCAACGATCAGCGCGGCGTCACCGCCTCCTCCGGGGATGACGACGACGTGATCGACCCCTACCGGCGGTCGCGTGAGACCTACGCGCGGTCGGCGGCGGAGCTGACTCCCGCGCTGGTCGAGGTCGAACGAATCGTGCGCGCCGCCCTCACGTGAGCCGTGTGCGCCTCCGGCGGCGGGGTGTTCGCCGTATGCTCATTCTCATGTCTGCATCCCGGCCTCCCCGCGGGATGTGCGAGGGGATGAAGAGTTGGAACTGAGAGACTACGCGCGCATTCTGCGCGCACATTGGATCGTCATCGTCGCGGCCACGCTGGTGGGTGCGGCCCTCGCGTTCGGCTGGAGTTCCCTGCAGCCGCGGGTGTACTCGGCCGACACGACAGGCATCGTGACGGCCGTGGGCGGAGACGGCACGAGCGGTTCCGCCCTCGTGGGCAACCAGCTCGCCCAGAGCAGGGTCAAGTCGTACCTCAATCTCGGTTCCTGGCGGGCGGTCGCCGAGCATGCGATCGACGAACTCGACATCGACGCCTCGCCCGACGTGCTGGTGAACCGGGTCACGGTGACGAACCCCGTCGACACCACCGCGCTGAAGGTCACCGCCACCGGGCCGACGCCCGAGTCGGCGCAGGCACTGGCGCAGGCCTGGCTCGACGGCATGGCGATCGAGATCGAGAAGCTCGAGGGCGGCACGGCGGAGACGCCGGCGGCGATCTCCCTCATCGTCGGTGACTCCGCGCGCCTTCCCAGCACCCCGTCGTCGCCGAACACGCGGCTGAACGTGATCATCGGCGCTCTCGCCGGTCTCGCTCTCGGTCTCGTCTACGCGTTCGTGCGACACACCGTCGACCGTCGCGTGCGTCACCCCCGCGACATCGAGCGCGAGACGGGCGTCTCCGTCATCGGCACCCTCCCGCTCGAGAAGTCGATCGCCGACGAGCGACAGGTGATCGATTTCTCGCTGGAGTCGCAGCACGGGGTGTCGCACCACCTCATCGAATCGATGCGCGAGCTGCGCACGAACCTGCAGTTCATCGACGTCGACAACCCGCCGCGCGTGATCGTGGTCACGAGTTCCGTGCCCGGCGACGGCAAGTCCACCGTCTCGGTCAACCTCGCCTCCAGCCTCGCCGCCGCCGGACAGTGGGCCATCCTCATCGACTGCGACCTGCGCCGCCCGGTCATCGCCGACATCTTCGGCATGTCCCACGACGTGGGCCTCACCGATGTGCTCGCGGGTCGGGCCGAGCTGCAGGATGTGGCGCATCGCCCCTCCCGCGACATCCCGCTCGCCGTCGTCGGCGCGGGGCGCATCCCGCCGAACCCCAGCGAGCTGCTCGGGTCGCAGCGGATGCGCGACTTCCTGGCGGAGATCAGCAAGTCGGCGATCGTCATCCTGGACTCCCCGCCGGTGCTGCCGGTGACCGACGCCGCGGTGCTGGCCGCGAACGCAGACGGCGTGCTGGTCGTCGTCTCGTCCGGGAAGACCACCTTCGACATGCTGCAGCGTGCGATCGACAACATCACGCGTACGACCGGCCGCGTGCTCGGCGTGGTGCTGAACCGCGTGCCGCGCAAGGGTGCCGAGTCGGCGTACTACGGCCGCGAGTACTACGGCGCCTACGAGCGCTATGCGAAGGACGGCGGCGACGGCGAGAGCACTGAGCCCGACGCCGCGCCCGGTGTACGCCGGCGCGGCACCGCTCAGGTCTGAGTCACCGCTCGGTCTGCGGCCCCTCTCAGGGCTGAGTCGGCGGCAGCAGGATCCCGTCGGCGATGAGTACCTGCACGGCCGTCTGCACGATCGTCACGGGGTCTCCATCCGCGGGCTCCCCGTGCGCGCTCACCACGGCGTCGACGAGCTGAGCGAGCGAGCTCCCGCCGGCGGCCGCGCTCCAAATGGTCGGGCCGATGCCGTCGAGGACGTGCACCTGTCCCCCGGTCGGCGTCCGCCGCAGCACGGCGACGCGGGATTCGAGTACCAGCTCGTCGACGGTCTCCGCGCGGCGGTAGGCATCCGCGGCTGACGCGTCGACCACGGGTGCGGTGCGGGCGACGATCGGCGGCACCGGAGTCGGCTCGACGTCGAGCAGAGCATCGATGATCCCGTCGATACCCGTCACCTCCCGGTAGCGCAGTCGCACGGCACCGCCGGTGGCTGCGAGCAGCGCGGCTATCCGCTGCAGGGGTGCCGGGCCGTCGGAGAGGTAGCTGGTCTGCGGTCCCAGCAGAGCCAGGGCGTCCGCGACGTCCAGCAGTTCGACCTCCGGCACCTCCGGGCCCTCCGGCGAGCGATCGATCACGACGATCTTCGCCACCCGCAGCTCATCGGGAAGCGGGTGCGCGCCGCCGATGCTCGACAGCGCGACCTGAGCCTTGGGGACGACATCCTGTTCGATGATCGACAGCGGCTTGCGGTAAGGCACCACGCGACCGGTGTCGTCGATGCCGATGGTCTCGTCACTCACATACGCGTAGCGCTTCGAGAGGTGGCGCGCCGCCGTCGTCTTGCCGGTGCCGGATGCCGCACTGAGGACCACGACGCGACCGTCGTCAGTGGCGAGACCGGCAGCATGCAACATCCAGATCGGGTCGTGTCGGCGGTGCGCGAGGGCTTTGATCGTGACGTCGGTCGAGAGCGCGGAGAGGGCTGCGGCATCCTCCGTGTCGGCCGGAACCACGGCGACCGCATCGGCGACTCGATCGCCCTCGTAGCGGGCATCCGCCCAGGCAGCCGCGGCGCGAGCCCGGAAGTCGTCGTCGCGTTGGGAGGCGTCGATCTCGATGACGGCTCCGACCGCGTTGACGAGGAGGCGATCGGGCATGCCAGCAAGCCTATCCACGTTCGCCGACTCGGCGAGCCGCGGAGTCGACAGCACAATGCGCGCAGGAACAACGCACATTGCGCGCTTTTCGTCTATTCGTCAGATTTTCCCCGAAGGGCGCTCTACGGTGGCTCGCAGTGAGGCTCCTGGGGGATGCAGATGAGTTTCGTGTCGTCTCACTACACGAATTCGAGATCTGCATTGACAGGAGGTCCGGGATGATTGAATCTATATTCAATACACCGCTGTATCGGGGCTTCGGCTTCGAGACCGCACCGATCGCAGAGGCGCTACTGCCGCTCGCTGGCACCCTGAAAGGGGACGTCTCGTGAGTCATTCCCACGCTCAGGTCATCGACGACAGAGAGCTCGCGAAGCACGGTGTCCGACGGGTCGGAGACCGCCCTGGACTGCGTTCCCGGGAGCGTGCCTCCGGCGGTGTGCGACTGCTCAGCACAGGCGGCGGGACCTCCGAACTCCACGTGGACACCGTGAGCTCGTACCCCGACCACGCCGTGTTCGCGTTCGTCGAAGCACAGGCGTTGTGGTCACGTCTCGAGGGCGAACCCTGGGTCGAGACCGAGGGCGGTCTCGTCGTCGCCGCACACGGCATCGCACGCCGACTGCGGTGGGCAGGACAGTGGCGCTTCGTCGCCGCCCTCGTGCCCCGCTCGGCCATCTCCTCGTTCGTGCCGTCGCTGCCTCCCGATGCGAGCGTGTTCGCGGACCGCCGGCTCCTGGATACCTCGATGCAGCAGTTCATCGGGTGCCTTCTCGACACCGACGACAAGGCGTCTCCGATCGAGCAGTACGCGATCGAGCAGCTGGTGATGGAGATGTGCGGGGCGGTGCTCCTCGACCGGATCGGCGGGGTCAGCGGGCAGGGCTCGCCGCATGCCGTGCTGCGTGAGCGGGCGATCGCCGTGATCTCGCAGCAGTGCGGTGACCCGTCGCTGAAACCGTCGCGCGTCGCGCATGAGGTGCAGTCGTCGTTGCGGCAGCTGCAGCTCGTCTTCTCCGAATCCGGCAACAGCGTCGCGGCGGAGATCCGTCGCCAACGCGCGCGGCTGGCGCACTCGCTACTGGTCGACAGTCGCTACGACGTGCTGAGCATCGACCAGATCGCGCAGCGCGCCGGATTCCACTCTCCGATGAGCATGCGTCGGGCACTCGACGAGGCCTATCAGGCCACCCCGCGCACCCTGCGCTCCTCGCGCCGGGCATAGCTCCGCGCAGCCAGAACGCACAGATCGCGCAGGTTGAGCGCACCCTGCGCGTAGTTCACCGAAACCCCCTTCCTCCCCCTCTTCCTCTCCCTACTTTGATGACCACGAAGAGGCTCCTGGGGGATGCAGACAACGTGTCGCCTCTTCACGACACCGCGGGAAACCGCATCTGCATCGAACAGGGAGGGCACTCACGTGACCGAAGAAATCCAGAAGAACAAGGGCATCTCGCGGCGCACCATCGTCAAGGGCGCGGCGTGGTCGGTCCCCGTCATCGCGGCAGCCGTCGCTACGCCGCTCGCGGCCGCGTCGGGCGACGTCGAGGTCGGCGCGTTCTCCGTCGACGGCGACTGCGGCACGCTGGGACTGCTGTTCCCGGGCTTCGAGATCACCGCCGGCCCGAGCGTACCGCTCCCCGCCGGGACCGTCATCAACATCACGGCGACCGGCGTCGCGAACGTGCAGCTCTTCTCCATCTCGAGCGCACTCGCCGACATCCAGCTCCTGGGACCGACATCGCAGCAGATCACACTCGTCGCCGACCTGCCCGCAGGCGCTTCGTTCGAGGCCCGCGCCCTCGTCGGACTCGGCGTCGGCAGCGTCCTGACGGCAACGGCCACGCTTCCCAGCGGGTACGTCGCGACCGGCGCGAAGACCTCGGGCACGCTGTCCCAGACCGCGATCCTCTGCACCGACGGCTGATCTGTCCTTCGAACTGATCACGAAGATCGTGGAGCGGCCGGAGCCTTCGGGTTTCGGCCGCTCCGGCTATCCGGGAGTATTGGGGCCATGGTCGCGTTCCTCACACCTTTGACGGTGTTCCTCGCCGTCGTCTTCGCCGTGAGCGCGGTCGGAAAGCTCCGATCGGCCGACCGCGGAAGCGCCGCCTTCGCGGCTTTGCGTATCCCTGTCGGTCACCCGAAGACCGCGGCCGGAGCACTGATCGCCGTCGAGGCGGTCGTCGCCGTCGGGCTGCTCGCGACGGACGGCTGGCTCTTCGTGGTCTTCGCTGCCGCGGCGCTCCTGCTGACCTCCGGCCTTCTGATCGCCGTCATCCGGGCGCACCGCCTCGGCGCCACCGATGATTGCGGCTGCTTCGGCGACTGGCTCCCCTCCGCGATCGGGCCTCGCCTCATCGTGCGCAACGCGGTCCTCACCGCCATCGCCGCCTCCGTGCTCGCAGGGGCCGTCGCCACGGCCGCCGTCTCCCAGCCCGTCGGGATTCCGGCCACGCTCCTCACGGGCCCGTCGGTGCCCCTCGTGCTCGGCGCTGTCGGTGCCGGATTGTTGATCGCCGTCGGCGTCTGGTCCCTGGCCCGCGCATCGAACGCCGCCGGACGAGCGGATGCGCAGATCCCCCGTGGAGCCGGCGCCGTGCTGCTGCCTGGCACTGCGGAGATCGTCGACGTGCTCGCCCCGGCCGCCCGCGCCCGACTCCTGGTGTTCGTGGCGCCAGGGTGCCACGCGTGCGCGACCGCCATGACATCACTCAAGGCCGCAGAGGCCCCTCTGGCGGCCGTTGTCGACGTTTACGTGATCCAGCGCGCCGTGAGCGTCGCGGCGAGCACAGAGCCGCCGCACGACCTCCCCGCTTCGACGCGGTTCGCGCTCGACGTCGGCGGTTCTGTTGCGGCGGCGCTCCGCATCGGCGCGGCGACCCCCGTGGCCGCCCTCATCGGAACCGACGGAACGCAGGCCGGGCCGCTGGCGGTCGGCAGCGACGAGGTGCGGGTGCTGATCGACAGCATCCGTGCGGCGGTCGAGGTCTCCCCCGCCTGATGCGGTGCCGAGGGCGCGCGGCTGCGATCATCGCCTCCGGAGCAGGGGCTTGCGCCGACCGGTCAGCCAGCCCATCACCCATTCGACGGGGCCGGTGCCGACGAACCGCCACCAGAGCCATCCCACGAGGATCATGCCGGGAACGATCACGAGCCAGCCCGGCCAGAAGTTCTCGGTGGGGCGGCCTTCGGCCCGCGCGTACAAAGCGATGAGCCCGACATGCAGGAGATACAACGACAGCGCGACCTGCCCGCACGCGACCAGGGGCACGAAGATCGGGCTCCAGAAGCGCTTCGCACCGTCGCGACGCGCGGTCGCGGCGAACACCACGATGACGTAGACCACGAACACGAGGCCGAAGTCCTTCAGGGTGTCGAGGTAGTCGCCCGACTGCACGTCACCCAGCCGCTGACCGACGCCCCAGGCCAGGTAGGCGAGCGGTGCGGCGATGGCCAGCCCCGTGAGCAGTCGGTCGCGCTGCAGGCCGTGCCGGATGAAGAGCGCACCGATGAGGAACATCGGCACAAGATTGAGCACGCGGTAGTGCTGGCCGAGGAAGAGCCACTGCATGATGTCGGCGACCGGAGCAGGCGCCGTGTACACCCAGGTCCAGGTCCGGGCGAGGTCCACCAGCGGTTGGCTGATGAGCAGGAGGACCGCCGTCACTCCGATCACCACGGGCGTGCGCGCGAGGAGGATCGGCGCTCCGAGGATGATGGTCACGCCGAGATACGCCAGGATCACGTCGACCCACGAGCCCCAGGTCGCCATCCAGACGCCCAGAGCGATCAGGAACAGTCCGCGGATGACCTGCTGCAGAAGTGTGACGCCGAGGCGTCCGCCACGGCGCCAGACGAGCTCTGCCGACATACCCATCACCAGGGCGAACAGCGGCGACGCCAGGTCGCTGAACATCGCCGTCACGAACTTCGCGGCCCAGGGCAGTTCGGGCAGGAACGGGTTCGCGTGCGCGATCACCATCGCCACGATCGCCACGCCACGGAGGACGTCGGGGATGAGCAGGCGCTGCGCCTGCGATGCCGATGCGGACTCGAGCAGGCGGGGACCGCTGTCACCGGAATACTGGGCCATTCACTGACAGTATTGTGTCGACACCGCAGCGCGCGAGCCGGAGAGCACATGATGACGACAGATGCACCGAAGCCGCGTCGGCGACTCCTCGGGAACATCTGGGTCAACATCGCACTCGCACTCGCATTGACCGGCATCATCGTCGCCTTCATCGGCCAGCCGTCGTCCGGATCCATGTCGCCGACGCTCGAGCCGGGCGACCGTCTCATCGTCAACCGCCTCGCCTACGTCGCCGCAGACCCCGCGCCGGGCGACATCGTCGTGTTCCGTCCCGATGAGGCCTGGGGCGAGAAGCCGGCGGCCGGCGGGAACTGGTTCTCGCAGGCGTTCCACTGGGTCGGCGAGGCCACCGGCATCCGGCCCTACGTGCTGGTGAAGCGGGTCATCGCCGGACCCGGGCAGACCGCGGAGTGCTGCGACGCCCAGGGCAGGGTGCTGGTCGACGGCGAGCCGCTCGATGAGCCCTACGTCGTCAAGGATCTCCCCTTCGTCGCCGGGTCGCTCGACTGCGACAGCGAGCCGATGTCGACCCGCTGCTTCGGGCCGGTGACCGTTCCTGAGGATTCGTATCTCGTGCTCGGAGACAATCGGGCGAACTCGGCCGACTCCGCGTATCTCTGTCGCGGGACGGCGGATCCGGACGAGAGCTGCTGGCGCTGGATGACGCGCGACGACGTGTTCGGCAAGGCCGGGGCCATCCTGTGGCCGATCGGGCGGTGGGGCGGGCCGTAGGCGGGGGTGCCGCTGTTCAGATGCGAATGACCAGGCCTCGTCCCCAGAGGTCGTAGAGAAGCGCCTCGATCGGGGCTTCGATCTCGCGCGCGTCGGCATCGAAGAGCCGGGCGCAGGCATCGACCAGCGCATCCTGGTTCACTGCACATCGATCGGCGAGCACCGACCACACGACATGCGACGATCCCACCAAGGCCAGCGGCGAGATGCTGTCCGGGCTCAGTACCGTCGTGCGAGCGTCGTCTCCCACCCACGCGACATCGTCACTGATGCGCCACGACGGCCGGGAGTCGAGCAGGCCGAAATCGAGCAACGTATCGACGACTCCGGCGGGACCTCCCAATCGCGTTCGCTCGACACCATCAGCGCGGTTCCAGACCTGGGCGACGTCTGCATTCAACACGTGAAGAAGCGGTGTTGCGTTCTCGCCCTGGAGCACGACCGAACGCCCGTCCACGAGCGCGAGCTCGTCGAGGGCAGGACCGCGGAAGTACAGCGGTCTCGCAGGCGTGGAGCGTCCGGCTGAGTCACTGTCACCCCGATGGCGCGCTCTCGAACGCAACGGCGACTCGTCGACGACCAGGCCGGTCGCAGAGACATGGCGCTGCACCCTCTCTCTCAGCTCATCGATCGTGATCGTGGAGGCAACGGTGAGATGTGCAGCATCGCACTGCGAAACGACATCGGTGATGCGCGCCAGTGGTCGCGGTACGCCCCCCAAACCGATGCTTGCGCTCACGAGCGAGCGCAAGATGCCCTCGAGACCGTCTGGCACCGACGTCTGCGATTCCCCCACTGCACCGTCGTTGAGGACAACGAGATGTCGCGCTCGCAAAGTCGCCGGCAGGTTCGACGTTTCCGACGACGGCCGCACGGACTCGGCCTGCGACTCTTGCAAAGGCACGACCACTCCGGTGGCGTCGATGCCCACGAGCCGCGCGCTCACGTATCCCGGGTCAGCCTCGAGCCCCGACACCATCTTCTGGAGGTTGCTTCCGTCGACAGCCAGCAGAAGCATGACGGATCCGTCGGCGTCCGCGATAGCCCCGGCACGCAGGACCCAGACCTCATCCCCGATCTCGGTGAACTCCTCGCTGAGCAGGCGATCGTGGACGGCGGGCATGGTCGTAGCCTATCGACAGCCGAAGGAGCATCAGCCTCGCAGATTGCGGACGTAGTTGAGTGTGGCACGCAGACCCCGACGCCAGCGTTGAATCTGGTAGCGCATCACCTGTTGCGTCGACAGCGGCACCGACTTCTCATTGCGAGGCACGAACTCCTTCGGCACCCACACAGCGCGAACCAGAGTCAGAGCCCGTTCCCTCATCGGCCCGCGCCGAAGGGCGATGAGCCATCCGGCCGCACCCCCGTCGGCGCCGAAGCGCAGGTTCGAGGACCAGCTGTCCGCCTCGCTCGTCGAGAGGTCATTCTCGACTGGCCCGAACCCGATGATCTCGAGCGCCTCCCGAAGCACCCATCGGGACCGTCCGGCGTCGGCGAGACGCAGGAAATCCTGCCGGCCGCTGTCGTCGAGGCGGCTCTGCAGCATTTCGATGATCGAGTCCCACTCCGCCCGATGCCGAGGGACCGACATGTTGCGCAGCGCGTGAAGAGCACCGATCATCATCGACGGCACGAGTGCGGGGATCGTGAGTGCGACGCCTCCCACATGGAGTGCCTCGCGACGATTCCACAGCTCATCGAACACGTCCGCCGGGTCTGCGAAGAAGCCGGGGAACCTCTCATGCACATCGATGTCGCACGGCCACCGTGGGTGGATATAGGTCCGGGAATGCGGTTCGAGAATCGTCGGAGTCGACCTGGCCACACGTTCGTGCCAGCCCTGCGCCTCCAACGCCGCGCAGAATGACTCGAACGCCGGGGGGTCTACAAGAAGATCCGCGTCCACGGACAGGCGAGGTTCACGGAGCGCGTGATGATCGGCAGCAGGCCCCTTGATCGAGAGCACCCGGGCGGACACCTGTTCGGCGACCCTCGCTCCCAGCGCGTGTGCGAGCAGTGTCGCCTCAGGTAGCCGAAGTGGCACCGCTTCCAACTCTTCCGGACGCCCCATGTCACCCTTCCAGACGCGAAACGCCTCCGATCGCATTCCCTGGCATTCTTGCACCTTGCGCGGGCCCGCTCGTGCGTCAGTACTCGCTTCACAGGTTGCCTTGCGGTGCAGCGCGATATGTTGCCATGCGCAGATGATTGGATAAGTGACATGAGCTCGCACCAGCCCCCCGCTTCTCGAAAGGCCGCACGCGAGGCTCGATCAACCGAGACCACTCGCGAGTCGCCTCGCCCGGACAGCACACCGCGTCGGCGACGACGCGGGTGGATCTGGCTCGCGATCGTCGTCGTCGTGCTCGCCGCGATCGGCGGAGCGGTGTGGGTCGCCCTGCAGGTCTACACGCAGGCGCAGAGTGCGCGGACCAGCCTCAGCACAGCTATGACCGAGGCGCAGAAGGCGAAGTCATCGCTGCTCGCCATGGACCTCGAAGCCGCGTCGCTGAGCGCGGACGCCGCGCTCGAATCGACGCAGGCAGCTGTCGGCGAGACCTCGGGCGTGGCATGGAGCATCGCGGAAGCCGTCCCCTTCGGTGTGGGCGACAACGTGCGGGCAGTCCGCGTCGTGTCAGTACTCACTGACCGCCTGGTCAGCTCCGTCGCAGGGTCTATCCAGGGACTCGATCTCGCATCCATAGCTCCTCAACAGGGCAGGTTCAACCTGGACGCGCTCGAGGGTCTGAAGAGCACGACGGCTGACCTCTCCGAAACCGTCGACTCGGTCGTCGCCGACCTCGGGGCCGTCGATCAGGGACCGCTGATCGGTCCTGTCCTCGCTGGAGTCGAGGCGTTCGAGAACGAAGCGACGCAGCTGCAATCGACCATGAGTCCGATCGCCGACACTCTTGCCCTGCTCCCCCGCGCGCTCGGGTCTGAAGGGCCTCGGAACTACCTGGTCATGTTCCAGGGGAACTCGGAAGCGCGGAGCCTCGGTGGGAACCCGGCGGTGATGATGCTGTTGCGCGCGGAGGCGGGCGCGATCAGCATCGTTCGATACGCGGACACGGCGGAATTCCCCAACGGTCTGGACCAGCCCGTCACGCAGCTCACCGACGAGGAGGTCGCCATCTACGGCGACAAGATCGGACGCTGGACTCCTGACCTGACGATGGTCCCCGATTTTCCTCGAGCAGCCGAGATCCTGGGGGCTCATTGGCAGGGCACGATCGGCGAACCGTATGACGCGGTCGTATCGCTTGATCCGGTGGCACTCTCGTACATCCTCGCTGCGTCAGGGCCGGTGCCGCTCCCCACCGGCGAAGTGCTCACCGTGGAGAACACCGCGCCGATTCTGCTGAACGGCGTGTACTTCAACTACAAAGACGGCTACTCACAGAACGCCTTCTTCGCTGCGGCCACCGATGCGATCTTCACGGCCATCACCGGGGGCAGTCCTTCGCCGGTCGCCCTGATCAACGCCCTGAGCAGATCCGCTGACGAAGGCCGCCTGCTCTACTGGTCTTCGGACGAAGCGGAGAGCGCTGCGATCGCGGGGAGCCGCCTCGCCGGCTCTTTGCCATCGTCGAACAGCGAGCACACGGCCATCGGCGTCTACGTGAATGACAACACGGGTTCGAAGAAGAGCTATTACCTCGACCTGGCGACTTCTGCGTCGTTCGAAACGTGCGAAGCCGGACAGCCGCAGGCTGTTCGAGGCACAGCCGTACTCTCCTCGAAGATTGACGAAGAACTGGCGGCGAGATTGCCGTACTACGTTCGCGGGCCGTACTTCGCAGCCGAAGATGTGAGCACCTACGTCGTGATCTACGGCCCCGAGGGCGCCTCGCTCAACAGCATCACCCTCGATGGCGCGCCCGCGAAGCCCATCAGCAGCGGCACGCACCTCGGGCGACCCGCCGTGAAGATCGAAGTCCTGAACCACCTGGTGAGTTCGCACACGGTCGAGTTCGAGTTCGCACTCGCGGATTCGGCGGATGCGGGGCCACTGGAGATCTGGCACACGCCGATGTCGCGGGCCACGCAGTCGACGGTCGATGGAGCATCGGGCTGCACGACGCAGTGATACCGCGCGCACTGCAGATGCTCGGATCCAGAGCGCCGGGCGCCGCCCAGTAGGCTTGTGCGCGATGAGAGACATGACCACAGCGCTGCCTTCGACGCGCGTCGGGGACGAACTGGCCCGACCCGCGGAGCGCTCGGGTTTCCTCCGCAATATCGGGTTGTACGTCTACGTCTTCTACGTCATCTACACGCCGACGTTCTCCGCATCGTTCTTCGCGAGCAAATTCTTCATCCTGACCGCACTCGCCGCCGTTCTCCTGATCCACTCCGCCCTGAGCGGAAAGCGCATGTTCCGGCTGCTGGGATACCCACCGCTGAGGCGCTTCCTCATCGTCATGTTCGGGCTGAGCCTGTTCGTGGCGATCGTGCACCTGGCCTCGCATCCCGAGGTCGAGGACTTCGTCGATCTGCGAATCGTCCAGAACAACGTGCTTCTGCTGATGGCGATTCACGCCGCCTTCATCGTCCACATCTGCAAGAGTCGCGGGTTCAGCGCGGAGTCCGCCCTCCGCATGATCTACAAGCTGGCGGCGTTCCAGGGCGTCTGGGGGTTGCTGTCGTTCGTCTTCTTCCCACTCAAGGAGATATCGAACTGGCTGTACCAGCTCGCTGCTGGCGACCGGGGCGAGTACCTGATGAGCTCCCGGATCTACGGGCTTATGGGAGAGTTCACGTTCGTCACGCCGATCTACCACGGCATGCTCGCCGCGGTGGCCGTCTACTTCGCCTTGAACTATCGTTTCCGCGGGCTGCGCTACGTGCCTCTGATCCTCGTCGCGATCCTTCTCAACGGACGAACCGGGATCGCCGTATTCGCTGCGATGACCGCGCTGATGCTTCTCGGCCAGATCCTCCGCGGCCGCAAGATAGGTCCGTCGCTCGCGATCGTGGCCGGCCTGGGTGGCCTCCTGTGGATCGCGTGGTCCGTCGTCTCCCAACTCAGCCCGATCACCGCACGTTTCCTCCAGGGGTTCATCGACGAGACCACTGCGCTTGTGGCGGACGGGTCGGTAGAGGGAACATACAGCGTGCTGTTCGAGGACATACTCGTCTTCCCCGAAGGGCTCGGGCTGATCTGGGGCACCGGTGACGACATCTTCCAGAGCCAGGGGTTCCGGTCAGATGTCGGCCTGACCAATGACCTGTTCATGGGCGGGTTGCTCTTCGTCGTCATCGGATACGGCACGCTTGCGTACTTCCTCCTGAAGAACTCGCGTCCCGACACGGTGCTGTTCCTTGCCCTGTTCGCAGGGTTCGCCATCGGAATCGTCAAGGGGCAGATATTCATCGGCACTCCCGTCCTGTTCCTGTTCGTGTTCGTGGTCTTGATACACAAGCAGATCGTCGGAGGCGAAATGCCCCCGAAGAGCGCCAGAAGAGCGCGTCGCGAGAACGGGACCCTCGGTGCCGGCAGCGGATCCGTCAGGCGGCGCGCCTGAGCGCGCCCACCCGGGCTCGGATTGGTCTCGCTCTTACCCAGCCTGTAGAGTCCTGACGTAAGCCGGCGCCCTTCAGACAGGCTGGTTCGCTCTCAATTGCGGCCGACGGGTCGGGGTCGTCCCGTCTAAGCGCCCAGACACGAAGGACGTCACGATGGCCCCCCCGAGCCCTTCCTGCGTCAGCGTGATCGTGCCGGTCTACAACGTCTCGTCGTACCTCGCTCCGTGCGTCGATTCGATACTCGCCCAGACGCACGCTGAGCTCGAAGTCATCCTCATCGACGACGGGTCGACGGATGACTCCGGGCTGCTGTGCGACGCCTACGCGGCTGCTGACAGCCGGGTCCACGTGATCCATCAGAGCAATGGCGGTCTGTCGGCTGCGCGAAACTCGGGGCTGGATGTCGCTACCGGCGACTACATCATCTGCATCGATGGCGATGACGTCGTCGCCGTCGACCACATCGAGAAGCTGGTCGCGGAATTCGCCCACCCGGGAGTCGACATCGCGATCGCGCGCTTCCAGTCGACGGAGCCCCGGGAGGTGTACCCGCAGCATGGTCGGCCTGCCCCCTCGCCGACCACGTACGAGTCTCGCGATGATGCGCTCGTCCGGCTCTTCCGCTTCGACGGCACGACCAACAGCGCTTGGGGCAAGCTCTATCGCGCGGCCCTCTTCGATGGCATCCGATACCCGGTCGGCGCGCTCTATGAGGATCTTCCGACGACGTACCGCCTCTTCCTCCGATCCGAGCGCATCGCCTTCACCACGTACGCGAGCTATTTCTACATCCAGCGGGCGACGAGCATCACCGCCCTGCGTCACACGGCTCGACGTCTCGACACCTTCACCTTCGCAGCGGAGGCCGCCGAAGCGGTGTCCGAGCTGCCCCCCAGGGTGCAGCGGGCGGCCCATGCGCGCCAGTTCATGGAGAGCGTCTTCTATCTGTCCGAGATCTCGGTGCGCCAGAACCTGAAGACCCTCCCCGCCCCGGCGCTCGCGCCGCTGCGCGCGTTCCGCCGCGAAGTGCTCTTCGACAAGGAGAGCAACACGAGCAGCCGGCTCTTCGCGCTTGCCGCGTATCTGGGCCCTCGTGCCGTCCAGCTCCTCGGAGCCCTGCGGGTGTGGCTTTACGCCCGACGTCACACGATCGCAACCCGCCTGACGAAGAAAGAAGAACGATGAAGGTCAAGACGCTGGCGGCCCGCGCATACCAGTTGTTCCACACGTGGACGTCCCGCGAGAAGATCGCTCTCAGCACCGACCGTCCGAATGCCGTCATCATGCTGGTCCCCGACTACGGGAACATCGGTGACCTCGCCATCGGCTACGCGCAGGAACACTTCACGTCGAAGCTGGATCCCGGCTACAACGTGCAGAGCATCCGAATCTCGCGAACATACAGAGTACTGCGTTCGCTCAAGCGTCAGCTCGGACCAGACGATGTCGTCCTCCTCGTCGGCGGCGGCAGCATGGGTGACCTGTACCCGAGAGCGCAGCTCGGCCGGGAGTTCGTCGCCCGCTACCTACGGCCTCATCGGCTCGTGTCCTTCCCTCAGTCGATCATCTACATGGATCGTCCGGAGCGGGAGAAATCCGCTCAGCGAGAGGCGCGCGCCCTCAGCGCGAGCTCCGACAGGCTCACACTCTTCGCCCGCGAAAGCGAGAGCTACGAGATCATGCGGGCGTTCTACCCGGGACAGGTGGGCTTCGCGCCGGATGTCGTGCTGTCTCTGACCGAGGACTATCAGGATCGGGACCCGCTCGACCGCGCAGGTGCCCTCCTCGCGCTGCGCAAGGACGTCGAGCGTGCGCTCTCCGACGCAGACCACGCTGTCATCCGCGAGGCGGTAGCCCGCTTCGGTGATATCACGGACCGGGATCACGGCATCCCGGATGATGAAGTCGACCAGACGGCTTTCGACCGGCTGCCTCTGGAAACCATGGAGACCTACCGCAGGTCCGCACTCGTCGTCACGGATCGTCTGCACGGCATGATCTTCGCCGCCGTGACAGGCACACCGTGCGTGGTTCTTCCGAACACCAACCATAAGATCACCGGCACCTACCGCGACTGGATCGCGGACCGCTGCGCGTACATCACGCTCATCCGCAAAGTCGACCAGCACACGATGCGTGAAGCCATCGACGAGGTCACCCGGCCTGAAGCCGCGGCGTCGTATCGTTCCGTCCGTTTCGATTTCGGGAGTCTTCAGCGGGCCATCCAAGGCGGAGCCGTTTCCTGATGTCGGCTGCCCGCGACGGCGAGAAGCGGGTCCGGCAGGGCGCCGGACGTGGTTTCAGCACGATCGTCCTGGGCACGGTCGTGGGTCAGATCGTCACGTTCTTCGCCCTGCCTGTGCTGTCGCGCTTCTATACGCCGGACCAGTTCGGTGTGCTCACGTTCGCCCTGGTTCTCGCCGGTGCTATCGCGCCGTTCGCACTGCTGGGGTTCGATCAGGCCGTCATCCAGCCACCCGCTGACCGTGACGTGGCACCGCTCGTCTGGACGGCATTGTCGACGCTCCTGGGCGCCGCGTTGGTCCTGGCCGGCGTCATCGCATGGACGCCCCTCGTCGAGTCCTTTCCCGGAGCGCTCCGCCCGTTCCTCACTTGGTCGCTGCCTCTCCTTCTCTTCGTGACGGGAGTCGCACTGCTGTTCAGCCAGCTGGCGGTCCGGAGCGGTCGTTACTCCAGCATCGGGGGCAGGAATTCCGCGCAGTCGTTGACCATCACCGCCACGCAGTTGGCCTTCATCGGAACGTCGAAGACGACGTCTTTCAACGGGCTCGTCGGTGGCGCGGTCATCGGCACGTCCGCAGGCGCCCTGCTGCTGCTGCCGTTCGCGAAGCGTTACCAGCGTCGGGTGCGCCTCCACGAGGTGAGGAGCTCCGTACGACGCTTCTGGCGATTCCCTGTGGTCTTCGCGCCGATGACGAGCATCACCCTTCTCTCCCAGCAGGCGCCGGCGTTGTTCGCCCTCTTCGCGTTCGGTGCGACAGCTGGCGGCTATGTCGGTATGGCCGAGCGCATCGTCGCGGTCCCGCTCGCCCTCATCGGTCTGGCGGCGGGATCCGTGTTCAGCGGTGAGCTGTCGCACGCGCTTCGGTCGGACTCTCCGCACAAGGAACGGATTTTCCTTCGGACGTCGGCCTGGCTCTGCATCCCCGCGATCGGCGTCGCGCTCGGACTTCTTCTGCTGGCGCAACCGCTGCTGCCGTTGTTCCTCGGCGCGGACTGGACCGCGGCCGCGGCGGTCGCGCAGGCGATGGCGGTGGTCTCGGCGACGCGCATGGTGACGAATCCGACCCGCGCTGTCTTCCGCATCCTGGAACGCGCACGCATCCTCTCAATCGTCGAGCTCGTCCGCGTCGCCCTGCTTGCACTCGCCATGGTCATCGCCGTGGCCGCGGGGCTGTCCCTGCTAGTGAGCCTCACGCTGCTGTTCTCCGCGCTCGCGCTCGCGGACGTCATCACTTGGGCATGCGCGTGGTGGACTGTTCGCCGAGCCTCGGCGCCACTCAGTACAGCCGGAGCGAACTAGGGCCGGTTGCCGGCCGAGCCCAGCGCTCGATAGAAGTCGGTCGCGAATCGATCGATCGACCAGAACGACTCCCCTGTCGCCCTTCCAGCGAAAGCCTGCGCCGTTCGATCCGCAGTTCCCAAGACCTCGCTCAGAGCCGCGCTGATCAGTTTTGAATCAGGCGCCTCGACCAGTCGTCCAGCCGAGGGACCGTCGACGATCTGACGAAGGCCGCCGACATCCGTGGCGACGATCGGTGTCCCCAACGCCGCAGCCTCCATGACGGCGACCGGGAGGCCCTCGAAGTAGCTCGGATGCACCAGTGCGTCGGCGATCGCGGTCCAACGCCACGCATCGTCCACGCGTCCGACGAAGTGCACGCGCGATGAGACACCCATCTCGCCAGCGAAGTCCTGAAGTGACGACCGTTCGGCGCCGGCTCCGACCAGCGCGAGAGAGACTTCCGCGAGTTCGGGGGCCTTCAGCGCCTCGATCGCATGTCGGTGCCCCTTGAGTGGAATCAGACTCCCCACCGCGACGACCAGCCGATGCCCGTAAGGAACACCGAGCTGACTCCGCATCTGCGAGGGCGCATCGGGGGACGCCTGGATCCAGGCTCGCATGCGTACTCGATCCACGCCAGCGAGCACAGTGCTGACAGCTCGGTAGTGCCGAGCCGTAGATGCCTCCGCGACGTCGTTCCCTACAGCGATGGCGAGATCGCTGAACCGATCGAGCATCGCGCCCATCAACCGATACGGCGCGCGATAGCGGGTGCTGTGCACGACGTCGATCAGGCGGACGTCCGAACCCGACCGCCTCGACGCTCGTCGCGTCTTCTCGAGGTAAGTGGTCACCGGCGAATGAAACACGACCGTGCTCACGGAGTCTTGCGCCGCGATGACCGAGGACAGCTCCTTCATCCCTCGCACGGGATTCGACGAAGACAGTTCCACCACCTCGACACCGAGGTCGCGCAGCCGAGAAGCGAAATGGTCATTCTGCCGCAACGTGTTGACCACCACGGTTCGTTCGAACCCTGGTGGACGGTGCTCGACCGCGTGACGCAACCTCGTGAACAGAAGCGTCTCTGCACCGCCCATGTTCAGCCCCCGAATGACCTCGATGATCACCGAACGCCTCCTTCGCCGGCCCAGCAATCCGAATGCTGCCGCCAGACGACGGCCGGGACGAAGGCTTCCTCGCCCCACGCTCGCGCTGCAGCGCCCAGCGATTCGCGGCGATCCGCATCCGTGAGGAGGGTCTCCAGGGCAACGGCGAGCGCCTGCGCGTCGCCGACCGGTGCGACGAGGCCGGTCACTCCGTCGATCACGGCATCCACGCACCCGGTGGCATCGGAGACGATGGCGGGCACCTTCATCGCCCCGGCTTCCAGAACCACATTCGGGAAGCCCTCCCGTCGGCTCGGGAGCACGAGGATATCCATCGCGCGCAGCAGCGGCCGGACATCCTGCACGAACCCGGCCGCATGGACCGGGATGTCGACGGGCCCGTCGATATCGGTCTCGACGTTCACGCCTTCCTGCGCGCCGACGACGAGAAGCTGGGCAGAGATCGACCGCTGTGCACAGATTCGGAGCGCCTCCATGAGCGTGTCCACACCCTTGTCCGGGTGGAGACGACCCACGAATCCGACGATCGGAGCGGACGAGCGCTGCAGCAGCGCTTTCACGCCCGGATCCAGATCAGGCATTTCCGCGTCCTCGGAATACCGCCTGGCATCTACCCCGTGCGAGGACCCCGCTCCGAGAACGACAACGTCCCGGCCCCCGTTCAGCCCCAGCGCGGACACTCGTTGCGCAAGACTCGCGCTGTTCGCGATGACCTGACTGGAGAGCCGCATCGTGAGCCGCTCGAGGAAGGCGAAAATCCGGCGGGAGAACCCTGCCGAGGTCTCCAACCGCAACCCCCACAGCTCGTAGTTGCGTCTGGGCACACGAGCGAGCCAGCCGGCCACCGCACCGATGAGGGCAGCCTTCGGTGTGGCGTAGACGAGCACATCCGGTCGTAGCCGTCGGAGCAGCCCCGTCGCCTTCAGCAGAGCACGGGCATCCTTCAACGGGGATGGTTCACGTTCCATTCGAAGGGGCTGGTAGAGGACGCCCGATGCGCGCGCGAGTTCGACGACCCCTGGACCCTCGCTGCACACGAGCGTCACCTCCCACCCGGCGTCCCGCAGAAAGCGCAGGTATCCCCCGAGGAAGGTCGTCACGGTCACCGAGCTGGTGACCATGAATACCAGACGTCTTCCCGTCATCGTGCGGGCACTCCCTTGACCACGACCCGCGGCGGGACATCCCTCGTCACGCACGCACTCGCACCCACGACTGCCCCCTCACCGACGGACAGCCCCTGCAGGACCACGGCTCCGGCCCCGATGAGGGAGCCTCGTCCCACGCTGACATCCCCCGACACGACCCCGCCGGGGTTGACCGACACGTCGTCCGCGAGAACAGCGTCGTGACCGATGATGGCCCCGGGGTTCAGGTGGACCCGCAGGCCAAGGCCGACATTCGTCGAGACCTGCACCCCTGCGCAGATGATGGACCCTTCGCCGATCCTGCTCTGTGACCCCACGATGGCCGACGGGTGGACGAGGGTCGCGAAGCGAGCACCTGCCTCGATCAGCCGGGCGGCGAGAAGCGCTCGAGTGGCGGGGGAACCTACAGCGATTGCCATCGCGGAGGTCGCCAGGATGTCACGAGTCGCGTCGATCCCGCCCAGATGCGGGTACCCTCGCGCTCCGAGCCGTTCGAGATTCACCGCGGCGGGGGCATCGTCGACCACGCCGACGATCTCCCACGTCGGCGCGGCACCGCTGCGGTTGATCGCCTCGATAACGTCGAGCGTCTCGCGCCCGAAGCCTCCGGCGCCGATGACGACGATCCGCTCAGCCATTCGCTTCTCCGAACTTCGACATCGTCACGTGTCCTTCCGCGGAGATCCCGTCCCGCTTCAGTACGGATCCGATCGTCGCGAGGACGATCCGCAGGTCGAGCCCGGCGCTTCGTCGATCGACGTAGCGGACGTCCTGCCTGAACTTACTCTCCCAGGAGATCGCGTTGCGTCCGGTCACCTGCGCGAGCCCGGTGATGCCGGGTCGCACCTCATGCCGGCGAGCCTGCTCCGGCGTGTACCGATCCAGGTACTCCACGAGCAGCGGACGCGGACCGACGATGCTCATGTCGCCTTTCAGCACGTTCCAGAGGCTCGGCAGTTCGTCCAGGCTCGTCGATCGCAGCCGCACGCCGAACGGGGTCAACCGGTCGGCATCGGTCACCCATCCGCGCGCCTCGTCGACCGAACGCATCGAACGGAACTTGTAGAGCGTGAAGATCCGACCGCCCTTGCCGGGCCGCTCCTGCGCGAAGACGACCGGCCGCCCCAGCTTGGTCGCGACCAACACGGCCGTCGCGACGATGACGGGAGAGAGCAGCACGAGCGCGACGGCGGACACGACGATGTCGAGCCCTCGCTTCACCACGTCGTACGGACGCACCCGCGCCCTCATCGGTTCAGGAAGCCGCGGATCGCGGTGACCACGCGCTCACGCTGCGCATCGGTCAGAGCCGAGCCGCTCGGTAGGGTCAGGCCACGCGCGAACAGCGCCTCCGACGCCCCGTTGGTCTTGCTGCGCGCACCGTCGAAGACGGGCTGAGCATGCATCGGCTTCCAGAGCGGACGGCTCTCGATATCGTCGGCGGCGAGCGCTGCGGCGAGTTCGGAGGGCTCCCAGCCCGTGATGGACGAGTCGATGAGGATCGACGTCAGCCAGACGTTGTCCGCCTCGTCTCCCTCGGCCCCGAAGACCTCCACTCCATCGACCGCGGCGAAGAGCTGCTTGTAGAGCTCGCGCATCTCGCGACGGCGGGCGATCATGGCGTCGAGGCGAGCGAGCTGCGCGCGGCCGAGCGCCGCGAGCAGGTTGCTCATCCGGTAGTTGTAGCCGATGTCGGTGTGCTCGTAGTGCACCACCGGCTGCCGTGCCTGGGTGGCCAGGTACCGCACGTGCTGCGCGAAGTCGGCGTCGTCGGTGAGCAGCATTCCGCCACCCGACGTCGTCATGATCTTGTTGCCGTTGAACGACACGATGGATGCGCGTCCGAAGCTGCCCGCCGCACGACCGGCGTGCGTGGCGCCCAGCGACTCCGCCGCATCCGCCACGACCGGCACACCGAACTCGTCGGCGATCGCGAGGACCGCGGTGTAGTCGATGGCCTTGCCGAGCAGGTCGACCGGGACGATGGCCGACACGTGCTCGCCGGCGTCGCGCAGCTCGACGAGAGCCTCACGCAGCAGTGCCGCATCGATGTTCCCGGTCGCAGGATCGGCGTCGATGAAGTACGGCTCGGCACCGGTGTAGACGATGGCGTTGGCCGTCGCCGCGAAGGTCATCGACGAGGTGAGCACCACGTCGCCCGGCTTCACGCCGAGCGTGAGCAGTGCGAGGTGCAGTGCTGCGGTCCCCGAACTCAACGCCACCGCGTGAGCCACTCCGACGCGCTCGGCGAGCTCACGCTCGAAGGCATCGACGTCGGGGCCGAGAGGGGCGATCCATCCGGATCGCATCGCCGCGACGACCGCCTGCTCCTCCGCCTCGCCGACATCGGGCGAAGACATGTAGATCCGCTCGCTCACGCCTCTGACACCTTTTCTGCACGGATCGGCTCGATCGCCACCGTGTCGTTGATCCGCGGGCTCGCGTACATCCGGTCCATCCAGCCCGCCTTGTCGAGCCGCTCGGGCGTGATGATGTCGGCCCGCGTGTGCGACACCTTCGGGTGGAAGGGCCGTTCCAGGTTCTCGCGCGACCCGACGAGCTCTTCGTGCAGCTTCTCGCCACGACGGAGCCCGGTGAACACGATCTCGACGCTCTTGCCCGACATCGCGATCATGCGCTTGGCGACCTCGAGGATCGACACCGGCTCCCCCATGTCGAGGATCAGAACCTCGCCCGCACGCCCGATGCCGCCCGCCTGGACGACCAGCTGGCAGGCCTCGGGGATCGTCATGAAATAGCGCGTCGCCTCGGGATGGGTGACCGTGATCGGCCGCCCCTCGGCGATCAGCCGCTGGAACGTCGGCAGCATGGAGCCGCGGCTGCCGATGACGTTGCCGAACCGCACCGAGAGGTACCGCATCCCGGTCTCTGATCCCGCCCAGGCGGTGAGCTTCTCGGCGACGCGCTTGGAGTGTCCTAGCACGCTCGTCGGGTTGGCCGCCTTGTCGGTGGAGATGTTGACGAAGGTGTCGACGCCCACGGCACGCGCGGCGTTGATCACGTTGAGCGTGCCCAGCACGTTCGTCTTCCACGCCTCGTCGGGGTACTGCTCGAGCATCGGCAGGTGCTTCAGAGCGGCGGCGTGGAACACGACCTCGGGGCGGCGGTCGACGAAGATGTCGAGCAGATTCTGCTCTTCACGGATGTCCGCGAGGACGACGTCGCGAGAATCGAGCAGCCCGTGTCCGAGCGTCCCGAGCTGAGCCACCTGAAGGCCGGTCTCGTCGCGGTCGATCATGATCAGCTCGCTCGGCCCGTACTTGGCCAACTGTCGGCACAGCTCCGAACCAATGGAGCCACCGGCACCGGTCACGAGCACGCGTCGACCGGTGATGTACCCGGCGATCAGCTCGACGTTCGTGTCGACGGGGTGGCGTCCGATCAGATCCTCGATGCTGATGTCGCGCACGTCGGTGACGGACTGCTCCCCCGACGCGAGCGTCGCCAGAGTCGGGGTGACCGCGACCCGCAGACCGGCGCTCTCGGCACGGTCGCTCAGGCTTCGCAGCAGGGTGCTGTCTGCACTGGGGATGGCGATGACCGCGAGCTTTGCTCCGGTGCTCCGGGCGGCCGACGCGATGTCGCGTGTGGTGCCGAGCACCGGAACGCCCCGCAGGCGGAGCTTGCGCTTGGCCGGGTCGTCATCCAGCAGCCCGACGGGCCGGATGGGAGACGACGGGTCGGTCGTGACGTTCGCGAGCAGTTTGTCGCCGAGGAACCCGGCACCGATGATCAGGGCCGCCTCGGCGTCAGCACCTGGCTTGCGTGCACGCTCGATCGCGAGACGAGCCACGTACCGCACGCCGAACATCAGCAGCAGCACGAACGGGAAGGCGAGCAGCAGCGTGCCGCGCGGGATGCCGACGAGCGGCCCGATCGGGATGACGATCAGCGACAGGAGCACCGCCTCGACCACGACGATCAGCGCCACCGCACGGACCTCGTCGAACGAGCCGTAGGTGAAGCGCCCGCGGTAGAGGGCTGTCGCGAATCCGACCGCCATCTGGATGATGCCGGCGGCGAGCGCAAGCACGATGGTCGAGATCCACCCCTGCGCGTCCATCATGAACTCGAAGCGGAGCGCGATCGCCAGCACGACGCCGAAAGTCCAGGCGAGCCCATCGACCGCCGCGGCCAGCATGCGGCGTCGCCGCTGCTTCACCGACACCTCGGACAATATTGGAATATTGCCGGTAGACACGTCGACAGACCCATCCGGAATCACGATGTGGAGCCCCCTCAGACTTATTCACTCCCCTGGAGATATGTTCTCACAGCGAATGACCAGGTCTGAGCGTTATGGCGTTCCCTCGCCGTCCGGCGGTGTCTCCCCGCCGGGGTCAGTCTCGCCGCCACCGGGGTTCGTGACCGGCGGAGTGACGCCGGTTCCCGGGTCGGTGCTTCCCTCCGTGGGCGGATTCTGAGTCCCGTCGCCCTGCTGCTGCTGTTGCTGCTGCGGCTGCCACTGGTTCATGTCGTCGCGCTGGTCGCGCTCGATCTCGAACCGCAGCTGGTCCGCAGCCAAAGCGACGAATGCATCCCGGTAGGCCGCCAGCGCCGAACGTCCCTCCACCGTCCACAGATCCGCGGCAGCGACGCGCGCCGCCGCATCGGTCACAGCCGCACGCAGCGACTCCTCGGCATCCGGGTAGCGGCCGAGCGCGGCCTGGGCTGCGGGCACGAAAGATGCCGCGTACGCATCCACCGCCACGTCGGCGGTCGGCCGAAGCGCATCGAACTTCTCGCGGACAGCCCGGGCCTCGGCGGTCGCGTCGTCCATCGCGACCAGACGCTCCTGCACGCCGTCGATCGCGCCGCCGACCTCCACGAGCGAATCCTCGTCGATGTCGGCACGTACGTACGCCGTCGGAAGCTCCGGAACCGTGATCGCCGCCAACCCCGAGGCATACGCATCGACGGCTGCGAGTGCCGTGGCGAGCGCGGTGGCGTCGGTCACGGCGATCGGCGCATCGTCGGGTTCGCCGGCCGGATCCGGGGCGGTGCTCGTCCCGGTGAGCGCGCTCCGGAGCGGGGCGACCTCCGCCGTCTGCGCATCGATGTCGGCGATGAGCCGGTCCTGAGCCGTCTTCAAGGACTGGTGAGCATTCAGAAGGGCGGCCTCATCGGCCTCCAACGACTCCACGGCGCTCGCGGCCGGGCTGGCCGTCGCCATCTGGATACCGCCGACGGTGCCGGCGACGACCAGGGCCACGACGGCGAGAGAGGCTGCCGAGAGCGTCACGGCGTCGACCGAGCGCCTCGGCCGCTTCTTCGCACGAGAGGACTCCTCGGAACCTGCACCGACGGGAACGGCGGTACGGGCGGCGGCCTGAACCATGTCGGAGAGCGCACGAGCATCCGCATCGGACGTCGCCGATGCCCGGCTCTGCCGCGGCTCGCCGATCATCTCCCGCAAGCGGCGCGCAGTGTGGTGGTCGTCCAGCACCACACTGCCTGCGTCGCCGGCGCGGGGCCCGTCGGGGAAGAGATCGTCGAGGTGCGTCATATCGCCTTCATAGGAATCGGTAGTCTCGGAAGACGATACCGCCGATCGCACTCGACCACGCTGGAGAGCTTTGGACATCCATGACTACCTTCGGGTGTTCCGCCGACAGATCGTCGTGATCGTCGCGAGTGTTCTGATCGGTCTCTCCACCGGTGCGCTGGTCGCGATGCTCACCCCTCTCCGCTACCAGGCTTCGACCGAGGTCATGGTGGCCGCGCAGGTCTCCGACACCGCCACACCCGCCGAGCGCTCGCTCGCCACCGGGTACGCGAAGCAGGCCGTCGAGACCTACCGCTCGCTCATCACGAGCTCGCTCGTGCTCGATCCCGTCACCGAAGACCTCGGCCTCACCGCAGCCCCCACGGGCATCAGCGCCTCCGCACCCCTCAACAGCGCGATCATCACGATCACGGTCGACAACCGCAACCCGGGGCAGGCCGCGCGCATCGCGAACGCCGTCGCCGAGAGCTTCGCCACCGTCGTCACCGGCACGCTCGAGAAGCGCGACCAGGCCGCGGCGTTCAGCATCCGCATCGTCACGCTCGAACCCGCTCAGGTGCCCACGAATCCCGTCGCGCCCAACCTCCCCCTCTCTCTCATCGTCGGCTCGCTGCTCGGGCTCGCGGTCGGCGTCGGCGTCGCTCTCCTACGTGCGACGCTCGACCGCCGGGTGCGCGTCGCCGCCGACGTCGAGGCCGCCGTGCCGGTTCCCGTCCTCGGGCAGATCCCGCTCGACCCGGACACGGGCGAGCACCCCCTCGCCATGAGCACCGCACCGCACGGCCTCCGCGCCGAGGCCTACCGCAGCCTCCGCACCAACGTGCGCTTCTTCTTCTCCGGCAACCAGGGCGTGTTCGTCGTGACCAGCTCCGGCCCCGGCGAGGGCAAGTCGACCACCGCGGCGAACCTGGCACTCGCCTTCGCCGATGCCGGGCAGCGCGTGGCCCTGCTCGACGGCGACCTCCGCCTCCCCCGCGTGGCCGAGTACTTCGGCATCGAGGGTGGGATCGGACTCAGCGATGTGCTGGCCGGACGCGTGCAGCTCAACGACGTCATCCAGCGCTGGGGCCGCAGCGCCCTGTTCGTCCTCCCGGCCGGCACTGTTCCGCCGAACCCGGCCGAGCTGCTCGGCTCTTCCGCGATGGAGAGTCTGATCGAGACGCTCACCGAGGCCTTCGACGTCGTCATCATCGACGCGCCACCGCTGCTGCTCGTGACGGACGCCGCCGTGATCGCGCGCGTCACGACCGGAGCCCTCCTGATCGCCGCCGCCGGATCGTCGCAGGCCAACCGGCTCACCGACGCGGCCAAGAGCATCGAGTCGGTTGGAGCCCGAGTGCTCGGAACCGTGTTGACGAAGGCACCGGTCACCGCGTCCGCGAGCACGACCTACAGCGCCTCCGCGCAGACCACGACGAACTGACCACACGCAGCGGCCGGTCGTCCCACCGTCGCTGTGGAAGAATACCGGGATACCGTTTTCACGGCCCGCCTTGATCGGCAGCGGTCGCATTGCATCAGGGGGAATCTGCCGCGTGGAACTTCGCGACTATGTGCGTGTGCTGCACAGAAACTGGATCCTGATCCTCGTCCTGATGGTCCTCGGCCTCGCGGGCGGTGCCGGCTATGCCGCACTGCAGCAGCCGAAGTACGTCGCATCGACGCAGCTGTACGTCTCGGTCCGCACCGAAGGCGCAGCCACCGGTGACCTCGTGCAGGGCACGACCTTCGCACGACAGATGGTCACGAGCTACGTCGACGTCGTCGGCACGGCGCTCGTGCTCGAACCCGTGATCGACGAGCTCGGCCTCGACGACTCGGTCTCGGGCCTCAGCAGCCGCGTCACCGCGACCACGCCGCTCAACACGGTCCTGATCGACGTCAGCGTGACCGACGGAGACCCCGAGCAGGCCGCGGCCATCGCCAATGCCGTCGCAGTGAGCTTCCAGGATGCGGTGCAGAAGACGCTCGAGCAGCCCGCAACCGAAGATGCCGTCAGCCCGGTGCGCATCACCGTGACCGAGCCCGCCATCGCCTCCTCCACGCCGACGAGCCCCAACGTGCGCCTGCTGATCGTGCTCGGCGGCATCATCGGCCTGGCTCTCGGCCTCGGCATCGCGATGCTGCGCACCGTGCTCGACAACCGCATCCACACGCTCCACGACATCGAGACGCTCACCGATCGCCCCGTCCTCGGTGGCATCGCGTACGACCCGGATGCCACCAAGCGCCCGCTGATCGTGCACGCCGACCCGCGCAGCCCGCGCGCCGAATCGTTCCGCAGCCTGCGCACGAACCTGCAGTTCCTCAACCTCGACTCGGGCCCCCGCATCTTCGTCGTCTCCAGCGCCGGCCCCGGCGAAGGCAAGTCGACGACCACCGCCAACCTCGCCATCGCACTCGCCGAGACGGGAGCCCGCGTGGCCCTGGTCGACGGCGACCTGCGACTGCCCCGCGTGGCCGACTACCTGGGCATCGAGGGCGGCGTCGGACTCACCGACGTGCTCATCGGACGCGTGGACGTGGCCGATGCGCTGCAGAAGTGGGGCACGTCCGACCTGTACGTCCTGCCGAGCGGGCAGGTCCCGCCGAACCCCAGCGAGCTGCTCGGCTCGGCCGCGATGGATCAGGTGCTCAAGTCACTCGGCGACTACTTCGACTACGTGCTGATCGATGCCCCGCCGCTGCTGCTGGTGACCGACGCGGCCGTGGTGGGAAGCAAGACCCGCGGAGTGATCCTCGCCGCCGCCTCCGGCAAGACGAAGAAGCAGGAGCTCTCCGGAGCACTGCGCGCGCTCGAGAACGCCGGCGTGCAGATGCTCGGCGTGGTCGTCACGATGCTGCCGACCAAGGGCCCCGACAGCTACGGCTACGGCTCCTACACCTACGGTTCGACGCACGACCTCGACGGCGAGACGTCGACGGATCGCCGGAAAGCGAAGAAGGCCAAGAAGGCGAAGAACGCCAAGAAGCGCGCAACCGCCCGAGCCTGACCTGCCCGCGACCGAGCCGCACCGCTACTTGGTCGGCGCCACCCGGAAGACGATGCCGTGATAGAGCACGAAGCGCAGCAGGACCACGATGACGATGCTCGTCAGGTTCACGAGGTTGACGGCGACAGCCCCCGGCTCACGGCCGAGGACCGCACCGACGGCTTCGACACCCACCCAGACGAGCACGGCGCCGATGGCCGTGCAGACGGCGTTGGTCACGAGGAACAGCGTGACCTCGGAGACCCGTCCGCGACGATCCCGGTGACGGAACGTCCACTCGCGGTTGCCGATGTACGCGTTCACGAGCGCGACGAGCGAGGCGACGATCTTCGCGGCGACCACATCCCATCCCCACACGTAGACCAGCAGGTTGAAGACGCCGACCTCGATGAGGGTGCTCAGAGCACCCACGACGAGAAAACGGCTGCCGACGCTGGCGATGCGACGGATGCGGGAGGGAGGGTTCATGGCTCAACTAGGCTACTGGCTGATCCCCGCGCCCTCCGCCACCCCAAGGACCCCGTGACCCTTCGCCACCTCGCCGTCGTCATGCCCGCCTACAACGAGGCCGAGGGCATCCAGGGCTTCATCGACGAGATCCGTGACTGCGTCTCCCCCCTGGCCGACCACGTCTCCTTCCACGTCGCCGACGATCGCTCCACGGATACCACGGCCACGGTGTTCGACGCCGTCTCCGACGTGACCGTCGAGGTGCAGCCGCTGAACCGCGGCCACGGCCCGACCGCGCTCTCGGCCTACCGTGCCGGGCTCGCCGCCGACCCCGACGTGCTGGTGCATGTCGACGGCGACGGGCAGTTCTACGGGAGCGACTTCGTTCGGCTCATCAACGCGCTCACGACCGAAGACGCCGATGTCGTCCACGGCGTGCGCGACGGCCGCACCGACCCCTGGTACCGCAAGGTGCTCACGGGTGCCGTCGGCCTGCTGATCGCCCTCGCCGCCGGACGACGTATCCCCGACGTCAACACCCCGCTGCGCGCCTATCGCCCCGACGCCCTTCGACTGCTCGTCGACGCGACCCCGGCCGACGCCACGGTCCCGCACGTGCACTTCTCGCTCGCCGAGGCGCGCGCGGGCTTCACCGTGCGCTACCTCCGCGTCGCCAGCATCCCTCGTCGGGGCGAATCGACCACGGGCACCATGTGGGGGCGAGGGAACTCGGTCACCCTGCCGCCGAAGCGTCTGCGCCGGTTCGTTCGCGTCGCCCTCGTCGAGGCGTGGACCCTCTCTCTGCGGCCATCCGCTCCCCTGCGCGGCATCCGTCTTCCGGAGACCGTCGCGCGATGACCCGAGCACGCACGGTCGTGTTCTGGGCGGCGGCCGTCGCCCTGCTGATCGGTCACGTCATCGTGGCCTGGCACAGCCTCGTGGTGTGGCGCTTCTGGGAGGACGAGGCCTTCAACCTCACGGTCCCGCTCAATCTGCTGGACGGACTCGGATACTCCAGCGACGGCGCGCTCTCCGGCTCGACCATCACGCCGTTCGACCCGCGTATCTCGACCGGGCCCGTCGTGCTCCTGCCCGTCGCCGCGCTCCTCGCGACCGGGATGGACCCGGTGCTGGCCGCACGTCTCGTCCCCTTGGCCTTCTGGGTGGCGCTCCTCGCCGGCCTCGCCGTGATCGGGCGACGCATCGGCGGACGCTGGGCCGCTCTGCTCGCCGTGGCCGTGCCCCTGGCGTTCACTGCGGATGCCGGCTTCTCCCCCATCCAGGGCCCCGCCGATCTGCTGGGCGAGATCCCCGCGGCCGCGCTCCTCGTCTGGGCCCTCACACTGCTTCCCCGCCGCGCCTGGCTCGCCGGGCTGCTCGTCGGCCTCGCGACCCAGGCGAAGCTCATCGCCGCCCTCGCGCTGCCCGCCTTCGCCATCGCCCTGTGGGTGCTCTCCGACGGCACCGGCTGGGCCCGGGTGCGCGACACGCTCCGGCGGTCGTGGCTGCCCCTCCTGCTGGCCACCGTGCCGACGCTGCTCCTCGAGCTGGGCGCGCTGCTGTCGCTGGGGTTCTCCGGTTATTGGCAGCACGTGCGCGACTTCGCCCACTTCCTCCGCACGGGCGGGCAGGGCGACGCCGCGACCACGGTGCTGCAGAAGCTCGGCACGCTGGCGGACTCGTGGTCGCTGCCCGGGTTCCTCGCCGTGATCGGAGCGGTCATCGCCCTCGGTCTCGCGGTCACCGGCGTCGTGCGGCGTTGGCGTGACGCGAGCGCGGCCGACCGGATCGTGATCGCGTACACCTTGGCGGCCATCGTCGGCGCGCTCGCCTTCGTCGGCTGGTGGGCCACCGCGTCCCGCCTGCCGCTGTGGGTGCGGCACCCCGCACCCGGCATCCTGGCGTTCTTCCCCGTCATCGCCGCGGCCGCGCTGTGGGCCGTGACGGCCCTGCCGCGCCGCAAGGGCATTCGTGCCATCGGCATCGTCGCCGCCTCCGCGCTGGCCTCCATCATCGCCGGCGGCGGCGTGAGTCATGTCGTGTCGACGTACGAGCCCCGCACCACGCTGGAGAGCCAGCGCACGGCCCTCGTGCCGCTCACGGCCTGGGTCGAGGCGAACGACGTTGAATGGCTGGCAGCCGAGCCCTGGGGGTACGCGGTCGCGCCCATCGTGCTGACGGGTGCGCACGTTGGGCTCTTCGACGCCCCCGCCATGGCTGACGTGCCACGGCTGACCACGCAGCCGTGCACGACCGAGACGCTCGTCGACGCCGGCCAGTACCGCATCTGCGCGGCACCCTGACCGCCGCCCCTCGGCTCCCCCGCAGACAGAGAACCGGCCGACCGCTGAGATCAGCGACCGGCCGGTTCCGAGGTTCTGCGAGCGTCAGAGCGAGAGGCGCTCCTGCACGACCTCCGCCAGACGTCCGGCGTAGGCGTGCACCGACTCCGCATCGGCGGCTTCGACCATCACCCGCACCAGGGGCTCGGTGCCGGACTTGCGCAGCAGCACCCGGCCGGAATCACCCAGCTCACCCTCGATGTCGCGCACAGCCTGCTGCACGACCTCGTCGTCTGCGACGCGATCCTTGTCGACGTCGCGCACATTGATGAGCACCTGCGGGTACACGGTCATGATCGATGCGAGCTCCGCAATCGACTTCTTCTGCCGCGCCATCTCCGCCACCAGGTGGAGGCCCGTGAGGATGCCGTCGCCGGTGGTGGCGTACTCGCTCATGATCACGTGACCGGACTGCTCGCCGCCGAGCGCGTATCCGCCCTCGTTCATGTCTTCGAGCACGTAGCGGTCGCCGACGGCGGTCTGACGCACCGTGATGCCGTGCTCGCGCATCGCGACATGCAGGCCGAGGTTGCTCATGACGGTAGCGACGAGCGTGTCGTCGGTGAGACGTCCGCGCTCCTTCATCGACACCGCGAGGATGGCCATGATCTGGTCGCCGTCGATGTGATTGCCCTCGGCGTCCACTGCGAGGCAGCGGTCGGCGTCGCCGTCGTGGGCGATGCCGATGTCGGCGCCCAGACGCACGACAGCCTCGGCGAGGTTGTCGAGGTGGGTGGAGCCGACTCCGTCGTTGATGTTCCAGCCGTCGGGGTCTGCCCCGATGACCGTCACCTCGGCGCCCGCATCGCGGAACGTCTCGGGCGAGACCCCGGATGCCGCGCCGTGGGCGCAGTCGAGCACCACGTGGATGCCCTCGAGACGATTCGGCAGCGAGCCGAGGAGGTGCACGACGTAGCGGTCCTCCGCGTCGGAGAAGCGGTCGACACGACCGACGCCGGCACCCGTCGGGCGCAGCATCTCGCCGTGCATGGCCTCTTCGATGCGCTGCTCGACCTCATCGGGGAGCTTGCGGCCCCCGCGGGCGAAGATCTTGATCCCGTTGTCGGGAGCGGCGTTGTGCGAGGCCGAGATCATGACACCGAAGTCGGCGTCACGGTCGGCGACGAGGAACGCCAGCGCCGGGGTCGGGATGACACCGGCCTCGAGGACGTCGACCCCCGAGGAGGCGAGCCCGGCCGAGACGGCCGACGTCAGGAAGTGTCCGGAGACCCGGGGGTCGCGGGCGACCACTGCGGTGAGTCGCTTGCCTTCGGCTTTGCGAGCCTCCGCAGTACGGCCCTGGCCCAGGACGACAGCAGTCGCCTGGGCCAGGGTGAGCGCCAGGTCGGCGGTGAGGATGCCATTGGCAAGTCCTCGCACGCCGTCCGTGCCAAAGATCGGCATCGGAGCAGTGGACCTTAACGCTTCGAGTACTGAGGCGCCTTACGGGCCTTCTTGAGTCCGGCCTTCTTGCGCTCCTTGACGCGAGCGTCACGCGAGAGGAAGCCGGCCTTCTTGAGGGTCGGACGGTTGTTCTCCTCGTCGATGCCGTTCAGCGAACGGGCGATGCCGAGGCGGAGCGCACCGGCCTGGCCCGAGGGGCCACCACCGGAGATGCGCGCGATGACGTCGTATGCACCGGTGAGGTTCAGCACCGTGAACGGGTCGTTGATCAGCTGCTGGTGCAGCTTGTTCGGGAAGTAGTCCTCGATCGTGCGGCCGTTGACCGTGATCGTGCCCGAGCCGGGGACGATGCGCACGCGGGCGATGGCCTGCTTGCGACGGCCGACAGCGGCACCCGGGACGCTGAGGACGGGGCGGGGAGCCGCCTCGACCACGTCGGTCTCCGGAGTCGACGTCGAGAAGTTCTGGGGGGTTTCGGTGGTGTCCTGGATGTCAGCCACGAGTATGTCCTTAAGTCTTTACGGCGCTTACTGGGCGACCTGGTCGAGGGTGTACGTCTGCGGCTGCTGCGCGGCGTGCGGGTGCTCGGCACCGACGTACACCTTGAGCTTGGTCAGCTGCTGGCGGCCGAGGCTGTTCTTGGGGAGCATGCCACGGATGGCCTTCTCCACAGCGCGAACCGGGTTCTTCTCGAGGAGCTCGGCGTAGGTGACCGACTTCAGGCCGCCCGGGTAACCCGAGTGGCGGTAGGCCAGCTTCTTCTGGAGCTTCTGACCGGTGAGCGCGACCTTGTCGGCGTTCACGATGATGACGAAGTCACCCGAGTCGATGTGGTTGGCGAAGGTCGGCTTGTGCTTGCCACGCAGGAGCGTAGCGGCGTGCGAAGCCAGACGGCCGAGAACGACGTCGGTGGCGTCGATGACGACCCAATCGCGCTGGACTTCGCCAGCCTTGGGGGTGTAAGTGCGCGTCACGATAGTGCTGCTTTCTTGTGTCGAACGGAGAAGTTCGTGAATCCCACTCCGGGGTGGTTCTTCCCGACAGGGAGGAACACGCCAGTGGAGGGCTCACGTTCGGACGATGCCCACTTCCCGCGAACGGGAAAGGCACCAAAGGGAAATCATACGCCACCGGGCGCGGATGCCCAAACCGCCGACTCAGTCGGGTTTTACCGTGACCAGGATCGGGCGGTGGTCGCTCGACCCCTGGGGCAGCGTCGTGATGCGCTCGATCTCGAAACCGGCCGAGGTCGCGAAGTCGTAGTGCCCGCGGAACACCCGGTAGCGCGTGTAGGTGTGGTCGTCGCTGAGCGAGAGGGCATAACCGTGGTCGCGCACGGCCTGACCGAGGTTCTCCTTGAAGATCGGGTAGTTGTAGTCGCCGACCATCAGCTGCGGCAGCCCCTCCCCGAGAGTCGCGAGCTCGGTGAGCGCCGCGCGGATCTGGTGCCGACGCAACGAGTTCAGTGCGGTGAGCGGTGCGGCATGGAACGAGGCGACGATGAAATCCTGGGCGTCGTCGATGTCACGCAGCCGAGCGCCGAGCACACGCTCGTGAGCGGGTTTCGCGATCCGGTCGTGCAGCGACTTCTTCAACCCGAGGGTGCGGATCGACTGCAGATGGTAGGTGCTCGAGCGGTAGAAAAGCGCGAGCCCGAGGCGGTTGCCCTGCGTCGCGTCCGCGAGGACCAGGTCGCCGATCTCTGCGGGCAGCTCCGGAACGTCGCACTCCTGCAGACACAGGATGTCGGGGTCGTGCTCGCCGACGATGGCGGCGAGTTCACCGGCCGCGCGATGCTTCTGGAGGTTGTAGGAGATGACCTTCATGACCGTTCCACGCTACTCGCCCAGGCTGTGGTCGGGCTCCGGATCACGAACGCGGCTCGTACCGTCACGTCGAGCCCGCGTCTGCTCCGCGCGCGTCGCGAGCAGCTCGTCGGCGGGGTAGCCGACCTCGGTGAGGATCAGGCCGCGCGCCGCCAGGACCTTGAACTCGCTCGTGCGCGTCAGGGCGTCGCGCAGCACCACGACATCCTCGACGTCGAGGCGTCCCTCCCCCACCGCCGCGCACGCGCCGACGAGTGCGCGCACCATGCTGTGGCAGAACGCGTCGGCCTTGACCTCGGCGACGAGGACACCTTCGGCATCACGTACCCAGCGGTAGTCGAGCAGCGTGCGGATCGTCGTCGCCTCTTCGCGTGGCTTGCAGTACGAAGCGAAGTCGTGCAGGCCGATGAGGCTGCGGGCCGCGGCATCCATCGCCTGTTCGTCGAGATTCCCGCGGATGTTCGTCGTATCGTGCCGGCGCAGTGGATCGAATCCGGCCTGCGCATCGGCGAGACGGTAGCGGTAACGCCGCCACACCGCCGAGAACCGGGCGTCGAACCCCTCGGGAGCGATCGACGTCTTCATGACGGTGACGTCGGAGTAGGCACCGAGCACCCCGCGCATGCGCCCGGCGATGGTCTCTGCGGGAGCCAGCGGGGCCCGCCCCTGCCTGGCCTCGATGCGCGACCACTGCTTCTCGTCGAGGTCGACGTGCGCGACCTGACCGCTGGCGTGCACTCCCGCGTCGGTGCGGCCCGCGACGACGAACTGGACGTCGGAACCGACGATCCGCGCGAGGGCCGCCTCGAGAGTCCCCTGCACGGTGCGGAGCGTCGGCTGCTTCGCCCACCCGCGGAAGTGGGTGCCGTCGTAGGCGATGTCGAGCCGGATGCGCACGGAGCAAGCCTAGGACACGTCCGCGGACGTGCCCGGGCGACCTCAGATGCCGCCGTCGATGGAACGGATCGTGACGCTGGGCTCGTCCGGCACCATCACCTGCGTCTCGCGGTTCAGGCTCTCGCCGCGGAAGAACCGCTTCGACCGCGGGAACAGGTACCAGACGAACATCAGCACCAGACCGAACGCCAGCGAGCCGACGCCGATCACGAAGGTGCCGCCGATGCCGAACAGGACGGTGTAGCCGTAGTCGACGTCCCACATGTCGATGGCGGACTGGATGAACGCCCAGGTGAGCATGAGTCCGCCCAGCAGCGGGAAGAGTCCCTTGAAGAAGAAGTCCCGCGGCGACGACGTCAGATCCTTGCGGAAGTACCAGACGCACGCGAAACCCGTGATGGCGTAGTAGAACGCGATCGCGAGCCCGAGCGAGAGGATCGAGTCCTGCAGGATGTTGTCGCTGATCAGCGTCATGCCGATGTAGTACGCCGAGGCGACCACGCCCATGACGATCGTCGAGAACGACGGCGTCTTGTAGGTGGGGTGCACGTCCTTGAACTTCGCCGGCAGGGCGCGGTACACGCCCATCGCGAGCGTGCCGCGGGCGGTGGGCAGGATGGTGGTCTGCGTCGACGAGATCGCCGAGATGATCACCGAGACGACGAGCACCCAGCCGAACGGGCCCAGCAGTCCGTCCTTGATCGCGAGGAAGAAGTCGTCGGCGTTCGCCTCGTTGCCGAGGCCCGTGCCGCTCTCCCCCAGACCGGCGTACATCATGGCGGCGATGGTCACGGCGACGTAGGTGACCAGCAGGATGACGGTGGTCAGCAATGCGGCACGGCCCGGGATGCGCTTCGGGTCCTTGGTCTCCTCGTTCAGGGCGAGGCAGGTGTCCCAGCCCCAGTAGATGAAGAGGGCGAGCAGGATGGCCTCGGTGAAACCCGACCAGTCCGTGAAGGCGAAGGGGTTCATCCACTCCCAGGAGAAGGGCGTGGGGTTCGGGGCGGTGCCGGCGAAGAACTGCCACAGCGCGGTCACCACGAAGATCGCGAGCGCCAGGTACTGGATGCCCAGCAGGATGTTCTGGATGCGCTCGCCGATCTCGACTCCACGCCAGCTGACCCAGGTCATCGCGGCGATGAAGAGCACGGCGACGACGACCACGCGCCAGTCGTTGTTCTCGAGGTCCTGTCCGATCAGTGACCAGAAGTAGACCGAGGCGATCTGGGCGAGATTGGCGAGCACGACCATACCGGCGACGGCGACACCCCAGCCGCCCATCCAGCCCACCCACGGACCGAATGCCTTGGTCCCCCAGGTGAACGTCGTGCCGCAGTCGGGCACCGCGTTGTTGAGCTCTCGATACGCGAAGGCGATCAGGAGCATCGGGACGAAGGCGATGATGAAGGCGATCGGCGCCTGCGCACCGACGGCGAGCACCACGAAGCCGAGCGTCGCGACGAGCGAGTAGACCGGGGCCGTCGAGGCGAGACCGATGACGGTCGACCCCCAGAGTCCCAGGGTTCCCGCAGCCAGACCCTTGCCGTCGGGTCGTTCCAGATGAATGGGCGTCGTTGCTGCCATGTCAGAACAGTAGGGCCACCGCGGTTATCGCGTCAACGGTTTCTTTCACCGACCGAATCCGCGGCCAACGGCGCATCCTGGCAACGGAATCCGCAGATTCAACCCCTTTCGAGCATCCCGTCGGCGTGGTCGGCAACCCATTCCATCAGCGGCAGCATCCGCTCCATCAGATCGCGGCCGAGCGGAGTGAGGCTGTACTCCACGTGCGGCGGCACCGTCGGGAGCGACTCCCGATGCACGAGCCCGTCCTCGGCGAGCGTGCGCAGCGTCGAGGCGAGCATCTTCTCGCTGATGCCGTCGACCTCGCGACGCAGTGCACCCCAGCGGTGCGTGCCGTCGGACAGGCAGGAGAGCACGAGCACACCCCACTTGCTCATGATGTGGTCGAGGACGACCCGCGTGCCGCAGTTCTGATCGAAGACGAACGGCGTGGATTCCTTTATCTGCGCGAAACTAACCGTCATGTGGGTACCTTACTTCAAAGTGGGTACCCGCAGATCGGAATGCGCGCGACCCGTCGCGAGGTTGTCGAGGGTGTCACTTACGAAAGGACCCTCATGACCATCCTCGTCACCGGCGCGACCGGCAACCTCGGACGCCTCATCATCGCCAGCCTCCTCGAGCGCGGCGCCGACCCGCAGTCGATCGTCGCCGGAGCCCGCGACACCGCGAAGGCCGCCGACCTCGGCGTGCGCGTCGTGCGCCTGGACTACACCGACCCCGCCTCGGTGGCCGCGGCCGTCGAGGGCGTCGACACCGTCGTGCTCGTGTCCGGATCGGAGGTCGGACAGCGGGTGGCCCAGCACCAGGCGGTCATCGACGCCGCGAAGGCCGCCGGGGTCTCCAAGTTCATCTACACCAGCGCACCGAAGGCGACCACCAGCGACCTGGTCCTCGCGCCCGAGCACAAGGCGACGGAAGAGCTGATCGCCGCCGCGGGACTCCCTGCCGTGATCCTCCGCAACAACTGGTACACCGAGAACTACGCCGCCGACCTCGCCCGCGCCGCCGAGACCGGCGTGCTCACCTCGGGCACCGGTGACGGACGGGTCGCCTCGGCCAGCCGCCAGGACTTCGCAGAGGCGGCGGCGGTCGTCGCGCTCGAAGACGGGCACGTCGGCGAGGTCTACGAGCTCGGCGGCGACGTCGCGTGGACCTACAGCGATCTGGCCTCGGCCTTCTCCGAGATCACGGGACGCGAGGTCGCATTCGTCCCGGTCTCGCTCGACGAACAGCTCGCGGCTCTGCGCGAAGCCGGTCTCGATGAGGGAACGGCCGGATTCGTCGCCGCGCTCGACGCCGGGATCCGCGGTGGCGCCCTGGCCGAGACCGATGGGACGCTCGCGCGGCTGATCGGACGCCCCTCCACCCCGCTCATCGAGGGTCTGCGCGCAATCGCCTGATCGCCACCGGGTTCCGAGGGATGCCGCTCTTCTCCGAGGGCGGCATCCCCCGTGTCATCCTGCGGGGGCTACCTCTGCGGACTGCACGTGCACGACCGTGAGGGTGATGCTGTCCGGCCGGAGCCCCCGCGTCTCGAGCACCGCATCGACCGCGGCGTGCACGGCGCGAAGGGCATCCGCCGATCTCGCGTCGGAGTACACCCCGATCGACACCTCCACGGCGATGCCGTCGCCCACCGGCGCGACCGACACCAGCGGCTCGTCCTCCTGTCGCCCGCCGAGCGCCGCGGCCCCCGCGCGCAACAGATTCGAGATGAGCGAACCGGAGCGGTACACGGAGCGCACCCCGGGAGACGCTCGCACCGCCGTCTCGAGGTCGGCAGCGAGTTCGACCTGCACGTCCGCCGCCTTCAGCTCTCCTGCGTCCATGACGACACCTCCCTGATGTCCCGGATCGCGATGTCGATCGCGACGACGTTCAACTCCGTGTGCGCACGAAGGACCCGATCCACCTCGCCCCGGAGGCGGTCGGCGACCACCGGGATCGGCTGCCCGTGCAGCGCGCTGGCGTCGATCTCGACGCGGATCGGCTCATCCGCGACGGTCACGTCACCGATGAGGCGGCAGCGCCCGATGAGGAGTCCCTGCACGGTGCTCTCGGCCGAGCGGATGAGTCCGCGCACCGCGCCCTCGGTGATCCCGAGATCCGTCGACGGATCCGGGGACTCGAACGGGATGCGTCGGCCCGAGCGCGCATCCATGGCGATGCCGCTGAGGATGCGGTCGACCCAGCTCCCATCGACCTCCGGTTCCGCGGCGGTCTCGGCGGCCATCAACTCCGCGCCGAGGCCGTGCAGGCGTTCGAGCGCGTCCAGCGCCAGCTGACAGCCGGGCGACTCGTCGATCGAGCGGTCGGAGGGCTGTCGTCCCGCTTCGAGGTAGTCGGTGAGCTCGTCGAGCGTGTGCCCGTCGAGATCGCTCGGTTCCAGACCGAGACGGCGGACTTCTGGCATGTCTCTCTCGTCGGTCATCGCCACTCCTCCATCCGTACGATCATGTATTTCCGGGCCCGCGCGAGCAGTCCTCGCGCGGTGGAGACGGGAATGCCGAGCTCTTCCGAGATCTCCTCGTAGGAGTAGCCGCCGATCTCGCGCAGGACCCAGCATTCGCGCTGGGCATCGGGCAGCTCGCGTAGCGCGGCACCGACGGCGGCGACTCCGGCTCGCACCTCGACCACCGCCGACGGCGAGGCGTGCAACGGCGCCGGGCGATCGATGGAGTCGATGTCCACGACGGGTCGGGCCGCGCGGATGCGATCCACCGCCTTCCGGCTCACGATGCGCATCAGCCAGCTCTTCACCTTCGACGGGTCGTCGAGCTCGCCGAACCGCTGCCAGGCCGTGACGAACGACTCCTGCACGATGTCGTCGACGTCGGCCGAGGCGTTCAGCATCCGCTGCGTGTAGGCGCGCATCATCGGCGTGTATCTCCGCACGAGCACGGCGAAGGCTTCGACGTCGCCGTCCATCGCACGTCCGGCGACGATGCCGTCGTCGGCCTGCTCGAGCGCTCTGCGAAAGCGTTCCTCTTCCATCTGTTCCCCACCCCTCGATCCGATCCCCACAGGAGATTCGGAACCGACGCCTCACCGGATCGGATCCTCGCCGACCGACCTGGGAGTGATCGGGGAGGAACCCGGTCGGGTCCCTCCCCGCGTCCGCTACTTCTTGAACGCATCCTTGACGTTCTCGGCCGTGTCGCGGATCTCGCCCTTGGCCTGCTCGGCCTTGCCCTCGGCGACGAGCTTGTCGTCGTTGGTGACCTTGCCGACGGCCTCCTTCGCCTTGCCGGCGACCTTCTCCGCAGCGGCCTTGATCTTGTCTTCAGCGCCCATGGCGTCTCCTTTTCTCATCGCACCCGTGTCTCGGGTTCGCGTGTTCACGCACGTGGTCCGTGCGTTGGTCTGTGTCGCCGTCGCACCCGATCACCGCACTCTCGTCGGGGAACGGAAACCCTCGCTCCAGCGCCGATCGGAGAGGTGCAGCAGGATCGGGATTCGAGACCCCAGCAGCTCGTCCCATTCGCCGATCGCCGCCTCAGCCGCCGCGACGACGTTCGCCAGTGGAGCCCCCGGCCGCACGGTCACGGCCAACTCGACCGCGCGCGTCTGACCGACACGGTAGGTGCCTGTGCGGGCCGAGAGCACATCGGGCCGTCGGATCAGCGGCTCGGTGAGCACGGCGTCGACCACGTTGCGATCGACCGTCGTCCGCCCGGTGGCGGTATGCACGTCGAGCACGGTCTTCGAGCGCCCACGTCGGCGCGAGATCAGGAACACCACCAGCAGAACCGTCAGCAGCAGCGCGGCCGCCGCCGCGAACAGCAGCGGCATCGATACCGGGCCGATGCCCATCACCTGCCACGTCCGGCCGTCGACGGATTCCCACGCGGCCGCGACTTCTGCCGCCGGCCGCCGCACCCACGCCGGCGGATCACCGGCGGAGAGCACTCCTGCCGCGAGAGCGACGGCTCCGGCGATCAGAAGTACCGCCCCCACGAGGAAGAGCACACTGCGGTTCACGAATCGGTTCGTCGCGTTCATGCGACCACTCCGTTCGGTTCGACGATGACGCGCGGGGTGGCCGAGAAGCCGATCCCCGCGAGAATGTCGTTCGCTGCGTCCTCCGCATCGGCCACCCGGACGAAGACGCCGCTGGTCGGAGTGATGCGGACTTCGACCGTGCGTCGGCCGACGAAGACGGCCACCCGGCTGCGTTCGACGCCGGCACGACGGGCGACCGCTGCGGCGATCGAGTCGGCGATCACACCGTCGTCCACGAGCAGCGCGGTCCGCTCGGTGAGGCGTGCCCGCCGTGCCCGTCGTCCGGGCAGCAGTGCGAGCGCGAGGAGCACCACGGCGAGAGCCGTGAGCACCCCACCCACGGCGAACAGCACCGGCGGCTGCTGCACCCCGACGGAGATCTCCTCGAGCGGTCGCGCTGCCGCATCACGGAAGCCGCCGTCGACGAGCCACCACACGGCGCCGGCGAGCAGCGCGATCAGGAGCAGGGCACCGATGGATGCGACCACCATCGCCGCGGCAGTGCGGGACGTGTGCGTCTCGCGACGCAGGACGCGGCGATACGTCGCCTGTTCGTTCGTCATCGCACTCTCCTCTCCGTACTCCGGTGGACGCCCGAGTACCGGACGTCCACGGTGCCGACCTCACGGCCGGCCAGTTCTCGCATGCCCTCGATCAGACCGGTGCGGAGGTCCTCCCCGCCGGCGACCAGGTCCGTTCGACGCGTCGATGCCACGGCCACGGGCACGGTGACCGCGATCCGCAGTGCGCCGCGCTCATCCGACAACTGCACCCCGACGTCGCGGACCGAGACCCGGGCGACATCGTGCGCGATGCCGACGGCGAGCCGTTGCAGCGCGCGGGCGGTGAAGGTCGTCGTCCCCAGGACGGCACCTGCCTCCGCCAGGGGTGAGCGGTCGGCCGTCATGAGGAGGAGCGCCGGCCTCGGAAGACCTCGGCGAGCGCCCGCAGGTCGAGTCGACCGTCGATGATGCGGCCGGCGACCGCGCCCACCAGCATCGCCAGTGCCACGAGCACGAAGGCCCAGAAGCCCAGAGCCACCCAGGTCAACGCGAGGGCGGCCGCAGCCGCCGCTCCGATCACCGACGCGGTCACTGGACTCGCGTCTCCTGCGTGCCGTCGCCCTCGTCATCGGAGGGGATGTGCACGTCGTTGACGGTCACGTTGACCTCGGCGACCTCCATGCCCACCAGTTCCACCATGGCGCGGTGGATGGCGGCGCGGACGTCGTCCGCTACCTTCTGCAGCGAGACCGGGTACTCGGCGACGATCGTCACGTCGACCGCGACCTGAGTCTCCCCGACCTCCACGCGGATCCCCTGCGAGAGGTCGGTGGTGTTGAGCGCGTCGCGGATGGCCCCCACCATGCGCGCGGTGCCCCCACCGAGTGCGTAGACGCCGCTGACCTCGCGAGCGGCGATGCCGGCGATCTTCGCCACCACCGCATCCTCGATCGTGGTCTTGCCCGCAGCAGCCCCCTGCTGCGGTGCGACGATCTGGGTCTTGGGCTGAGTACTGCCGGTCACGTTCGCCATCTCGAGCTCCTTCATCCGTGTATCCGTCCCCCTGCGGAGTGCGGGTCGCCGTTCAGCGACACCACTAGGACGGATGCCGGGCGGAGAACGTCACAGATTCGTCGGAACTTTTTCGTCCCCGCCTGAGCGGGCACTCACAGTGCACTCCAAGGAAGAGAGTGCAATATTGCACTCCATGAGCGAAAGTGCAGATTCACTGCGGGAGCAGCGCAAGCGCGAGACGTCCCGTGCACTCACCGATGCCGCCCGCCGACTGACGACGGAGCAGGGCTTCGCGGGTTTCACCATCGAGGAGCTGTGCGCCGAGGTGGGCGTGTCCCGACGCACCTTCTTCAACTACTTCGAGAGCAAGGAGAACGCGGTCTTCGGGTTCGCCACCATCGACTCGCGCCAAGAGGCCCTCGAAGAGGAGTTCGCCTCGCAACACGGTGACCTGCTCGACGACTTCATCGAGCTGACGATCCGCCGCTTCGAGCTGTTCAACCCGGTCGAGGATGCTCCGGCGATGTTCGCCGTGATCGAGCAGGAGCCGCGTCTGCTCAAGGCCGCGTTCGAGCAGCTCGCCAAGAACGAGCGTCGCGACATGGGGCTGATCGTCCGCCGCACCGGAGACGACGCTGATGCCGAACTCCGCGCCGAGGTGATCGTGCACACCGTCGGCGCGCTCGTGCGGATGAGCATGGACCAGCTCCTGCACCACCAGGCCACCGAGCCGTTCAGCGATCTCATCACCCGACGTCTCGACCTCGCCCGCTCGCTCTACGCACCGTCACAGAAAGACCTCTGAATGTCCGCCACCGCCACGAAGGATGCGCCCTTCCTGCTCACGAAGCGCCGCATCTGGATCATCTTCAGCGCCCTCATCGCGGGCATGCTGCTCTCCAGCCTCGATCAGACCATCGTCTCGACCGCCATGCCGACCATCGTCGGGCAGCTCGGCGGCGTCGACCACCAGGTCTGGATCACCACCGCCTACCTGCTCGCCACGACCATCGTGATGCCGATCTACGGCAAGTTCGGTGACGTCCTCGGCCGACGCAACCTGTTCCTGGTCGCCATCGCTCTGTTCACCCTGGCCTCGGTCGGCTGCGCCTTCGCCACCGACTTCTGGATGTTCGTCGTCTTCCGCGCCCTGCAGGGCCTCGGCGGCGGCGGCCTGATGATCCTGTCGCAGGCGATCATCGCCGACATCGTGCCGGCCAACGAGCGCGGCAAGTACATGGGCCCGCTCGGCGCCGTGTTCGGTCTGTCGGCCGTCGCGGGGCCGCTCCTCGGCGGCTACTTCGTCGACCACCTGACCTGGCAGTGGGCGTTCTACATCAACATCCCCGTCGGCATCGCCGCGTTCATCATCGCTCTGGTCGCGCTGAAGCTGCCGAGCAAGAAAGCCGAGAAGCCGATCGACATCTTCGGCGTGATCTTCCTCTCGATCGCGACCACCTGCCTGATCTTCTTCACCGACTTCGGCGGCGACAAGGAGTTCGGCTGGGATTCACTGGCCACCTGGGCCTGGGGCGCCGGCCTGATCGTCGCAGCCACGGCCTTCGTCATCACGGAATCGCGGGTCAAGGACCCGATCATCCCGCTCAGCCTCTTCCGCAACCCGATCTTCGTGAACGCGACCGCGATCGGACTGGTGCTCGGAATCGGCATGTTCGCGGCGATCGGCTTCGTGCCGACCTTCCTGCAGATGTCGTCCGGCACCTCGGCGGCGGAATCCGGTCTGCTGATGATCCCGATGATGGTGGGCCTGATGGGCACGTCGATCTTCTCGGGCATCGCGATCTCCAAGACCGGCAAGTACAAGATCTATCCGATCCTCGGCACGATCATCACCGGCATCGCGATGGTCTCGATGACCACCCTGTCGGCCTCCACACCGATCTGGTTGATCTGCACGTTCCTGTTCGTGTTCGGCGCCGGGCTCGGCCTCATCATGCAGGTCGTCGTCCTGGTCGTGCAGAACGCGGTCCCCGCGGGCGAGCTCGGCACCGCCACCAGCACGAACAACTACTTCCGCGAGGTGGGCGCGTCGCTGGGAACCGCCGTGTTCGGCACGATCTTCACCACGCGCCTGACCGAGAACCTCACCGGGGTCTTCGCCGGGGCCGGTGCCTCGCCGGATGCCGCGTCGCAGGCCGCGTCCACGATCGACCCCGCGACGCTGAACACCCTCCCCGACGAGGTGCGCGACGGCATCGTCACCGCGTACGCGGACGCTCTGGCGCCGGTGTTCTGGTACCTCGTACCCTTCATCGCGCTCGCACTCGTGCTGTCGCTGTTCCTCAAGCAGATCCCGCTGTCCGATCAGGCCGGACTCGTCGCCCGCGGCGAGGCGATCAGCGGTGAGGAAGCGGAGCGCATGGAAGCCGAGCAGCGGGGCATCGCCCATCCGGACGATCTCGCGACGGCGGATGCCGGGCCGACGGACACAGGTTCCACACCGACGGTCCGCTGACATCCTCGCGCCCTCACCCTTCCGATGAAGGGTGAGGGCGCGGCGGTGTCAAGCCCCTCCCTTTCCGCGAAGCGAGCGGTCATCCTTCATCGTGGGGACAGGCAGGAGAACGATGGAGCACGACCCGGACCGCAGGTTCGCCCTGGCGCGCGTCGGCGACACCGACTGGGCGATCCATGATCTGCACTACCCGGAGGGCGATCACCGCCGAGTGGTCTGCACGATCTTCGAAGACGCGCCGACGGAGTTCGAGGTCCTGTGGCGACGCGACCTCCCCCTCGCCCTGCGGTACAGCTCCGCAGAGGACGTGCTCGACGCCGTCCGGAGGTTCCAGGACGCCTCTCGGGCGACGCGGCCGATCCCGATCCCGCACCTCCCACCGACGCGCAAGCGGGGTGCGGGTCGGAGCGCTCCTCGCTGACACGCCGAGATGCCTGGACGCACAGCGCCGGCCTGCGCAAAACTGACGTGAACACGCCGGCCCGCCCCCACCGCCTGGAGTCCTCATGACCTCTCCCGCACCCACCACCACGTTCTGGAAGAGGTTCTGGGAAAAGGGCGGATGGTGGCGAGCGCTCCTCCTCACGGTCGCGTACTTCGTCCTCTTCCAGCTGCTCTCGCTGTCGTTCACTCCGCTCGCGCTGAACATCCAGGAACCGAGCAGCGCGGCGGGCCTCGCCGTGTTCTACGTCCTGCCCGAACTCGTCGGGGCCGTCATCCTCGCCGCCTTCACCCTCTCGGTCGGGTGGTGGCGCGAGGTCTTCGGCCGGCAGCCGATCCGCGGGCGGGGCTGGATGTGGATCGCCATCGTTGTGGTGCTGCTGTTCAACATCCTCCGCTTCGCGACGATCGACTACGGCAAGGCGGGCTTCGACGTCGTGCTGACGTGGCTCCTCGCCGGACTCCTGATCGGCTTCGCCGAAGAGGTGCTCACTCGCGGTCTGGTGGTGAACCTGATGCGCAAGGCGGGTTACCGCGAGGTCGTGGTGGCCGTGATCTCGGCCGCGCTCTTCGCGGGACTGCACGCCGGCAACCTGCTCAACGGACAGAACCTCCTCGCGACCGGGTTCCAGCTGATCTACACCTTCGCCTTCGGCATCCTGATGTACCTCGCGCTCCGCGTGACGGGAACGATCATCGCTCCGATCCTGCTGCACGCGAGCACCGACCCGAGCATCTTCCTGCAGACCGCCTACCCCGCGGAGGGCGCACTCACGGGCTTCGCCGGTCTCGGCAACATCGTGGTGGTCGTCGCCGGCTTCGTGACGGTCTTCTTCATCCGCGGCCGTGTCGGCGACGCGCATCCGGACTTCAGCGAGACACGTCCGGCCTGACCGCGCGTCACGCGTCGGTGCCGCGCTGCACCGACAGCGCCCACACCTGCTCGATCGGGGTGAAGCCGTCCTCGCCATCAGCACCGTGGAAGCCTTCGACGAACCGGCCGATGTCGGCCTGCCACGCGTCGTTCACCGGCGAGGCCTCGACGACGCGCATCGCGGCCTCGAAGTCGTCGCATTCGACCAGGTGGAAGAGGTGTCGCCCGGAGCGCCAGATCGTCCAGTCGTGGATGCCCGCGACGCCGAAGAGGTCGCGCAGCGCGTCGGGGATCCGGGCGTGGTGGGCTCGGTAGTCGTCGACCGCGCCCTCGGCGATGATCGAATGCAGGGCGATGCGCATGTGGTCCCCTCCGCGGTCAGATCGATTCCGGTGGGACGATGAGTCCCGCGTCCTGCAGGGCGGTCCACAGCTCCGCAGGAATCACCGCCGTCGCGCGGGCGACGGCCTCCGTCACCTGCTGCACCCCGCGCATCCCCACGACGGCCGAGACCACCTGCGGCATCCGCAGCGGATACTGCACGGCGGCCGACGGCAGCGTCACGCCATGCGCGCGGCAGATGCGCTCGAGCTCGCGCGCCCGCTCCACCACGTCCTGGGGCGCATCGGCGTAGTCGTAGCTGACCCGGTCGGGCACGCTGTCACGGGCGAGGAGTCCCGAGTTGTAGACGGCGGCGGCGACCACCGCGACACCACGCTCGCGCGCGAGCCGCAGCATCCGCAGACTGGCGGCCTGCTCGAGGAGTGTGAGCCGGCCTGCGCACATCACGATGTCCGCGTCGGTCTGCTCGATCAGGTCGGCGAGCATCCCGGCCTGGTTCATCCCGCCGCCGTACGCTCCGATCACGCCCTCGTCGCGCAGCGCCGACAGCGTCTGCGCACCGGTGGTCCTGGCGGCGTCGAAGTGGTCGTCCGGGTCGTGCATGTACACGACGTCCACCCGGTCGACTCCGAGCCGGTCCAGGCTCGCCTCGAGCGACCGCAGCACGCCGTCGCGGCTGAGGTCGTAGACGCGACGCACGTCGGACGGCACGTCGAAGAGGTTGGCCATGTCCCGCAGGTGAGCCGTCTCCGGGCTCGGGACGAGTAGTCGCCCGACTTTCGTGGAGAGCACGTACTCGTCCCGCGGATACGCGGCGAGCGCGCGGCCGAGTCGGCGCTCCGAGAGGCCGAGTCCGTAGTGGGGCGCCGTGTCGAAGTAGCGGATGCCGGCGTCCCAGGCCGCGTGCACCGACGCTCCCGCCTCCTCGTCGGTCATCACGCTGCCCAGATTGCCGAGCTGGGCGCACCCCATGCCGAGGACGCTGACGTCGAGCCCGCGATGCATGCGAACGGGGATCATGAAGCCTCCACCGACGATCCGTGGATGTGACTCATCACGGCCGCGCTCATCGGCTGGTAATCGTGCGTGTTCTCGACGACACCGCGCACGATGAACTGGTCCATCACGACGATGCGGTCGGCGAGAGTCACCATCTCGGCGAGGTCGCTCGAGATGAGCAGGATCGCCATGCCGTCGTCGGCGAGCCGCCAGATGAGTTCGTAGAACGCGCGCTTGGTGCGCACGTCGATTCCGACCGTCGGCTCGTCGATGATGAGCACACGGGTCCGCGCGGCGAGCCACTTGGCCAGAGAGACCTTCTGCTGGTTGCCTCCGGAGAGCTGTCCGGCGAGCTGATCCTGCGAGCTGATCCTGATGTCCAGGGCGTCGACGTGGGTCTGCACCGCGTCGCGCTCCGTGCGCCCGGGGACGAATCCGAGGACCTTCGAGATCTCCGACCAGATGGTGACGGCGACGTTGCGCGTGATCGACTGCAGGAGGAAGACGCCCTCCTCCTTGCGGTTCTCGGTGACGTAGCCGATGCGGAAACGGCGCAGGGCATCGCGCACGGAGCGGATCCGCACCGATCTGCCGTCGACCTTCACCTCTCCCCCGACGACTCGGTCGAGTCCGAGGATGGCTCGCGCGAGCTCGGTGCGGCCGGCGCCGACGAGCCCGTACATCCCGAGCACCTCTCCCGGATGAACCGCGAGCGAGATGCGGCGATGCCCGGAGGCGGTGCTGACATCCGTCAGCTCGAGCGCGGGCGTGACGGTGCGGTCGACCTCGCGCTCCTCGACCTCCAGATCGGCGAGCGTGCGGCCGACCATCCGCGCGACGACCCCGTCATGGGTCGTGTCCGCGATCGGCTGCGAGGGCATGACGGTGCTGCCGTCGCGGAGCACCGTGATCGCATCGCAGTGCGCGAACACCTCGTCCAGCTTGTGGCTGACGAGGACGATGGCGGTGCCCTCGGCGCTGAGCTGGCGCACCACTTTGTAGAGCCGGTCGGCCTCGTCGTTGCTGAGCGATGCGGTCGGCTCGTCGAGCAGGAGCACCTTGGCGCTGCGGTACAGGCCGCGGGCGATCTCCACGAGCTGGATCTGCGCGGCCGAGAGCTCACGCATGGGGGTGCGGGGATCGATGTCGAGGTCGAGCATGTCCAGGCAGCGCTTCGACTCGCGCCACACCTGCCGCCAGTCGACCGTGCCCGCACGGCGGGGCATCGCGGAGAGGGCGATGTTCTCCCCCACGGTGAACTCGCGGACGACGTTGCGCTCCTGATGCACGACACCGATGCCGGCCGCCATCGCCTCCAGCGGATTCGAGAACGAGATCTCCTCACCGCCCAGGATCAGGCTCCCGGAGTCGGCGCCCTGCACACCGGTCACGATCTTGATGAGCGTCGACTTGCCCGCGCCGTTCTCGCCCATGAGGGCGTGCACCGAGCCGGCCTCGAGGGTCAGGTTCGCGTCGGCGAGCGCGGTCACGCCAGGGAACGTCTTGCGCAGGTTCCGGACTTCCAGTGCGACGGTCATCGCTTCACCTCCGCCAATGCGGCTTCCGCTCGCAACGATCTGATCCTGCTGGCATGTCGAGACGCCTGCACCTCGCGCAGCTTGCCGAGAGCCACGGTACCCAGCACCACCGCACCGACGACGAAGTTCACGACCTCGGCATCGAAGCGGAAGATCGGGCTGGCGGCATCCACGAGCCGCACGACCATCGCCGCGAGCACCGTGCCGAGGACGGCCACGGTCCCTCCGGCGAGCGCGACGCCGCCGATGATCGGTGCGGCGAAGCTCGGCAGCAGCCAGTCGCCGCCGACGGTCGTGTTCACACCGGGGAGGAACGAGATGCTCACCATCGCGGCGACGCCGCAGAGGAGTCCGGAGAGCGTGTGGGCCACGACGAGAGCACGGTCGGTCGAGATTCCCGCGAGCTGCGCGGCCGAGGCGTTGCCCCCGCTGGCCAGGAGCTTGCGTCCCGACACCGTCTGCGCGAAGTACAGGGCGACGATCACGGCGACCACGAGCGTCATCAGGAAGATCGTGGGGATGCCCAGGATCTCCGACCGCCCGAAGGCGGCGAGCTCGGGCCAGGCCTTGCGCTCGATCGTACGGGTGCCCACGAGGGCGTACTGCACACCGATCAGGATCTGCGACATCGCGAGAGTCACGATGAAGCCGTTGATTCTGGTCCCGACGACCAGCAGACCGTTGACGAGGCCGAGGACGGTGCCGGTGAGCACGGCGACGAGGGCACCGATCCATGGGGGGACGCCCCAGGAGGTGACGATCACGCCGGTGAAGCAGGCCGCGACACCACCGATGGCACCGACCGCGAGGTTGAGCTGCCCGACGCAGAGCGTGATCATCTGGGCGAGCCCGATCAGGATCGGCACGCTGACGAACCGGAAGAAGCTCGTCATCGACACCGGGCCGAAGAACTGTCCCGACGTCGCCATGCCCAGCACGGCGGCTCCGACCACGACGATCCCGACCAGCAGGAGGTTGTTCGCGCTGATCATGCGTTTCATCGGTGGGCCTCCGCCTCTTCGAGTTCGACGGCGAGCGTCGCGACGGACTCCGTCGCTGCGGCGGGACGGCGTCGCGCGAAGAGCAGCCGCAGCCGGTCCGTGGCGAGTGCCGCCAGGAGGATGACGCCGAGCAGGACGTTGAGCGTCTCGAGCCCGACCCCGAACAGCTCGAGCCCCTTGCGGATCACCGAGGTCAGCGTGATGCCGAGCGCGGTGCCGACGATCGAGACCAGGCCGCCGGCGAGCAGCGTGCCGCCGAGGATCGGTCCGAGGAACGAGGAGAGCATGAACTCGCTGCCGATGGCGGGGGTGAACGACCCCGTGCTCGCGGCGAGCAAGAACCCGGCGATCGCCGCGAGCAGCCCGGAGAGGGCATGCGCGAGGATGGTCCGGCTCGCGGTGGGGATGCCGGAGAGCTCCGCGGCCTTCACGCTGCTGCCGGTCATCAGGACTTCGCGTCCGCTGCGTGTGCAGGTGTAGAAGTACCAGATCACGGCCATGCAGCCGAGGGCGGGCAGGACCATGAGCGGCACGGCGTTCGAGCCGCAGTAGCCGAACATGCAGACGTCGGCGAAGGTGCCGCGACCGATGGTCTCGAACCCGGCGGGCGAGACCGTGAACGCCTGGCCGGTACTCCACGACTTGTACAGCGTGGGGATCAGCCCCAGCAGCGTGAAGCTCATCGCGAGAGTCACGATGAAGGAGTTCACCCCGGTCTTGGCGATGATCCATCCGGCGAGCGCGCCGAGCGCCGTACTGGCGAGCACCCCGAGAGCGAGCCCGGCGAGGAGTGGCAGGCCGAGGTTCTCGAACGCGGCACCGGCGACGAGCGCCCCGATCCCGGCGAGCTGCCCGACAGCGAGGTTCATGTGACCGATCGAGAGCACCACCATCTGCGCGAGCCCGACGACGGTGAAGATCGCGATCGTCGTGAGCAGCGGCGCGATGACGAAGGGGCCGTTGAGGAACGCCGGTTTGAGGATCGCCAGGGTCGTGACCAGGACGACGATCAGGACGACGAGGAGCGCGCGTGGTGAGCGGAGCTCGGCGCGTGCGGCAGCGCCCAGACGCGACATCAGAGCACGATCCTGTCGTCCATCGCATCGCGATCCCAATCGATGCCCAGGCCGAGCGTCTCCGGCGCGAGGGCGCGGCCGCCTTCGATGGTCATACCGGTCCGGGTGATCGAGCGCAGCTGCGGGATGTGCTCGACGTAGCGTCCGTTCGGCACTGCGGCGACCAGGCTCACGTGCAGCTCCATGAGGAAGTGCGGGCACACGTGCACGTTGAACGACTCGGCGAGGTGCGCGACCTTCAGCCAAGGGGTGATGCCGCCGATGCGGGCGACGTCCACCTGGACGATTCCCGCGGCGCCGCGGTCGAGATACTCGCGGAACTGCGCGATCGAGTACATCGACTCCCCCACCGCGATCGGTGTCGAGGTCGATGCCGCGAGCCTGGCATGCCCCTCGATGTCATCGGCGGGCAGGGGCTCCTCGATCCAGCCGAGGTCGAGTCCGTCGAACAGCCGCGCACGGCGGATGGCCTCGGCGGAGGTCATCGATTGGTTGGCGTCGACCATGATGTCGAAGTGCGCGCCGACGGCCTCACGAACGGCCGTCAGTCGCTCGCGATCCTCCTGCCCGCTCGGCTTGCCGATCTTCACCTTGACACCCTTGAGACCGGCATCCTTCGAGGCGAGCGCACCGGCCACCAGCTCGTCGGAGTCGAGGTGCAGCCACCCGCCCTCGGTGTCATAGAGGGGGATGTCACGACGGAACCCACCCGCGAGGCGCCACAACGGGAGTCCCGATCTGCGCGAGGCGATGTCCCACAGCGCCGTGTCGACGGCGGCGAGGGCCAGCGAGGTGATGGCCCCGGTCGTCGTCGCGCGGGTCGAGGCGAACAGGCGGTACCAGACCGCCTCGATGCGGTCGGCTTCCTGACCGACGAGGATCGGGAGCAGGTGGTCGCGCAGCATCGACAGCACTGCGCGACCTCCCGTTCCGATCGTGTAGGAGTACCCGAGGCCGTGCAGGCCGTCGCTCGTGGTGAGCTCGACGAAGATCGTCTCCTGAGACACGAAGCTCTGCACGGCATCCGTGCGTTCGGTCTCGACGGCGACGTCCACGAGGAACGCGCGAGCATCGGTGATCGTACTGGCCATCGGGTACATCTCCTGGTGTGGGTCAGATCACTTGCAGGTGAGCAGCTCGTCGTCGAACTGCTTCTTCACCTTCTCGGCGAACGCGACGCGCTCGTCGTCGTACGTGTCGACGTTGTCCTTCGTGACGACGAACGAGCCGGAGTCGACGATCACACCGGGCTCGGCCATCTCGCAGGTGCCGCTCGCGAGCTGAGCCAGCACCCAGCTGCCCACATAGGCCTGGCCGGCGGGGTTCTGCGCGACCGTTCCGTAAACGGAGCCGTCGCGGATGCCGTCGAGGATGGTGGCGTCGTCGTCGATCGCGACGAGCTGGATCTCGAGGCCGGATTCAGCGATCGCCTCGGCGCTCGCCACGGCCGGGTTGTAGGCCGTGGTGACGATCGCGTTGATCTCGGAGCCGCTCGCCGCGAGGAGATCGGATGCCGCCTTCTGGGCCGTGGCGAGGTCGGTGTCGACGTCGGTGATCGTCTGGAGCAGGGTGACGGCGCCGTCGGTCTCGTCGATCGCGCGCTGGACGCCCTCGATACGGCGCTGCGTGTTGGAGTCGACGTTGTTGCCGGTCATGTGCACGATCGTGCCCTTGCCGCCGATCGCCTCGATCGCCGCAGCGGCAGCCTGGTACGCGGCCTCCTCGGTGTCGGTCGAGAGGCAGAAGGCGGCGAGGTTCTCGTCGCCGGCCGGACAGGAGGCGATGGATCCGACCGCGACGCCCGCGTCCGTCAGCTTCTTGAAGGTGGAGTTGATGTCGGTCGGCGAGACGCCGAAGATGCCGAACGCGTTGTAGCCGTTGGCCACGAGCGAGTTGATCACGTCGTTCTGCTTGGTCTGGTCCCATTCGGCGGTCTCGTTGAACGTGACCTCGCCGAGGCCGAAGTCCTTGGCCGCCTTCTCGCCAGCCTCGATCCAGGGCTGGAAGTACGGGTGGGCGCCGCCGGGAACGAGGGCGACGCGCACGTCGGACAGATCTCCGCCGGCCCCGTCGCCGCCGGCATCCGGATCGGCGTTCTGCGGGGTGCACGCGCCGAGCGCGAGGGTGAGGGCGGCGGCTGCCGCGATGACGGCGCCGAGCCGCACGTGCTGTGTGATGCGCATCTTTGAGCCTCCAGGAAAAGGGTTCCTTTTGAAATATCGTATTTGATCTTTCAAAGGATATGATGGCTGCACTCCGCCGCTATGTCAAGGGAAAGGTCGGATGTCTACGCTCGGTCAGTTGCCCTCCTTCACCCCCGGTGCACGCACGATGCTCGGCGACGAGGTGTACGGCGCGCTCCAGCAGTCGATCCTCGACGGAACCTACCCGCCGGACGCGCGCATCAACGCCGGCGAGCTGGCCCGGCAGTTCGAAGTGTCACCCACTCCGGTGCGAGAGGCGCTCGCGCGACTCGAGTCGGACGGGCTCGTCGAGAAGCTCCCCCTGCGCGGGTACCGCACGACCGATCTGCTCGACCGGACGCGGCTGACCGAACTCTTCGAACTGCGACTGCTGCTGGAGCCGGGCAGCGCGGCGAGCGCCGCCGAACGCCGCTCGGCCACGGATCTGAAGGAACTCGCTCACGAGGTCGAGACGGGGCGGACCGCGGTCGGAGAGGCGGACGCCTATCGCCTGCTCTCCCGCCATGACGTGCGACTGCACGACCTCGTGTTCCGGTCGGCGCAGAACGAGACGGTCCGCCAGGCGTATGCGCGCACGCACTGCCACCTGCACACGTTCCGACTCGCCTACACGGGCGCGTACGTGTCCGACACGGTCGACGAGCACGCGGCCATCGTCCGCGCCATCACCGAGGGCGACCCCACCGCGGCGGCGGAGTCGATGCGCACGCACATCGAGCGCTCCCGCGACCGGCTGATGCGCGTCGTCGACTGACACGCGCACGCCTGCTCTCTCGCGGCGCAGGGCCACATCATCGGCTACACCGCGCCCGTTCAGGAAACGACAAAACCCCCGGATGACCGGGGGTTTAAGTCTGTAGCAGGAGCGGGGCTTGAACCCGCGACCTCACGATTATGAGTCGTGCGCTCTAACCAGCTGAGCTACCCTGCCGCGAGGCATCCGTCCGCGTGAGAAGAATGCTGCGAGCCCCGAGTCAGGATTGAACTGACGACCCCTTCCTTACCATGGAAGTGCTCTGCCACTGAGCTATCGGGGCGTGCTGCCCCTCGCGGGGCAACCGTACGAGAATACCATTACTGTGGCGTCCTCATGAAATCCGGGCCGGTCAGTACGACGTCCGCCCGGCGTTCTCCTTGAGCCACGGCATCGGATCGATGGTCGACCCGTTGACGATGAGCTCGAAGTGCATGTGCGCGCCGTAGGAACGACCCGTGTTTCCGGTCTTGCCGACGACGGTGCCGACCTTGACGGTCTCGCCGGCCTTGACCTGCAGCGAACCGTACTGCATGTGCGAGTAGTGGCTCGTGATGACCGACCCGTCGATGACGTGATCGATGTAGACGGTCACGCCGTAGGCGCCGCCCTGCTCGGTCGCGATGCGGACGGTGCCGTCGGCGATCGCCTGAACCGGGGCGCCGTCGCCGGGAACGAAGTCGATGCCCTCGTGCAGACGGCCACTGCGCATGCCGTACCCGTAGCTCATGCCGACGCCGACCAGGAAGGGCCACTGGATGGCCGCGTCGGGGTCGTTCGTGAAGATCTCGCCCGAGTAGTTGATGCCCTGCTCGGCGGCGACCTGGACCAGCGAGACGGTGCTGAAGTCGTCCGACCGCGCAAGCGTCTCGTTCTCGACACCCGAGGGTGCGACGAAGGCCTGGATCTCGTCGTCGGCCGCTCCCTTCGCGTCGGCGGCAGCAGCCGAGACCAGCGAGGTGGCGGCGACCGAGGTTCCCTGAACCGCGGCGACGGCCTCGGCGGGAAGAGTCATGGAGACGGCGAGGAGCCCTGCGAGGCTCATCACGCCGACGCTGGCGCCGACGGCCACGACCTTGCGGAAGCTACGCGGGCGGCGCGCGACGACGTGGACGGGCGCCTCGGGCTGCGCAGAGTCCGCAGCCGGCGACTTCCGCGCGGTGAACGCGGCGGCGGCGGAGTCGACCGTCGGGATCGAGCCCGTGCGGAAAGCGCGGGACGCACGCTCGAAGGCGTCGGCATCGTCTTCGAGGGGCAGGTCGGTCGCCGGCTCCGGCTCGGCCGCGGCGTGGGCCTCGTCGCCGGTGGCGATCTCGATGATCTGCTCGACCTTGTCGACAGCAACCGGTGAGGCGGGCACATCCGCGATGATCGGCTCAGGGGTCGGGGCGATGAAGGGCGGTTCGACCACGGTGTCATCGGTGGCCTGTCGCTGGCGTGCAGCACGGCGGGAAAGCGGAGCGACGACGGCGAGGGCGATGGCCGCGGCTTCTGCCGCGGAGTCGGGTGCCGTCGTTCCCGCCGCGGAGGCTTCGGGGGCCTCAGTGCGGAGTCGGCTGGACCGGCGCGTGGGCGCAGAGGCAGCCTGGGAATTCTCGAAGGGCAAAGCGTTTCTCTCGGTCGTGCGTCATGCTCGGGGGCGCAAACTCAGACTTTCACCTTCGGGTGGCGAAAGTAACGATCGGGTAAACCATACCCTGATCAGCCTGGGAATGCCATGAATCGGTCAGTGTTTCGGGTCGAGGATCTCGAGCAGTCGGGCGTGCACCTCGCGACCTCCGGCCACCAGCATCGGCCGCGTCGACTCGACGTCGATCCGGGAGACGCGGCCTCCCGCCTCCGTGATCAGAAGTGCCCCGGCGGCGTGGTCCCACGGGCGGAGCCCCCGCTCGAAGTACCCGTCGAGCCGACCGGCCGCGACGTAGGCGAGGTCGAGCGCCGCAGCACCCATGCGTCGAAGATCGCGCGCCATCGGCATGACGCGCGCCACCGTGGCGAGATCGCCCTCGTGGGTCGCGGGGTCGTAGCCGAAGCCGGTGCCCAGGAGCGCTCCCGCCGGAGTCTCCTCGGTCACCGCGAGCCGGCTCCCTTCCAACCATGCCCCGTGGCCACGGGCCGCCGTGAAGATCTCCCCGAGCGCGGGCGCGTTGACGGCGGCGGCGAGCGCCACCCAGGTCTCCGGGTCGGGCTCGCCCTGCACCGCGGCGATACTGACGTTGTACGCCGGGATGCCGTAGGCGTAGTTCACCGTGCCGTCGATCGGATCGACGACCCACGTGATCCCGCTCGCGCCCGGCTCGGCCCCCGACTCTTCGCCGAGGAAGCCGTCTTCGGGACGGGCGGCGCGCAGGCGCTCTCGGATGAGCGCCTCGACCTCGCGGTCGGCGTCCGTCACGATGTCGGCGAGCGTCGTCTTGGTGGCGGCGAGACGTACCCCGTCACGCCGACGGGCTCGGGCGACCGCCCCTGCTTCCCGGGCGATCTCGGTCGCGAGTTCGCCGAGCTCGAGTTCGGTCGTCACTGCGCAGGCTGCTGGG
>NZ_JARE01000015.1:0-36377 GCF_000708325.1 Microbacterium sp. Cr-K20 | reverse complement strand
CGATCGTGTCGTCGACGGCGGTCGCGCGGCCCCTCGCCGGCGGGGCGAACTACGCTGCGGTGAAGGCGGCGAGCGAGGCCTGGACCCGGGCCGTCGCGCAGGGGTACGCGAAGTCCGCGCGCGATTCCGGTGAGCAGTTGCGCACCGCATCCGTCGTGTTCCGCGCCAAGTCGCTCGATCCCGAAGTCTTGGCCGCACGGCTCCTCATGCTCTGGGACACGGACGCCACCGCCCTCAACGACCGGGTGTTCGACCTCGACTGAACCCCGACGCTCAGCGGGACTCGGGCGGTATTCCCGGCACGATGGGCGGGGCCTCGGCATGCCGACGCTCGCTCGCCCGCTCCTCTTGCGCGCCCGCCTCGGCCCCCTGCTCGCCGTCGCCGGCCTCGCCGTGGTCGATCTCCTGCTCGGGCGCCTCGGCGTAGAGCTCGGTGAGCTTGCGGTACGACCGGGTGAAGAAGGCGAGCGTCGCGGCCAGGACCATGATCAGTCCCGCGAACAGGCAGATCAGCGCGATACCGCGGGCCTCGCCCTCGCCGAGCAGCCAGCCCCAGCTCTGTTGCCCCTCGCGGGTGTTCATGTAGGGGATGATCAGGAACTCGGCGATCGGGGCGATCAGGAACGCGGTGATCGGGGCCGCCGCCGCTTCCATCGCCGCGGCCACGCCGAACACGCGACCCTGCCGTTCGTAGGGCACGACCTTCTGGATGATGGTCTGCTCCGCCGCCTCGACCGGGGGCACCAGAGCCATGTAGGCCCACATGCCGATCACATACAGCGGCCACCACTCCCGCAGCATGAACACCGAGCCCAGCAGCCCCATGGCGATCACGACGAGCAGCATGGTGCGCATGGGCTTGGGGCCGAGCCCGAACTTCGCCACCAGGCCGCCGCCCACCAGGAAGCCGGTGGAGGCGAACGCCAGAGCGAAGCCCCAGGTCTGCGCATCGAAGAGGGTCAGGCCGTACGGGTCCATGAGCGCCATGTAGACGCCCCCGATGAGGTTGTTGAAGGTCGAGAAGATGATCAGGGCGAACAGGCCGGGAGCGAGTCGGATCGCCCGCACGCTGCCGCGGAAGTCGAGTGCGCTCGATGCGTTCGGGTCGGGCTCCGGAGCACCCTCGGGGATGCGGATGAACAGCAGGTGGGCGAACGTGAGCGCCATGGCCGCGATCGCGATCGCGAGGGTCCATCCCATGCCGAGGAACCCGATCGACAGACCCGAGAACACGCTCGTGACGAGGAAGGCGATGCCCTGCACCGTGCCGACGAGCCCGTTGGCGTTCGCACGCTTGTCTTCGGGGATCAGCAGAGTCACCGTCGTGGACAGCGCGATGTTGCGCAGCTGCTCGATCACACCGCCGAAGAGGATCACCCCGGAGAACAGCCAGAACCACGGGCCACCCAGATCGAGCAGTGCCGCCTCGGGCTGCCAGAGGTAGAGGAGCCCTGCCACCAGGAAGGCAGCGGCGGAGATGACACTCGAGATCACCATGACGGTGTGCTTGCGGTTGCGATCGACGATCGTGCCGAACGCCATCGCGAAGAACGCGACGAACAGCATGTACGCGCCGCCGATGATGCCCGTGGCCAGCACGGACTGCGTCTCGATGTACACCCAGAACGTGAGCGCGAACCAGAGGAAGCTCGTCGTCACGTTCGCGATGAGCGTGTTGACGAGGACATTCCCGAATGCCCGAGTGGCGGCGGTGCGCTCCATGAAGTCGAGGGTAGGGCCGGCATCCGACATCCGGAAGACCCTCCCCCGGACCGCGAGGGCGATGCGGACAATTAGGCTGGGTCGGTGAGCATCCAGCATGACCCCGCGATCCGGGGCTTCGCCAGTGACAACTACTCCGGCATCCACCCCGAGGTCCTCGCGGCCATCGCGGCGGCGAACGGCGGACACCAGAGCGCCTACGGCGAGGATGCGTACACCGCGCGCCTGCAGGAGGTCTTCCAGGCGCACTTCGGCGAGGGCGTCGAGGCGTTCCCCGTTTTCAACGGCACGGGCGCGAACGTGACGGGCCTGCAGTCGATGCTGCCCCGCTGGGGCGCGGTGATCGCGGCATCCACCGCCCACATCAACGTCGACGAGGCAGCGGCACCGGAGAAGATCGGCGGCTTCAAGCTGCTGACGGTCCCCACCGACGACGGCAAGCTCACCACCGAGCTCATCGACCGCGAGGCCTGGGGCTGGGGCGACGAGCACCGCGCGCAGCCGCTGGTGGTCTCGATCACCCAGTCGACCGAGCTCGGCACGCTGTACACGGCCGACGAGATCCGCGCGATCGCCGACCACGTGCACGGGCGCGGCATGAAGCTGCACCTCGACGGTGCGCGCCTCTCGAACGCCGCCGCCGCCCTCGACCTGCCGCTGCGCGCGTTCACCCGCGACGCCGGCGTCGACGTTCTCACGTTCGGCGGCACCAAGAACGGCGCGATGCTCGGCGAGGCGATCGTGGTGCTGAACCCCGACGCGGCCGACGGCCTGAAGTACTCGCGCAAGTTCAACATGCAGCTGTCGTCGAAGATGCGGTTCGTGTCGGCGCAGCTGATCGCGCTGCTCGAGGGCGACCTGTGGCTGCGCAACGCGAAGCACGCGAACGCCATGGCCGCGCGTCTGCGTTCCGAGATCGAGGCCGGCATCGCCGACGGATCCATCCAGGGCGTCGACTTCACGCAGCCGACCCAGTCCAACGGCGTCTTCGCGATCCTGCCCGACGGTGTCGCCGACCAGCTCCGCGACTCGTTCCGCTTCTACGACTGGGATGCCGCGCGCAAGGAAGTGCGCTGGATGTGCGGCTTCGACACCGAAGAGGCCGACGTCGACGCGTTCGTCGCCGAGCTCTCCCGCCTCACCACGCGCTGACCTGCCCGAGCCCCTCGGGCGTCAGGATTCGACGACGCGCGTGAATTCCTCGCGCGTGGTGCGCAGGTGCGCGCGCATCGCGGCATCCGCGGCCTCCGCGTCGCCCCGACGCACCGCGTCGAGGATCTGCTCGTGCGCCTGCCAGCTCGACTCCTTCACGAAGTCGAAGCTCATCAGGTCGACCGGCTCGAACATGCGAACCCTCGCCTCCTCGACCGCATCGCGGACGAAGGAGTTTCCGGAGGCCTCGGCGAGGGCGATGTGGAAGTCGGTGTCGGCGATGCGGGACTCGGCCTTCGTGCCGGCGGCGGCGAGGTCGCGCTGCGCCAGCACCATCGCCTCCAGGTCGGCGTCACTGCGGCGGTTCGCAGCCAGCGCCGCCCCACCGGACTCGACGATCGAGCGGAACTCGGTGAGCTCACCGATCTCAGCCGAACGCGTGCGCACCTCCTCGCGGATGAGCCGCGGGTCGAGGGCGGCATCCTGCACGAACGCCCCACCGGACGCACCGCGCGAGATCACGATCTGCCCGCTGCCCTCGAGGATCCGCAAGGCTTGACGCAGCGTCTCGCGCGAGACGCCGAGCTGCTCCGCGAGCCGACGCTCCGGCGGAAGCCGATCGCCGGGGCGGATGCGGCCGAGCGCCATCTCGCGCCGCAGGAACCCGGCGACCGCCTGATAGCCGGAGACCGGCTGCAGGACGGCACGGGAGAAGTCGTGCGGCGCGTCGTCACGCTCGCTCATCCGTGCTCCTCCGATCAGAGGGGCAGACCCGGGCGGTCGGAGCCCACGATCTGCTTCCCCACGAAGAAGTCAAGCACATCGGCGTCTCCGTGCCCTCCCAGTCCGCTCGCGCCGAAGAAGCTCTGCGACGACTCCGGCGACATGTCGAGCACGCTCGCGCCGTTGACCTTGACCTCACCGGCGACGAGCCGTGTGCCGAGTGCGGCCGCGGCGTGCTCGTCGGCGCCGAACACGTAGCCGGCGAGTCCGACCTGCCCGGTGTTCGCGAGCGCCACCGCCTCGTCCTCGTCGGCATAGCCGCCCACGAGCAGCAGGGGTCCGAAGACCTCGTCCGCGAGGCCCGGACCGTCGAGCACCGCGACCGTCGGCTCGAAGAACCATCCCTGTGCGGGCACCTGCGTGACGCGCAGCAGCTCGGCACCGGCCTGCGCCAGCCGCTCCCGCTGCTCGACGAGCTCGTCGCGGCGCCCGGCGAACGCGACCGGGCCCACCTCGGTCGCATCGTCCAGGCTCGACCCGATCGCCCGGCGGCCGAACTCGGCGATCAGGAGACCTGCCAGCTCGTCCCGGCGCGCACGGTCGACGAGCACCCGGCGGGGTGCCTCGCACCACTGGCCCGACAGCTTCAGCACACCATCGGCCAGCGCCTTCGCCGTCTGCTCCAGGTCGGCGTCGGGGCGGACGATCGCGGCGTTGTTCGAGCCCAGCTCCAGCTGCAGTCTCGCGAAGCGCGGAGCGGCCGTCGCGGCGATCGCGCGCCCGGTCGGCGTCGAACCGGTCATCGAGATCGCGGCGATGCGCTCGTCGGCGACGAGGCTGCGTCCGACGCCGCCGCTGCCCTGCACGAGACCCACCACCGCGTCGGGGATGCCGACCGCGTGCACACCCTCCAGCAGCAGCTGGGCGCTCCACGGCGAGAACGAGGACGGCTTGAGCACGACCGTCGCACCGGCCGCGAGCGCGAACGCCGTCTTCTTCACCGCCATGGCCGACGGGGCGTTCCACGGCAGGATCAGCGCGGTCGGCCCCCAGGGCACACGGTGCAGACGCACAGGCCCGTGCTCGGCGGCGAGCGCCCGCGAGTCGCCGACCGCGACCGCGCGCCGGGCGGCATCCCGGAGGGTCGCGCCGTTCGCCCCGCCGAACAGCCGCGTGACGGAGATCGGCACGCCGCTGTTGAGTGCGTCGAGATGCGCGACCTCCTCGGCCCGCTCGTCCAGCCAGTCGGCGAGCGCGTCCAGCTTCTCCGCGCGGCGCTCGGGGGCGAGGCCGCGCCAGCGCCCGTCGTCGTGCGCCTGCTGCGCCGCGGTCACGGCACGGCCGACCTGGTCGAGTGAGCTCGACGCGGAGGCGACCAGGGCCTCCCCCGTGTTCGGGTCATACAGCCAGGTGCCGTCGCTCTCGGGGCTGTCCTCGGCGACGCCGGCGATCCAGGTGCGCAGGGCGGGGTACGTCATGTCAGATCCGATCGAAGTAGCGGTGCAGGTCCCAGTCGGTGACGCGGGCCATGAACGTCGTCCACTCGTGGTCGAGCAGCACCTGCTGATGCGAGATCAGCTCGGGAGTGAGCAGCTCCTGCACGAGCGGGCTCTCGCCGAACAGGATGCTCGCCTGACGAGGATCCGCGGGCATGGCCCCGTCGGCGGGAAGGTCGTAGGCGCTTCCGACCACGGCGTCACCCAGCACGGTCTCCTTCTCCATGCCGTCGCGCGCCGACGCCAGGACCCCGGTGAGGGTGAAGTACGGGTTCGTGTCGGCGCCGGGCAGGCGGAACTCGAAGCGCAGCGCCTGCGGCGAGTGCCCCACCACCCGCACAGTCGTGGTGCGGTTGTCGAAGCCCCAGGTCTGACCGCTCCCCGCCACGTCGGACGAGTTGCTGCGGCGGTAGGAGTTGACGGTCGGCGCGTACCAGGCCATCAGCGCGGGGGCGTGTTCGAGCGCGCCGGCGATCGCCGACCGCATCCGCCCGCTGAGGCGATCCGGAGCCGACTCGTCCCAGAACACCGCCGTGCTCTCGTCGTCGACGAACGAGACGTGCACGTGGCAGGAGGATCCGGGCTGGTCGTTGAGCGGCCGCGCCATGAACGTCGCCGACATGCCCGCGCGAGCGGCGGTGTCGCGCACCGCCAGCTTGTAGAGCGCATGCCGATCGGCCATCTCCAGCGGGTCGCCGTACTCGAAGGTCATCTCCCACTGCCCGAGTCCCCATTCGCTCTGCGCGGCTTCGACGAGGATGCCGCTGGCACGGAGGTCGGCGCGCAGCTTCTGGAAGAAGGGCTCGTAGAGATTGCCCTCGTGGATCATGAAGTCCGACGGCGTGAGGGTGGTCGGGTCGAGGTCACGGAATCCGGAGCGGCGCAGCTCCCTGGGGTCGTTGCGGAACAGGTAGAACTCCAGTTCCGTCCCCGCGAGCGGGGTGAGCCCGAGCTCCCGGATGCGGGCGAGCTCCTGCTTCAGCAGCACGCGGGGTGAGAGCGGCATCGGCTCGTGCGTGTGCACGTCGACCGGGTCGGCGAGGCAGATGGCCACCCCCTCGAGCCAGGCCGCGGGGCGGAGGGTCTTGAGGTCGGGGATCAGCGTCACGTCGGGGACGCCGTTGTGCATCCCGCACAGCGCGAACTTGTTCGCATCGATCAGTTCGAGGCCCTGGTCGATGTCCCACGCCCAGGCACAGGTGCAGATGTCGACACCGTTCTCCACGACGCGGCCGAAGCCCTCGACCGGGATGCGGCGGCCGACGAGTCGACCCTGCAGGTCGGGCGTCGCGACGATCACGGTGCGGATGCCGGCAGCCTCCAGCTCGTCCGGAGCCAGGCGCACGTCGTCGATCATCGCGTCAGCCACCCTCCGTCGACGGGGAGCTGGATGCCGTCGATCCAGGACGCCTCGTCGCTGAGCAGCCAGGAGACCGCGGAGGCGATGTCGGCGGGCACGCCCACCCGCGGCACCAGGAGGCGTTGCTTCATAAACTCCAGAGCCTCAGGGCTCGTGACGCTCTCGTAGTCGAAGAAGTCCGTCGCGATCGGGCCGGGGGCCACGCAGTTGACGCGGATGTTCTTCGCCGCGAGCTCGACCGCGAGCGCCTTCGTGAGCATCGGCACGCCGCCCTTGCTCGCGTTGTAGTGCGGTTGCGCGGTGCCGGTGCTCGTCACGACGACGAGGGCCTCGACGGTCGACAGGTTCACGATCGCCCCGCCGCCGGACTCGGCGATGAGCGGGGCGACCTCCTGCGCGACGAGGAACTGTCCCTTGAGGTTGATGTCGAAGACGAAGTCCCATGCCTCCTCGGTGAGGGTCTCGAACGAGTGCTCGGTGACGACTCCGGCGTTGTTCACCAGGAGGTGCAGCGACCCCCAGGCCGCACGCGCGAGGTCGACCGCCGCGCGGATCTGCTCCCGCGAGCGCACGTCCACCACGGACGCAAGGGCGGTGCCGCCTGCCTCCTCGATGAGGCGCACCGTCTCGGCCGCACCATCGGCGGACACGTCGGTCACCAGGATGCGCGCTCCTTCACCGGCGAGCCGGAGGGCCGTCTCCCGCCCGATGCCGGAGCCTGCGCCCGTGATGAGGGCGTTCTTGTCTGCGTGTCGCATTTCTTCTCCTTGTTCGGTGACGCCTAGGCGATGTTCTGTGTGGCGGACGCGGCGAGCGTCGCACGGGCGGCGGCCTGTGCGACCAGCCAGCCGAAGACCGGGTCGGCTCCGAAGGTCTCGGGATGCCACTGCACCCCGATCGCCGGAAGGCCTTCGAGCTCGATGGCCTCGACGACGCCGTCGGGCGCCCACCCGGTCACCACGACTCCGCGGCCGGGCACGTCGACGGCCTGGTGATGGAACGAGTTGACACGGGTCGTCTCGCCGTAGAGCGTCTGGGCGACGCTGCCCGGCGCCGTTCGCACCTCGTGCACCCGATGGGCGCGCGGGTAGGCGTAGGAGCCGTGCGACTCCCCCTCGCCCGGCGCCAGGTGCGAGTGGAGCGTGCCGCCGCGGACGACGTTGAGGAGCTGTGCGCCGCGGCAGACTCCGAGCAGCGGGATGCCGCCGCTGATGGCGGCCTCGATCAGCCCGGCCTCGAACGCGTCGCGCTGCGGGTCGATCAGAGGGGTGAACGGTCCCGGGGTCTGCCCGTAGAGGCGGGGATCGACGTCGTCGCCGCCCACGATCACGACGCCGTCGAGGCGCTCGACGAGCTCGGCCGGCACGGCATCCATCGGCAGGTGCACCGGCAGCCCGCCGGCGTGCAGCACCGAGGTCGAGTACTCGCTGAGGTAGGCCTCGAGCGGAGCGTCGGTGAAACCGTGCGGTGCGCCGATCGCCGCGCCGCGCAAGCGTCGTCCGGAGATGCCGATCAGGGGTCGGGGCAGGGCGTGGGTGCTGATGATGTCCATCCTTCGGGTGCGGGGCGAGCGTGTCGAGGGTCAGGCGTTCTCGTCGAATCGACGCACGATCTGGGCGTACGCCTCCGGTGCCTTCGCGCGCATGATCGCGGCCTGCACGAGTCCGATCACGGGGGCGATCACCACGACCCCGACCAGGGTGATGCTGATCGGGCCCCAGGCGGGGTTCCCGTCGGCGTCGACATCGCTCACGAGCAGCGGGAAGTTGGCAGCGATGAGAACAGCTGAGACGGCGAGACCGACGAACCCTAGAATCGGGGCGATCACGGTGTGCCAGGGGCTTCGCAGCACCCGGGTACGGGCGAAGTAGACCACGACCGAGAGGCACGTGACCGCCATCAGGATCACGATCGCGAGCGTCCCGATGCCGGCGAACCAGGAGAAGATGTTCTCCGGCGCGAAGCCGATCAGGGCGAGCACGATGATCGCGATGCCGGAGGTCGCCACCTGCACGATCGAGGCGACGTGCGGCGAACCGTGCTGCGCGTGCACCGTGCCGACGCGGTCGGGCAGCACCCGGGCGTTGGCCATGGCGTGGTGGTAACGGGTCAGGACGTTGTGCAGCGACAGCACCGCGGCGAACATGCTCCCGAGGAACAGCACGGCGACGGCGATCGAGCCGACCGGACCGAGGTACTGCTCGGTGACACGGGTGATCAGCGTGGTCGGGTCGGCGGCCGCTTCCTCGATGATCGCTCCCTCGCCGACACCCACCACGACGGCCCAGGCGGCGAAGGCGTAGAAGACGCCGATCACGATCGCGGACGCGTAGGTCGCACGGGGGATCGTACGCTCCGGCGTGCGCACCTCATCGCGGTACACGACGGTCGACTCGAAGCCGATGAAGCTCGCGATCGCGAACATCAGGCCGAGTGCGGGCGCACCGGAGAGGACGTTCTGCAGCAGGAACGACCCGAAGGTGACACCCTCCGCACCGCCGGTGACGAGGATGACGATCCCCAGCAGCACGACGATGCCGATCTCGGCGAGCAGCACGACCACGAGGACGCGGGAGCTGAGCTCGATCTGCCGATAGCCGAGCGCGCCGACGAGCGCCACCGAGGCGAGGGTGAGCAGCCACCACGGGATCTCGGGGCCGCCGAGGAGGACGATGCTCGAGCTGATCGTCGCGCCCAGGTAGGAGAACACCGCGATCTGCACGGTCGTGTAGCAGACGAGCGCGAGGTAGGCGGTGGCGAGCCCGGGCGTGCGACCGAGCCCGTGGGTCGCGAACACGAAGAACGATCCTGCCTTGGGCAGGAAGCGGCTCATCGCCGTGAGGCCCACCGAGAAGAGCAGCAGGATCACGGTGGCAACGAGGAACATGACCGGGAAGCCGATGCCGTTGCCCACGAGGAAGCCGATGGGCACGAGTCCGCCGACGACCGTGAGGGGGGCTGCGGCCGCGATCACCATGAAGGTGACGGACACCGCCCCGAGGTTCCCGCGGAGATTGCGCTCCTGGGGTGCTGCCGTGCTGCGCGACGTCGTTGTCGAAGCATCCATGTCGAAGCATCCTTTTGCCGATTGGACTAATGGTCTACTTTCTAGCCCATTAGATTCGTCGACGCAAGAGTCACCCTCGGGAAGGCCCAGGGCGACCGGAGGGAGTGCAGGGTGCGGAGCCGACTAGCGCAGAAGGCCGAGGTAGGCGAGTGCCTGACGGATGAGGGTGCCTCGACCGTTCTCCATCTCGGCGGCGACCGCATCCGACCCCGCGGCCTCCGGCGAGAACCAGGTGACCTCGAGGGCATCCTGACGCGGCTCGCACGTGCCGGTGACCGGCACGACGAACGCCAGCGACACGGCGTGCTGCCGGTCGTCGTGGAACGCGCTCACACCGGGCATCGGGAAGTATTCGGCCACCGTGAACGGCAGCGGCTGCGGCGGCATGACCGGGAACGCCATCGGACCGAGATCGTTCTCGACGTGCCGGAACAGGGCGTCGCGGATGGTCTCGCCGAAGCGCACCCGACCCGACACGATCGTGCGGGTCATCTCCCCCATCGGCGTGGACCGCAGGAGGATGCCGATCTCGATGACCTGCCCGGAGCCGTCGGTGCGCACCGGGATCGCTTCGACGTAGAGCATCGGCAGTCGGCGCCGCGCCTCTTCGAGTTCGAACTCGCTCAACCAGCCGGGGTTGCCGTCGGGCGCCGGCGGGTTCGCGTCCGGGAACGCGCCGAGACCATCGTCTTCGGGCTCCGGATCGGGATCAGGTGTGCGGACCGCCATGTGTCCTTTCTACCAGCCGCCTCCCCCGACCGACACCGCGTGCACGTCGGTCGCCCCTGGCAGGATGACGGTGTGAGCGAGAACCTGACGATCGACGACACCGCGACCCGCTGGTCGACCTCCGACCGCGCACGGATGCCGCTGCTGGTACTGCTGCACGGCTACGGGGCGGATGAGCACGACCTGTTCGGGCTCGTCCCGTACCTCCCCGAGGGCATCGCCGTCGCCTCCGTGGCCGCTCCCCTCGCGCCGCCATGGCCGATGCCGGGGCGGTCCTGGTACGCGATCGAGGGGCTCGACGGACGCAGCCCCGAGGCGGTCACGGTCGCCGCCGAGGCGTTCCTGCGCTGGCTCGACGCCGCGGTAGAAGATGCCCCCTCGGTCGCACTGCTCGGCTTCTCGCAGGGCGCGGCGGTGTCGCTGCAGGCTCTCCGACTCGCACCCGAGCGCTTCGGCGCGGTCGCGGCGCTCAGCGGCTACGTGGCATCCGGCGAACTGCCGCACGATGAGGCACTGGCCGAGCTGCGCCCGCCGGTCTTCTGGGGGCGCGGCACGCACGACGACGTCATCCCGCCCGAGCTGGTCGATCACACCGCGCAGTGGCTGCCCGGCCACTCCGACCTGTCCGGCCGGGTGTACACCGGGCTCACGCACAGCATCTCCGAAGAAGAGCTGACCGACGTGCACCGCTTCCTCACGAAGTGGATCGACGGGATCGCGAAGAGCTGAGCTACGCGACCACTCCGCGACACGCCCGGGGTTGCGAACCTCCGACACGCCCGGGTATCGTCGGGGAGTCCTGTCCGCCGTGTCTGGAAGTCCTTTGATCTGATCCGTCGCCTCCGCGCTCCTCTTTCCGCGCGCTGACCCGACGATCGCCGACTCCACGGCAGACCCACCCCTCCCCATCCGTGACGCGTTCACGCCCGGCCGGGGCTCGGTGTCAGTGCACCCTCGCACTCGACAGGAGACACTCATGTCAACCCCCGCCACTCTTCACGCGTCGGTCGTCCTCGACCGACTCACCTTCACCTGGCCCGACGGGTCGATCGCGCTCGACGGCGTCTCCGGGGCCTTCGGCTCCGGACGCACCGGCCTCGTCGGCCGCAACGGCGCCGGCAAGTCCACGCTGCTGCGACTGATGGCCGGCGAGCTCGAACCGACCTCGGGCATCGTCACAGCATCCGGTGAGGTCGCCTACCTCCCCCAGCAGCTGACGCTCGACGTCGACCGCCGCGTCGCCGAGCTGCTCGGCGTCTCCGGGGCGCTCGACGCCGTGCAGGCGATCAGCGCCGGCGACGTCGACCCGGCCCACTTCGACGCGGTCGGCGACGACTGGGACATCGAGGCGCGGGCCGAGGCATCGCTCGCCGAAGCCGGCCTCGCGCCGGAGTTCCTCGACCGCAGGGTCGGGGAGCTCTCCGGCGGCGAAGCCGTGCTCGTCGCGATCGCCGGCATCCGCCTGCGTCGCGCGCCGATCACGCTCCTCGACGAGCCGACCAACAACCTCGACCGTGACGCCAGGGCGAAGCTCGCGGCGATGGTGCGCGCCTGGAAGGGCACGCTCATCGTCGTCAGCCACGACCTGTCGCTGCTGGAGCTGATGGACGACACCGCCGAGCTCTATGCCCAGACGCTGAGCGTGTTCGGCGGTCCGTACTCCGAGTGGCGGGCTTGGCTGGACGCGGAGCAGGATGCCGCGAAGCAGGCCGAGGTCACCGCCGCGCAGGCGCTCCGCAAGGAGAAGCGCCAGCGGATCGAGGCCGAGGTCAAACTCGCGCATCGCGCCCGCACGGCGAAGAAGGCCGAGATCGAGAAACGGGTCCCGAAGATCATCGCGCACGGCCGCAAGATGGCGGCCGAGGTGTCGGCGGGCCGGCTCCGCACCGAGGTCGGCGCCAAGGAGGAGGCCGCGCACACCGCACGCGAGGAGGCCGGGCGCCGCGTGCGCTCGGACTCCTCGATGAAGATCGAGCTGCCCGATCCTCAGGTGTCCCGCAGCCGCCGCATCGCGACGGTCGGCGACGAGGAGCGGGCATGGGTGATCCAGGGTCCGGAGCGCGTGGCGCTGATCGGCCGGAACGGCGCCGGCAAGACGACGCTGCTGGAGCGGCTGGTCGCGAGCGGTGTTCACAACTCCTCAAAAACGGCGGCCGATGGCCCGGAACACGGCTCTTCGGCCGATTCAGCCGAAGAATTGAGGAGTTATGAACGGCCCACCCTGCACATCGAAGCCCATACCGACCTGATCGGCTACCTGCCGCAGCGGGTCGACGGCCTCGTCGAAGAGCGGTCGGTGTTCGAGAACATCGCGGCTGCGCCCCCCCAGGTACCGGAGAAGGAGCTGCGCAACCGGCTCGCCCGGTTCCTGATCCGCGGGGCCACGGCAGAGCGCCCGGTGTCCGCCCTCTCCGGCGGTGAGCGCTTCCGCGTCGCCCTGGCGAAGCTGCTGCTCGCGGATCCCGCACCGCACCTCGTGGTGCTCGACGAGCCGACCAACAACCTCGACGTCGACACGGTCGACCAACTGGTCGAGGCGCTGCGCTCCTATCGGGGAGCGGTGCTCGTCGTCAGCCATGACGACGCGTTCCTGCGCCGACTCGACCTCGATCTGACACTCGAGATCGACGGCGAAGGGGTTCTGCAGGAGGTCACGCTGGGGTCGTGACGCGCGGCGCACCTGCACGACGCGATCACGCCTGCACGATCGGATCCCCCCGTCCGCTCGTGCCGGCGTGGTGTCGTCGTGCGGGTGTGGCGACCCCGATGTCCCCGGCCTCGACGAAGATGGAGGGATGAGCGACGTGCTCGAACGCTTCACCCCCGCCACGCAGGACTGGTTCCGGGGGGCTTTCCCCGCGCCCACTCCCGCGCAGGCGGGTGCCTGGGACGCGATCTCGGCGGGCAAGCACGCGCTCGTGGTCGCTCCGACCGGTTCCGGCAAGACGCTGTCGGCGTTCCTCTGGGCGATCGACAGCGTGTTCCGCGAGCGCATGAGCGAGACCGCCCCGCCCGCGAAGGGTGAGCCGCGCACCCGCATCCTCTACATCTCCCCACTGAAGGCCCTCGGCGTCGACGTCGAGCGCAACCTGCGGTCCCCGCTCATCGGCATCGGACAGTCGGCCCGGCGGCTCGGAGTGCCCGCCCCCGCGGTGACGGTCGGCGTGCGCTCGGGCGACACGACGTCGAGCGACCGCCGCAAGCTGGTCTCCGATCCGCCCGACATCCTCATCACGACGCCCGAGTCGCTGTATCTCATGCTCACGAGCCGCGCGGGCGAGACTCTGCGCGGGGTGCACACCGTGATCATCGACGAGGTGCACGCGGTCGCCGCCACCAAGCGCGGAGCACACCTCGCCGTGAGCCTCGAACGTCTCGACGCGCTGCGCCGGCTCAACGGCATCGAGACCCCCGCACAGCGGATCGGCCTGTCGGCCACCGTCCGCCCCATCGACGAGGTGGCGCGATTCCTCGGCGGTTCGGCACCGGTCGAGATCGTCGCACCGCCGGCATCGAAGACCTTCGAGCTCGGGGTGGTCGTCCCGATGGACGACATGACCAACCCGCCCCCGCCGCCCGGCGTGCCGGGGGACGCGGCGGATGCGGAGTACAGCGAGGTCACCGGATCGGTCTGGCCGCACGTCGAAGAGGCGATCGTCGACCGCATCCTGCAGAACAACTCCACGATCGTGTTCGCCAACTCCCGTCGGCTGGCCGAGCGCCTCACCGGCCGTCTGAACGAGATCTACTCCGAGCGGATCGGGGTCGAGCTTCCAGCCGCGACCGTTCCCGCCGCGATGATGGCGCAGGCCGGGGCGACCGCGGGCGCCGATCCCGTGCTCGCCAAGGCGCACCACGGCTCGGTGTCGAAGGAGCAGCGCGCCCAGGTCGAAGAAGAACTCAAGTCCGGCGTGCTGCGCTGTGTCGTCGCGACGAGCAGTCTCGAACTCGGCATCGACATGGGCGCGGTCGACCTGGTGATCCAGGTCGAGGCCCCGCCGTCGGCTGCCTCCGGGCTGCAGCGCGTCGGCCGAGCCGGGCACCAGGTGGGCGAGATCAGCCGTGCCGCCCTCTTCCCGAAGCATCGCGGCGACGTGCTGCACACCGCGATCGTCACCGAGCGGATGCTGGCAGGCAAGATCGAGGCGATCCAGGTTCCGCGCAATCCGCTCGACATCCTCGCGCAGCAGACGGTCGCCGCGAGCGCGCTCGGAGCCATCAGCGTCGAGGAGTGGTTCGAGACGGTCCGCCGTTCCGCGCCGTTCCAGTCGCTGCCCCGCTCGGCCTACGAAGCGACGCTCGACCTGCTGGCCGGGCGCTTCCCCTCCGACGAGTTCGCCGAACTGCGGCCGCGGCTCGTGTGGGACCGCGACGCGGGAACCCTCACCGGGCGTCCGGGCGCACAGCGCATCGCCGTGACCAGCGGCGGGACCATCCCCGACCGCGGCCTGTTCGGAGTGTTCGTCGCGGGCGAGAGCACCGGTGCCCGCGTCGGTGAACTCGACGAGGAGATGGTCTACGAGTCGCGCGTGGGCGACGTGTTCACGCTCGGCACCACCAGCTGGCGCATCGCCGAGATCACCCACGACCGCGTGAACGTGATCCCCGCGTACGGGCAGCCCGGCAAGGTGCCGTTCTGGCACGGCGACGGCATCGGTCGCCCGTTCGAGCTCGGTGAGGCGCTCGGAGCGTTCTCCCGCGAGGTGTCGGCGGCGACCCCCGAGAAGGCGGCGCAGCGACTGATCGACGCCGGACTCGACGAGCAGGCGCGGGCGAATCTCATGGCGCACCTGACCGAGCAGCGCGAGGCGACGGGCACGCTCCCCACCGACCGCACGCTCACCGTGGAGCGCGGCCGCGATGAGGTCGGCGATTGGCGGGTCATCCTGCATTCCCCGTACGGCATGAAGGTGCACGCGCCGTGGGCGCTGGCCATCAACGCCCGCGTGCGCGAGCGCCTCGGTGTCGAAGGATCGGCGGTCGCGAGCGACGACGGCATCATCGTGCGCATCCCCGATGCCGAAGCCGAGCCGCCCGGAGCCGAGCTGTTCGTGTTCGAGCCCGACGAGCTGGAGCACCTGGTCACCGAGGAGGTGGGCGGCTCCGCGCTGTTCGCCTCGCGGTTCCGCGAGTGCGCGGCCAGGGCGCTGCTCATGCCCCGCATGAACCCGAACAAGCGCACGCCCCTCTGGCAGCAGCGGCAGCGGTCGGCGCAGCTGCTCGAGGTGGCGCGGCGGCATCCGACGTTCCCGGTGATCCTCGAGACGCTGCGCGAGGTGCTGCAAGACGTCTACGACCTGCCGTCCCTGCGCAAGCTCGCGACCTCCATCGCCGATCGCCGGATCCGCCTGGTCGAGACCGAGCCCGGTCAGCCCTCGCCGTATGCCCGCGACCTGCTGTTCGGATACGTGGGCGCCTTCATGTACGAGGGCGACTCGCCGCTCGCCGAGCGCCGCGCCGCCGCGCTCTCGGTCGACCCCGCCCTTCTCGGCGAGCTGCTGGGAACCGTCGAGCTCCGCGAGCTGCTCGACCCCGAGGTGATCGCACAGTTCGAGCGGGAGGCGCAGCGACTCGATCCGGACCGCCGTGCCCGCGGGCTCGAGGGCGTCGCTGACCTGCTGCGGATGCTCGGACCGCTCGACGCGGAAGAGGTCGCGGCTCGTCTCGACCCCGCGAGTGTGCTCGAAGCGGAGGCCGAGTCCGTCGACACCGCGACCGCCGCCGCACTGCTCAACGACCTGATCACCGCCCGGCGCGCGATTCCGGTGACGATCGGCGGCGTGAGCCGGGTGGCTGCGATCGAAGACGCGGGCCGACTGCGCGATGCGCTCGGGGTCGCGCTCCCCACGGGCATCCCGGTGGCGTTCCTCGAACCGCTGGCCGACCCGCTGGGAGACCTCGTCGCCCGGCACGCCCGCACGCACGGCCCCTTCACGACGGACGCCGTCGCCACCCGGTTCGGACTCGGAGCCGCGGTGGCCCGCCACACCCTGCAGCGGCTGGAGAACGCCGGCCGACTCACGAGCGGCTACTTCCTGCCCGAGGCCGCCGGCAGCGGCGACGCGATCGAGTGGTGCGACAGCGAGGTGCTGCGACGCCTGCGGATGCGCTCGCTCGCGGCCATCCGCGGGTCGGTGGAGCCGGTCTCCCCCGAGGCGTATGCCCGCTTCCTGCCCGACTGGCAGCACGTGGGCCGACCGCTGGAGGGCGTCGACGGTGTGCTGAGCGTGATCGAGCAGTTCGCCGGCGTGCCGATCCCCGCGAGCGCTTGGGAATCGCTGGTCCTCCCCTCTCGTGTGCGCGACTACTCCCCTGCGATGCTCGACGAGCTCACGGCGGCGGGCGAGGTCATCTGGTCCGGTCACGGCACCCTCCCGGGGCGCGACGGCTGGGTGTCGCTGCATCCGGTCGACCTCGCGCCGTTCACGCTGCCCGAGCGAGACGCCGAGATCGCATCCGACTCGTTGGAGTCGCGCATCCTCATCGCACTCGACGTCGGCGGCGCGTACTTCGCGGCGCAGCTGAAAGACATGGCGGCGGCCGAGAACGAGCAGTCCGTGCTCGAGGCGCTGTGGTCGCTGACGTGGTCGGGCTACGTCACGAACGACACGTTCGGCCCCATCCGCTCACTCCTCGCCGGCGGTTCGCAGGCGCACAAGGTCAAGCGCCGGGCTCCCCGCGCTCGCACCTACCGTGGCGTGTCCTTCACGGGTTCCCCTGCGCCGCGGCCGACGTCGATCGGCGGGCGCTGGTCGCTGCTGCCAGCGCTCGAGACGGATGCCGCCCGCCGCGCCACCGTCAGCGCGGGCCTCCTGCTCGACCGCTACGGCGTCGTCACGCGCGGAGCCGTGCAGGCCGAGGGTGTTCCCGGCGGGTTCGCTCAGGCGTACCGGGTGCTCGCCGGGTTCGAAGAGGCGGGCCACTGCCGTCGCGGCTATGTGATCGAGAAGCTCGGCGCCGCACAGTTCGCCGCCTCCGGCACGGTCGACCGACTCCGCACCTACGCCGGGCTCGCCGATCCACCGCCACGCAAGGCCGTGACCCTCGCGGCCACCGATCCCGCGAACCCCTATGGCGCGGCCCTCGGCTGGCCCAAGCTCGACGGGGTCTCGCACCGCCCGGGCCGCAAAGCGGGCGGCCTGGTCGTGCTGGTCGACGGCGTCCTCGTGCTCTCCCTCGAACGCGGCGGCCGCACCGTGCTGTCGTTCAGTGATGACGGCGAAGTGCTCCGCGCCGCCGCGTCCGATCTCGCGGCCACCGCACGCGCCCGCCGACTCGACACCCTGACCGTCGAGAAGATCAACGGCGAAGGCGTGTACGGCACCGACCTCGCACTCGCCCTGCAGGAGGCGGGATTCGTGGCCACCCCGCGGGGCTACACCCTCCGCAAGGTCGTCTGACCCATCCAGAGTGGTACCATAAGTGGTACCAGAAGGGATGCACATGGCCATCACCACGAGCGAAGCGCGCCGCGACCTCTTCGGCCTGATCGAGCGCGTCAACCTCGATCATTCCGAGATCGAGATCGTCTCCCGCCGAGGCGCCGCCGTCCTCATGTCGAAGTCCGAATACGACTCCCTGATCGAGACCAGCCACCTTCTGCGCTCCCCCGCGAATGCGAACCGGCTGCTCGTCGCTCTCGCCGCCGCACAGGCGGGCGACGTCGCAGAACATCCACTCGACGAGGAATGACCTCGCGAGTGCTGGTCTGGACGTCGCAGGGGTGGGAGGACTATCTCCATTGGCAGACCGAGGATCGTCGGACTCTGAAGCGCATCAACCTCCTTCTGACCGACGTCCTGCGCGACGACCCCTTCGAGGGGATCGGCAAGCCGGAACCGCTGAAGCACGCTCTGGCCGGAGCCTGGTCTCGGCGCATCGATGAGACGAACCGACTGGTCTACACCGCCAACGACCATCAGGTCATCATCCTGCAGGCCCGTTACCACTACTGACCCCCCTACGCTGGAAGCCATGATCCGAGAGTTCGCCGCCGGCATCCGCACCCTGCTGCGCGGATTCGGGCTCTGGCGCACGCGACCGGGCCTCATGGTGCTGGGCCTGATCCCGGCGATCATCGCCGTCGTCGTGCTCGCCGCCCTGCTCGTGCCGCTGGTGATCGGCATGCCGTCGCTGTCCACGTGGCTCACCCCGTTCGCCGACGGATGGATCGAGCCGTGGCGCGGTCTGCTGCGCGCCGCCGTGAGCCTTGTCGTCGTCGCCGCCGCCCTGGCTCTCGCGAGCGTGGTCTTCAGCGCGCTGACCCTGACCATCGGCGACCCCTTCTATCAGCGCATCTGGCACGCGGTCGAGGTCGACCTCGGCTCGCCCCCGCCCGCCGACGGCGGCAGCTTCTGGACCACGCTCGGCGAGGGACTGCGACTGGTCCTCCTCGGCATCCTCATCGCCCTCTCCGTGCTTCTCATCGGCCTCATCCCGGGCGTCGGCGGCTTCCTGGGCGCTGTCGCCGGCGTCGTCCTGACCGGCCGACTGCTGGCGCGCGAGCTCACCGGCCGCGCCTTCGATGCGCGCGATCTGAGCCCCCTCGATCGCGCCGCACTGTTCTCGGGCAGCCGCGCACGGGTGCTCGGCTTCGGCGTCGCCACACAACTCTGCTTCCTGATCCCCGGCGGCGCGGTCGCGATCATGCCGGTCGCCGTCGCCGGCAGCACGATGCTCGCCCGCGACATGCTCGCCCGCACGAGCACCGCGGCGGCGACCTCCGGAACGACGATGACACCTCCGCCGCCCGCACCGAACGCCGTATCGTCACCGCTTCCGCCGCCGCCGCATCTCGGGGCAGGACCGGGAGCTTCCTGATGCCCGAGGGCGACACCGTCTTCCGCACCGCGCGACGCCTCGACGAGGCACTGGCAGGCGGCGAGGTCACCCGCTTCGACCTCCGCGTCCCCCGATTCGCGACGCTCGACCTGACCGGGCAGCACGTGCACGGCGTCGTCCCCCGCGGCAAGCATCTGCTCATGCGCATCGGCGACAGCACGCTGCATTCGCATCTGCGCATGGACGGCGCGTGGTTCGCGTACCGCCCGGGCGAGAGATGGCGGCATCCGGCCTTCAAGGTACGTGCGATCGTCGGCACCTCCGAGCGTGATGCCGTCGGGGTCGACATCGCCGAGATCGAGGTCGTGCCCACTCGTGACGAGGACCAGCTCGTCGGCTATCTGGGTCCCGATCCGCTCGCGGACGACTGGGATGCGGCTGAAGCCCTCCGACGACTCGGAGCCGACACCCGCAGCATCCACGTCGCCCTCCTCGATCAGCGCAACGTCGCAGGGTTCGGCAACGAGTACGCCGCGGAGCTTCTGTTCCTGCGCGGAATCCTGCCGACACGGCCGACACCCGAGGTGGATGTGGCCGCCCTCCTCGACCTCGGTGTGCGCACCATCCGGGTCAACCGCGACCGCCGCAACCGCACCTTCACGGGCATCGACCGTCCGGGCCAGGGCACCTGGGTCTACGGCCGCGCCGGGCGCCCGTGCCGCCGCTGCGGAACCCTCATCCGACGCGGCGAGCAGGGCGCGGATCCGACGCGCGAGCGCGTCACGTTCTGGTGTCCGGTCTGCCAGCACTGAGTATCAGGCAGGAACGGCGCGAGTCGTTCAACCGCCGACGTGCACCGGCCGAGCGTTCACCGGCGGGGCCCCGACCTCCTGCACGGTATGACCGCTGCAGGCGGTGTTCGTCATGCGAGCCTGCTCGATTCGCGACACGACGAACCAGCGCATCGCGTCGCGCAGCAGACACCATCCGACCAGGTACCACCGGCCGTTCGTGGAGGCGAACATCACGGGCTCGATCTCACGCGCGGTCGTGGCACCGGCGAGGGAGGTGTAGCGGATCCGGATCGTCCTCTGCTCGGCCATCGCCTCCTCAAGCACCGACCGGACGGCGCGGGAGGAAGGGAGCGATCCGTCGACCCACACTCGACGCCCCAGGTCGGCGGCCCTCTCCCGTGTGCGGGGATCGAGCACGTCCATGATCTTCTGCACCCCGGCCGATGCCAGGTCGGCGTAGGGGGCGTCGCGCGCCGCCGAGACAGCTGCGAGGAGCGCCACGGCCTGGGCCGGCGACAGGCTGATGGGCGGCAGGGAGGCGCTCGACGCCAACCCGTAGCCACCACCGGGTCCCGGGCGCGACCACACCGCCGCACCGCTGCTCGCCAGCGCGGCGAGGTCGCGCTTCACGGTTCGCACCGATACTTCGAACTCAGTGGCGAGGCGCTCCGCCGTACATCCGCGGGTGCCGTTGCGGCGCAGCATCTCCGTCAGAGCATGGAGTCGCTCTGCCCGCTTCACTGTCCCCACCGCGATGAATTCATGACAGAAATAGTGCCATACACCTGTCCGGAGCCGCTGCGAGCATCGAGACATGACGACAGAAACACGGAATCCGACCATCATCCTGATCGCGGGTCACTGGCTCGGCGCCTGGGCCTGGGACGAGGTGCAGGAAGGGCTGACGACCGACGGGCAGAACTCCGTCGCGATGACACTCCCCGGCCTCGACGCGCACGATCCCGAACGATCGTCCCGGACCCTCGACGATCAGGCTGCGGCGATCGAAGAAGCCATGGCCCGCGCCGACGCCTCGGCGGAGCGGCCCCTGGTGCTCGTGGGCCACAGCGGGGCCAACGCCCCGCTCAGCATCGTCCTCGACCGGCATCCGGAGCTCATTCGCCGGATCGTCTGGGTCGACTCCGGCCCCGTCGCACCGGGAAGCGTCTTCGCACCGGAGCTCCCCGAGACGGTGGAAGAGCTGCCTCTGCCGCCCTTCGAGGTCCTCGGAGAGCAGGCCAGTCTCGAGGGCTTGAGCGCCGACGTGCTCGAGCGCTTCCGCGCCCATGCCGTCCCCGAGCCCGGGCCGGTGCTCCGGCAGCCCGTGGAACTCACGAACGATGCGCGCCGCCGCGTCCCCACCACCCTCGTCTGCTGCTCCATCCCCAGCGCACAGCTTCTGGAACTCGCCCGCGCCGGGCATCCCATGTTCGCCGAGGTCGACGCCCTCGATGACCTCGAGGTCATCGATCTCCCGACCGGGCATTGGCCGATGTGGAGCCGCCCTGCGGATCTCGCGAAGACGATCGGTTCCGCGGCGACCCGCGTCGACTAGCGAACCGAAACCCACCGCGCTCCCTACATCCATCCGCGGGAATGAATCCGCCCGTGCCGTGGTTGTTGATGTATCCGGAGAACTCCGGAGCACGGGAGGAATCGTGGGTAAGAACTACGTCGACATCGAGAACGACCAGGGCGCGACGCTGCGGTACCGCAAGCACGCGAATGGTCGAGGTCTCGTCGCGCATGGCGCGAAGGTGCATCCGAAGGCGCACATCGAGGCGGGTGCCTATATCGAACCGGGCGCGCGCGTCGGCGCCGGGGCGACCATCGCCCGCGGTGCCTGGATCGACGAAGACGCCGTGGTCGGCGAGGGAGCTTTCGTCGACGCGCACGCGCACATCGGTCAGGGAGCCGCGATCGGCGACCACGCGTACGTGGGTGTCCGCACCGACGTCGGCGCCGGAGCGCGCATCGTCCGTGGTGCCAGGATCGGCGACGACGAGACGGTCGCCGCAGGCCTCACCATCGCGACGGACCAGAAGGGCCTCTGGCTCGCAGCCTGACGCCCCGCGCTCGACCTGAGCGCGTCACGCGTCGCGTGGCCTGACTACAGCAGTCGCCGCTCGGATGCCCACGCGGTGAGTTCGTGCCGCGACGAGAGCTGCAGCTTGCGCAGCACGGATGACACGTGGGTCTCGACCGTCTTGATCGAGATGAACAGCTCGGAGGCGACCTCCTTGTAGGCGTAGCCGCGCGCGATCAGTCGCATGACCTCCTGCTCGCGCGCCGAGAGCCTGTCGAGCTCATCGGTCGCGGTCGCAGTCTCTCCCGCGACGGCCCCGAACGCGTCGAGCACGAAGCCGGCGAGCCGCGGTGAGAACACCGCATCGCCGTCGGCCACGGCGTGCACGGCCTTGCTGACCTCGGTGCCGGACGACCCCTTGGTGATGTAGCCGCGCGCGCCGGCACGGATCACCCGCACGACATCGGCCGCCGCATCCGACACGCTCAGCGCGAGGAACCGGGCCGTCGTCGGCGCCGAGCCGCGGATCACGGCCTCTCCCCCGGTCGCGTCGTCGCCGGGGCCGCCCGGCAGGTGCACGTCGAGCAGCACCACATCGGGCTGCGTCGCGCCGATCACCGCGATGGCGGACGGCACGTCGGCAGCCTCCCCGACCACATCGACACTGGCATCGAGGTCGGCCCGCAGACCGGAGCGGAAGATCGAGTGGTCGTCGACGATCACGACGCGGATGCTGTCAGCCACGGTTCTCCTCCCGGGACGTGATGCTCAGATGCACCTCGGTGCCGTTCTCGTCGCTGCGGACCCCGCCCGAGCCGCCGGCGCGACGCATCCGGCCGATGATCGACTCCCGCACCCCGAGGCGGTCGCTGGGCACGTCGTCGAGGGAGAACCCGGCACCGCGGTCGCGGATGAACACGTCGACGCCCGTCGCGCTGCCCTCGATGTACACCGAGATCTCGCCACCGGCGTGACGGGCCGCGTTCAGGATCGCCTCTCTGGCCGCCGCCGCGAGCTCGCCACTCGCACGCTCGGCGGAGAGGCCGGCCGAGACCACGTCGATACGCACCGGGTAGTCGAGTTCGAGCGCTCCGGCGTAGTCACGCAGATCCGTCGGCAGGTCGCTGTCGGCCGGGGCATCACCGTCGTACAGCCACGCCCGCAGCTCGCGCTCCTGCGCTCTGGCGAGACGCGCGGCCTCACTGGAGGCACCGGCCCTGTTCTGGATCAGGGCGAGCGTCTGCAGCACCGAATCGTGCAGGTGCGCGGCCATCTGGCTGCGCTGCTCCTCGCGGATGCGGCGGACCCGCTCACCGGAGAGTTCGCGCCAGCGCGGGATCAGGGCCGACGCGACCACGGCGGCGAGCCCGGCGAGCGGGAGGAGCACCAGCGCCACCCCCGACCGGGCGACGGGCCAGGAGAGCAGCACCGTGAACAGCAGCGCCAACAGCAGGATCGCTACGACCCGCACGGTCATCGTGTGCCGCGGCCCACGAGCCGTGTCGGTACGGTCGACGAGGGTGGCCCACAGCCCGGCACCGGTCGCGAACGCCGCCGCGCCGCCCACCACGACCGCGGCGAGATCCGGGGGGATCGACCCGCTCAGCCAGTCGCTGCCCCCGCGCCAGACCAGGACGACGAGCATCCCGACCGCGGCAGGAGCGAGCAGCAGCCAGGCCACCGGCATTCGCCTCGTCGGTGCACTGTCGCCCTCGGCCCACGGCATGAAGACCCAGCACCAGGCGTAGAGCAGGATGCCGGCGCCACCGCACAGTGTCAGCGCGATGAACAGCGTCCGCACCAGCCCCACGCGCACACCGAGGTGACGGGCGAGACCGGTGCTCACGCCGGCCACCAGACAGTCGCGGTCGCGGGTCAGCGGCGGGCGCGGCGGTGCAGCCACGCGCGGAGGTCGCGCAGGAGCGTGCGCCGAAGAGGACATGTGGCAATCCAATCATCCGCGTGCCCGCTCCGGGTCCTCCCCGGCGCAGAATCAGGGGTCACTCAGGGGTTCCCCCCATGGCAGGCAGTACGCGGCTGCCGCCAGGATCGAAGCATGACGATTCCGACTGCGCCACCGCCCCCCGCCGACCACGCCGCTCCGGCCACCGGCGCACCGGGCACCGGCAGCCCTCGCGGAGCCGAGCGATTCCTCCTCTGGGTCGCCGGTCTCGGCGTCGCCCGGTCCGAGGGATGGCTGGGCGGTGTCTCGGCGGGCATCGCCGCCCGCCTGCGCATCGACCCGCTGATCGTCCGCGGCGTCCTCGTGGTCGCGGCCCTCTTCGGGCTGCCGGTCATCTTCCTGTACGCCGCGGCCTGGGCGCTGCTGCCGGACGTCGACGGACGCGTCCACGTCCGCGATCTCCTCCGCCGCGACTACCAGCCCGTGCAGTGGGGCATCCTCGCGATGGCCGTCATCGGCCTGTTCCCGACCGCTCCGCTCGCCGGCCGCCTCTTCGGCCTCGGCTACGACGGCTGGTCGGCCCTGTCTCTCATGAGCTGGATCATCGGCCTCGTCCTCGTCGCCGTCCTGCTCATCCTGATCGTGCGTGCTGCGAGCCGCACCCCGGGTGCTTCCGCGCCGGATCTGCCGATGGCTTCCGCAGATCAGGCGGCCCCGGCCGCGTCCGTCGCCCTCGGTGGTTCGGGTACCGCCGAGGGGACGGACGCCACACTCCCGCTCGGCGCATACGCTGCGGCGGATGCCGACACCGTGGTCGGGGACACGCCTGCCCCGGCCGAGGTCGGGGCATCCCACCTCCCGCCCCTCGACCCGACGGCGACCGCGGCGATCCCGCCCGCACCTCCCGCCCCCCTGCCTCCCGGCTCGCAGGACCCCGCCGCCCTCGAGGCCTGGCGCGGCCAGCACGCCGCCTGGAAGGAACAGGACCAGGCGTGGCGACGCCAGCAGCAGGACATCGAGCGCGCCGCCCGCGATCAGCTGCGCCGCGAGCGCCAGGCCGAGGCCGCCGTCTTCGCCTCCGAGGCGGCCGAGCGTCGGCGCATCCGCCGCGCATCGAACCCGCGCGCGGGCTTCGCATTCGCCGCGACCATCCTCGGTCTCGCGATCATCACGGGGGCGGCAGTCGGCCTCGTCGCGGGTGGCGACGTGGTCGGCACCGCGCTCGGACTGCTCGCCGCCGCCCTCATCCTGGCGCTCGGGATGATCGTCGCCGGGGCTTTCCGTCGACGCAGCGGCTTCCTGGCCTTCATCACCGTGCTCACGCTGGTGAGCGGGCTCGTCGTCGGGGGGTTCTCCACCCTGCAGGGCTTCAGCCTCGGCTGGGCGTCGGTCACGAACTACCGTGCGGAGCACATCCGGCAGCCGTTCGGCGAGCTCAACGTGACTCTGAATCAGCATGACGACGCGCCCCGGCCGATCGTGATCGAGAAGGGCTCCGGCGCAACCAACATCTACGTCGATCCGGGTGTCCAGCTGCAGCTGCGTGCGACCGTCGACACGGCGGACATCACGTGGACCCGCGTCGACGCGGAGTACTACAACGTCATCGATTCCGGCACCTGGGCGGGCACGCGGCGCGACGGGGAGTCGGTCGTCTCCGAGAACATCTCTGCGGAGAACATGTCGACGACCACCATCCAGCCCGTCACCATCGATCAGAACAGCGGCGAGATCTCCATCACCGTCGTCGAGCCGAAGAAGGAAGACCAGTGATGAGCACTCCCACGACCACCGAACCGACCACCGCGCCGCGCACCCGCTGGGCCGCCATCATCTGGGGACTGCTGTTCGCGACCATCGCGGCCCTCGCGCTCGGCCAGCTCGCCGACCCTTCCCGACGGGAGACGATCGCGGACGCACTGATGACCATGCCGCCCACGACGATCACCGCGATCGTCCTGCTCACCGCCGGTGTGCTGCTGCTCGTCGGCGGGGCCGCCGGCCTCATCCGCCGTGCACAGCGCAAGCTGGCGGCCGCATCCCACCCGCAGCAGGAAGTGGCCGCGCCCTTCGCCGAGTAGCCTTGTCCGCATGGCGAATCAGGGAAGACGGCCCGCGAAGGGCGCAGGCCGCGGCACGCCCGTACGGCGCAACAAGGCCGCCCCCGCCGAGCGGTTCCCCCCGCAGAAGCCCAAGAAGAAGACGGCCAAGGTCGTCTTCGACGCCCCGCAGTCCGAGCCCGAGGCACCGCGCACCTTCCGATTGGGCGCGGTGCCCGGTGCGACTCCGGGCAAGTGGATCGATGCGTGGAAGCAGCGGATGCCGCGCGTGCCGCTCGAGCTCGTCCCGATCGAGGCGGCCACGCAGCGCGCCGCCCTCGACCAGCTGGATGCGGCGCTGGTGCGACTGCCGCTCACGGACGAGTCGCTGCACATCATCCCCCTGTACGACGAGGTCCCGGTGGTCGTGGCCGCCGCCGACTCGCACCTGATGGCGGTCGAGGAGCTCACGTCCGCCGACCTGGAGGGCGAGGTCGTGATCGGCCTGACCGACGACGTGCTCGGACCGCTCGACCTCCCCGGCACCACGCCGGCGGGCTTCGCCGCCCTGCCGACCCACGAGGCGATCGCGACCGCGGCATCGGGAGTCGGCATCGTGGTCGTCCCGATGTCACTCGCCCGCATGCATCACCGCAAGGATGCCGACCACCGCATCCTGGCTGAAGGACCGACCTCGACCGTCGCCCTCGTCTGGCCGCGCGAGCGCACCACGCCCGACGTCGAGACGTTCGTCGGCATCGTCCGCGGCCGCACCGCCAACTCCTCCCGGTGACCGGCGACGGTCGTCGCGCTCGTTAGAATCTCCTGATGGCCTCGCTCCTCTACGTCTGCGTGCGTCCCGAGCTCGGGGCGGCGGATGCTGAGCACGCCTCGTTCCGGCGGGCGCTCGGCGCCGACGTGGTCGACCGGCTCGACCTGCTGCAGACGCCGCTCGACCTCGAGCGCGCGCGGGGCTATCGGGGCATCGTCGTCGGCGGTTCGCCGTACAACGTCTCCGACACCGTGAAGTCCACGGAGCAGCTGCGCGTCGAGGCCGACCTGCGCACCCTGGCCGATGCGGCCGTCGCGTCCGAGGTCGCCGTGTTCTTCACGTGCTTCAGCATCGGCGTCGTGACCCGCATGCTCGGCGGAGAGGTCGTCACCGACACCCCGGAGCCCGCGAGCGCCACGGTCATCGACGTCACGCCCGAGGGTGCAGCCGACCCGGTGTTCGGCCCCAGCGGGCCCGCTCTCACGGTCTTCACGGCACACAAGGAGAGCGCGGCGCACACCCCGCCCGGCGCCGTGCTGCTCGCGACCAACGACGCATGCCCGGTGCAGGCCTACCGCGTGGGCACGCATCTGTACGCGGCACAGTTCCACCCCGAGCCCACTCCCCGCGACTTCGCCGACCGGATGACGTTCTACCGCACCACCGGCTACTTCGACCCCGACGAGTTCGACGCGGTGCAGCAGCAGGTGCTCGCGGCATCGGTCACCGAGGGCGCCGCGCTCCTCCGGCGATTCGCCGAAACGTTCGCCTGAGTCAGCCCGCCTGAGTCAGCCGGCCTGAGTCAGCCGGCTGCCCCGTCGCGTAGCAGAGCCACTCGCTCCCGCAGGTATGCCTCCAGCGGCATGAAGCCTCCGGCCGCGCTCCAGCGCACCGACGGCACCCCGTCGACCAGGGCCAGCGGACCGGACGAGCGCCCGGCGTCCACGGCGTCCACGTCGATCACGCTCCACCCCACGTGCACGACCTCACCCTCGTCGAACCCGCCACGCAGCGCCTCGGCCCGGCGTTCGGCCCGCTCGCGCGCCGACTCGGCCGTGTAGCCGCGACGGCCGGGATCGGCGGCCCGCAGCACCTCGGCGGTCGCCAGCGCATGCGTGTCGGTGAGCAGCAGCGCCCCGAGATGCCAGGCCTCGCCGACACGCACGATGCGACGCCCGCGCCATCGGGAGTCGCGCTGCTCCCCCAGTCCCTCTTTCGGGGCGCCGGCGAGGGCGGTCACAGCCGCGGTCAGCAGCGCCGATGCGGTGGTCACAGTTCCCCCTGCACAGCCTCGCCCGCGCGTGCCGGTCCGACGACCTCCGCGCGATCGCCGCGCAGCGTCATCCCGATCAGCGGATACAGCAGCACCGAGAGCATGCCGGCCCCGACGAGTGCGGCGGCCGTGCCGGTGTCGAGCATGTCCTGATCCACACCGATCGCGGTGACCGCGACGATGATCGGCAGACCGGTGGCGGCCAGCAGCCCGAGCGCTGCCCGGTCGCGGACGCTCATCCCCGCGGGAGCCGAGAGCTGCGCCGCCGCACCGCGGATCACGAGCAGGGCGATCAGGAAGATCGGCACCAGCGCCAGCGCGGTGGGTGAGGTGAGCAGCGCTTGCAGGTCGAACGTGACACCGGTGTAGAGGAAGAAGATCGGCACCAGGAAGCCGAAGGCGATGGCCTCGATCTTGCTCTCGATCTGCTCGGCGGACTCCTTCGGCGCGCGCGTCATGATGATGCGCCAGACCGCACCGGCCACGAACGCACCGAGCAGCATGTCGAGGTCGAGCATCACGCTCAGCCCCACGAGCGCCGCGATGAGGAGGATCACGAACCGCACCCCGAACTGGTCGGACGTGTGCAGTGTGGCGAGGACGATGCGGTGGAGTCGGCCGTGGGGCACGCGATGCGCCAGCAGCACCGCGAGGCCTGCCAGCACCACGAAGGTCAGCAGCACGGCTGTGGCGATCGGCGTGGTCCGCGTGCTCAGGAAGATCGAGATCGCGATCAGGGGCAGGAACTCCCCGACGGCCCCGATCGTGCTGATCGCTCGCCCGAAAGGCGTGTCCAGCTCGCGGGCATCGCGCAGGATCGGCATCAGCGTGCCCAGAGCCGTGGAGCTGAGCGCGATGCCGACGACGACCATCCCCTCGCCCGGAGCGAAGAAGAAGCCGAGGCCGATGCCCAGCAGCACGCTGAGGAGCCAGCCGGCCGATGCCCGTGCGAGCGGCTTTCCGGCCACCATCTTGAAGTCGATCTCGGTGCCGGCGACGAAGAACAGCAGCGCCAGGCCGAAGTCGCTGAGCTTCTCCAGCAGCGGGCCGGGCTCGACCCAGCCGAGCACGGCAGGCCCGACGAGGATGCCGAGCACGAGCTCGAACACCACGATGGGCACCCGCACCACGGGACGCACGCCGCGGGCGAGCAGCGGCGCCGCAACAGCCAACAGGGGGATCAGCACCAGGCCGAGGTCACTCGCTTCCACGGTCTCAGAGTAGCGAGTCGCCTCCCGCGATTCGCCCCCGCTCAGCATCCACGGCAGAATCGATGCACACCCTCGAGGAGCCCCCATGTCTCAGCCCGATACCGCCCGCCTGCTGATCGCCTGCGACGACCAGCCCGGCATCGTCGCCGCTGTCGCCGGTGTGCTCGCCCAGCACGGCGCGAACATCATCTCGCTCGATCAGCACTCCACCGATTCCGAGGGCGGACGCTTCTTCCAGCGCACCGTGATCCACCTCGACGGTCTCTCCGCCGCGCGCCCGGCCCTCGAAGCCGACATCGCCGTCGTCGCCGAGCGCTTCGGCATGGAATGGTCACTGCACGATGTGGCCCGCCGCAAGCGCGTCGCGATCTTCGTCTCCAAGTACGACCACTGCCTGATGGAACTGCTGTGGCGCACGCAGCGCGGCCAGCTCGACATCGACATCACGATGGTCGTCTCCAACCACCCCGATCTGGCCCAGTCGGTGCGCTCGTTCGGCGTGCCGTTCGTGCACATCCCCTCCGGCGACAAGGCCGCCATGGAGGAGCGTCAGCTCGAGCTGCTGCACGGAAACGTCGACCTGGTCGTGCTCGCCCGCTACATGCAGATCCTCACCGACGACTTCATCACGCGTCTCGAGGTGCCGGTGATCAACATCCACCACTCGTTCCTGCCGGCGTTCATCGGCGCCAACCCGTATGCGCGCGCCAAGGACCGCGGCGTCAAGCTCATCGGTGCGACAGCGCACTACGCGACGGCCGACCTCGACGAGGGCCCGATCATCGAGCAGGACGTCACGCGAGTGACCCACTCCGAGTCGGCGGCTCAGCTGCAGAGCCGTGGTGCCGATGTGGAGCGCCTGGTGCTCGCCCGCGCCGTGCAGTGGCATGCGGAGGACCGCGTGATCGTGCACGGCAAGTCCACGGTCATCCTCTAGCGGTCGGCGTCGTCCAGGCGTTCCGGTTCTCTTCTGACCGCGCGTCGATCTCGGCCGAGGTCGCGGACCGGCCAGCCCGGTCCGCCGGAACCCCCGCCGCCAGCTCGGCGAACACCTCAGCGGCGGTGTCGTACTCGACCAGCGGGGCAGCCTGGCCCATCCACAGCGACTGCAGCGCGCCCAGGTTCTGCTGTCCGGCCGCCGTGCGGAACCGGCCGGTGAGCCAGTTCTGCATCGGGAACGGAGCGATCGTGCCGCTCGCCTCGATCGCCCGCACGACGCGGTTGCGCGCACCGCGAGCCAGACGTCCGCTCATCGCCCGCGTGAGCACGGTCTCGTCGGCCGCGGTGGAGCGGATCGCGTCGCGGTGGGCGTCGTTCGCTGCAGACTCGGCGGTGGCGAGGAAGCCCGTCCCCACCTGCACGCCGGAGGCGCCCAGCGCGAACGCCGCAGCCACCCCACGCCGGTCGGCGATCCCACCCGCCGCGATCACGGGCACTCCGACCGCGTCGACGACCTGCGGGACCAGCGCGAACGTCCCGACCAGCGACTCCTCCGCCGGGCGCAGGAACGACACCCGGTGGCCCCCGGCCTCCGCTCCGGTGGCGACGACGGCATCCACACCCGCCTCGGCGAGGGCGACCGCTTCGGCCACGGTGGTCGCGGTCCCCACGAGCCGGATGCCGCGGCGGTGAGCCTCCTCGACCACAGACGCGGAAGGCACGCCGAACACCACGCTGAGCACCGCGGGCGCGATCTCCCAGACCGCCTCGAGCTGCTCCTCCAGAGGCGGGTTGTACCGCTCCGGTCGGGCGGGCACCTCGATACCGACCGCCTCGTAGAACGGCTGTAGCGCCTGCGCGAAGATCGTGTGCTGCGGGTTCGGCTCGACCTCATCGCCCGTGGGGATCCAGATGTTCACCGCGAACGGCCGGTCGGTCGCCGCCCGCAGCTCGACCCCGGTCGCGCGGATGCGGTCACCGTCGTAGCCGTACAGGCCGAACGAACCGAGCCCGCCGGCGTCGCTCACCGCGGCGGTGAGTGCGGTCGAGGAGAGCCCGCCGAACGGGCCGAGGATGATCGGATGCTCGATCCCGAGCAGGGCGCGAAGGTCACTCATGCTTCGACGTTACGCCCGCAGCGGAGGGAGACGGTCGACCGTGACGGCCGGTCTCGCGGTCCCCGGTGCTACCCTCGGCTGCAGAGAGGAGTGCGCATGAGCGAGTGGTTCGGGCAGATGCTGAGCTTCGTCGCGACCGCACTCGGACTCGTCTCGATGCCGGATGCCGCGGCCCTCGGTCTCGCCATCGCACTGCTCGCCGTCACGGCGCTGACGCTCGCGATCGTGCTGAGCGTGCGCCCCGAAGCCACCTCCGACGCCCCGCATCCGCTGCGGGCCATCGATGTCGGAACCCTGCTCACGCAGAGCGATCCTGACGCCGCCGGGCATCCGCGCCCGCGGGCGCCGGGAGTCGCGACCGCCGCGTAGTCCGTCCACACGACGGGATCGCGCGGCTTTCGCCGACCCTTCCCGACGCCACGAACGGACACTTCCATGGACCCCTTTGCCTTCCCCCCACTCGCCGCCCTCCTCGACGCCGCCTACGGCGCGCTGACCGGGCTCTCCGACCTCCTGACCCCGATCGCCGGAGCATCGGCCGCCGCCCTCGCGGTCGTGCTCGTCACCCTGCTGGTGCGCGCGCTGCTCATCCCCGTCGGCATCTCGCAGGCCAAAGCCGAGCAGACCAGGGCGCGCCTCGCCCCGAAGTTGCGCGAGCTGCAGCGCCGCCACAAGAAGAACCCCGAGCGCCTGCAGAAGGAGATGATGGCGCTGTACAAGGCCGAGAACACCTCGCCGTTCGCGGGGATGCTCCCGGTGCTGGCGCAGGCCCCCGTCGTCGGCATCCTCTACACGCTGTTCCTCCGGCCGGAGATCGCCGGGCATCCGAACGAGCTGCTCTCTCATGACCTGTTCGGCGCTCCGCTGGGCACGAGCCTGGTCTCGGCGCTGTTCGACGGCACGGCCACGCCGGCCACGTTCCTGGTGTTCGGGGTGCTGCTCGCCATCATGATCGCGGTCGCCGAGGTCACCCGCCGGGTGTTCCGCCCGACGCCGGCCGAGGGCGACGATTCGCCACTGAACTCCCCGACGATGCTGCGCGTGATGTCGTCGCTGCACTACCTGACGGCGGTGTTCGCGGCCTTCGTGCCGCTCGCCGCCGCGCTGTACCTCACGGTCACAGTCGTGTGGACGCTCGTGCAGCGCGTCATCCTGCGCCGACGCTTCCCGCTGCCGACGCCGGCGGTCAGTCGGGCAGCGGTATCGGGGCGGTGAAGGGGCCGGAAGGACCGCCGCCGCGGCGGTCCTTCCGCACGCCGAGGGTCGCGCCGACGCTGGCGGCGATCACGAGGGCGACCGCCAGCAGCCGCAGCGGGGTCGCGTCCTGTCCGAGGATCAGCCAGCCGGCCAGTGTCGCGAACGCCGGCTCGAGGCTCAGCAGCACGCCGAACACGCGCTGGGGCAGACGGCGCAGTGCGGCCAGCTCGAAGCTATACGGGATGACCGACGACAGCACCGCGGTGATGGCGGCGAGCAGCAGCAGCTGCGGATCCATCGCGACCGTCGATGCGGCCGGGATGCCGACCGGGATCAGCAGCACGGCCGCCACCACGAGCCCCATCGCCAGGCCACTGCTGCCGGGGATGAGGGCGCCGACACGGGCGCTCATGCGGATGTACATCACCCAGAACCCGGCCGCGATGAGGATGAAGACGAGCCCCAACGGGTCGAGCGGCTCGGCCCCGATGAGGCCGTCGATGCCCAGGGCGACCATGCCGAGGAGGGCGACACCGACCCAGGCGGCATCCGCCAGACGACGAGTCAGCACCGCGGCGAGCACGAGCGGCCCGAGGAACTCGATCGCGACAGCGGGGCCGAGCGGGATGCGGTCGATCGCCGCGTAGAAGAAGCCGTTCATCGCGGCCAGCGAGACGCCGAAGAGCACCGCGGCGAGCCACTGCGGGCGCGTCCACTTCCCGGGCCGCGGCCGCACGATGACGACGAGCAGGATCGCGGCGATCGCGACCCGCAGCGAGGTCACGCCCCACGGCCCGAGCACCGGGAACAGCTGCGCCGCAACGGCCGCGCCGAAGGGCAGCGAGAGGCAGGAGCCGATGACGAGTGCGACGCCCACGAGGGGGCCGGATGCGGCGGGCTTCTGCACCAGACAAGCTTAGGTGGCCGCCCGCCGCCGGCCGCCCTCAGATTAGAGCGGCTTGCCGCCCGTCACCGCGATCACCGAGCCGGAAGTGTACGAGGACTCGTTCGAGGCGAGGTACACGTAGGCGCTGGCGAGCTCCGCCGGCTGACCCGCGCGTCCGAGGGGCGTGTCCTGCCCGAAGGTCGCCAGCCTCTCCGCGTCCCAGCCGGTCGCGGGGATCAACGGCGTCCAGATCGGACCGGGAGCGACCGCATTCACCCGGATGCCCTTGGGCCCTGCCTCCTCGGCGAGCGCCTTCACGAACGCCACCTGCGCGGCCTTGGTCATCGCGTAGTCGATGAGGCCCGGCGACGGGTTGAACGCCTGGACGGATGCCGTCACGATGATGCTCGCGCCGGGCTCGAGGTCGGGGTACGCCGCGCGGGCGGAGAACAGCAGACCGACGAGGTTCGTGTCGAACACGCGCCGCATCCGGTCGGTCGCCAGGTTCTCGAAGCCGTCGATGTCGTGCTGGTACGCGGCGTTGAGCACGAGCGTGTCGAGTCCGCCGAGCTCGCTCCGCGTGCGGGCGACGATGTCGGTCGCGAAAGCCTCGTCGCGCAGATCTCCGGCGAAGCTCACCCCCGTGCGCCCTGCCTCACGGACCAGGGCCAGAGTGTCCTCCGCGTCGTCCTGCTCCTCCGGCATGTGCGCGATCGCGACATCGGCGCCCTCGCGCGCGAAGGCGATCGCGACGGCTCGCCCGATGCCGGAGTCCCCGCCGGTGATGAGCGCTCGGCGCCCCGCCAGCCGGCCGTGGCCGACATAGCTCTCCTCGCCGTGATCGGGGTCGGGACGTGTCAGCTCCGTGAGCCCGGGCTGGTCCTGCTGCTGCGCGGGGAAGCCTTCTTCGCGATGCGCGTGCCGGGGGTCGGAAGTGTTGTCGGTCATGGCCGATCCTCCTCGTCTCGATGTGTCCGATCGACTCTTCCGGATCGGCAGCCACGAGTGCAGGGGGTTGACAGTCGTGCAGGGAGGCGGGAGGAGCGCCGCCGCGAGAGGAGCTGTGCGGCGGGTCAGAGCTGAGGCGTGACGGGGACCTCTTCGGTGCCGGGTTCCACGCCCGCCTCGGCGGGTTCGGGAACCAGGTACAGCCCGCTCGGCGCGTTGGCGGTGAAGGCGAGCGCCTCGATCCACGCCCGGTTGATGGAGGGCTGACGGCTGCCGAAGTACTTGAACACCAGCGAGCTGCCCGGCTGGATCCAGACCGTCGTGCGTCCGCCGCCGACGCTCGCGTCTTCACGCCAGCTGAACGGGAACGGCTCGCCACGCCGCAGCTTCGCGGTGATGACGAGCTGCAGGTGTGTGAGAGCGCGGTCCTCGACCTCGGTCTTCACTCCGCCTTCGTAGACGAACTTGCCCATTCTGTGCTCCTTGGTCGCAGTCTGGCCGAGACGACGGCTCATCCTATTCTCGCTCACGCGGCGACAGTATTCTGCCTCTGTTCAGACCGATGGCGGATGCGGGTCCGCCGCCGCGAAGTCAACCCCCTCGGCAGAACCAACACGCTCACCCTAATCTCGAACACCCGAGCTCGAGGAGGGCATTTCCATGAACGCACGACACATCGACGATCGCCCCGACGAGGGGTACACCCCCGGAACCACGCACGCCGAGTGGGGCGCGGGAAATCCCCGGCTGCGCATCACGCGCGACGATGAGCGTACCGAGTTCGCGCTCGAGGCCGACGTGGTCCGGGTCGGCTCCGCCGAAGGCAACGAACTGCGTCTGGCGGACACCGACCCCGTGCACGCCACGATCACGCACGACGACCGCGACGAGTATGTGCTGACCCTGCACGGCGAGGGCGAGATGAACGCCAGCGCCGGAGCGGACGCCACGCACCCCGGTGACGATTCCGAGACGCTCCGCACCGGTGCGCATTTCACGGCGGGACCGTGGACGCTGGTGTTCGCCCGCGACGAGTTCGCCGACCACGGGCGCCCCTTCGGCGGCCGCGCGGGCGGCGAGTACTCCGACCAGCCGCTGCAGCCGCCGCGTCCGGACTACGACGGCGACGAGTCCCGCTGAACGACGACGGGCACGACATCGGAGAGCGTCTCGCAGTGACGGATCACATCGAACGACTGAGCGACCTCGCCCGCGAGCGAGGGTTGCGTGTGGCTGTGGCGGAGTCCCTCACCTCGGGCCGGCTGGCGAACACCGTCGGTTCCGGGGCAGACGCGTCGGAGTGGTTCGCGGGCGGCGTCGTGGCGTATCTGACGGATGTGAAGGAGCGGGTGCTCGGACTGGTCCCCGGGACGGACCCGTGCTCTGCAGCGTGCGCCGAGCAGCTCGCCATCGGAGCGCGCGATCTGCTCGACGCCGACCTCTGCGTGTCGACGACCGGCGTCGGCGGGCCGGATCCCGACGGCGGCCATCCGCCCGGGACGGTGTACCTCGGGTGGGCCACCCCCGACGCGGTCGGACACCGCCGCCTGGCGCTGACGGGCGGTCCCGAAGAGGTCCTCGCCACGACGGTCGAGGCCGCCGTCCGGCTCCTGGCCTTCCATGCAGAGGGCCTGCGACCCGCCGGGCCCCGCCGAAGCCCGCAGCAGACCGTGTAGCTCGGCCGACCACCGCGACCGGGTCAGTGCCCCGGGAGCAGTCCGATCCGCAGGGGGGCGTCGGCTGCCGCCGCTTCTTCGAGGGCGGCATCGATCTCGTGCAGCCCGCGCACCGCGCCGACCGCGTCACCGAACGGATAGGCACGCCCGCGTCCGGCCAGGAACGCGACGGCCGCGGCGAGCTCGGCTCCCGTGTAGTTGTGGATGCCGGCGACCGTGACCAGGCGCCGCACGATGCTCTCGGCGTCGAACGGCACCGGATCGGCGGGGAACACGCTGCCGACCAGCACCACCGTGCCACCGACGGTCACCCCGGCGAGCGCCTCGCCCACAGCGTGGCCCGAGGCTTCGATCACGACGTCGGGCTCGCGGTCCAGACTCGTCGCGCCGAACCGTGCGGCGAGCGCGCGACGGTCCGGGTTGGGGTCGAGCACCTCGACCGTCGCCCCCTGCTCCGCGGCGATCGCGGCGGCGGAGAGCCCGACGAGCCCCGCACCGTGGATCCGCACGGCGGCACCATCGAGGTCATGGTCCCGGGCAGCCCTGGCCACGGCTGCCCACGCGG
>NZ_JARE01000014.1:0-8576 GCF_000708325.1 Microbacterium sp. Cr-K20 | reverse complement strand
GGCAGCCACGGCCGCCGGCATCCACTCGTCGCGCTCGCCGCGGCCCCCTTCATCGTCGCGGGACTCGTCGTCTCGCTCCGCCCCGCCGACCGGAAGTGACCGCATGGAACTGCTCGACGCCATCCGCCGCCGCAAGACCACGAACGGGCCCTTCCTGCCCGACCCGGTGTCGGAGGAGCATCAGCGCATCCTCCTCGAAGCCGCGGGCCGCGCGCCCTCGCAGCTGAACAGTCAGCCGTGGCGGTTCGTCGTGATCGAGAGCCGTGACACCATCGAGCAGATCGCGCGTATCTCGGGCGAGAGCATGACCGAGGCGATGTCGAACGGCACGTTCTTCGAGCGCTACAAGCCGTACTTCCGCTTCAGCCAGGCCGAGATGGAAGAGAAGCGCAGCGGGATGCTGTTCGACAAGCTGCCCGCCGCCCTCCGCCCGTTCACGAGCCAGGTGTTCACCAAGCGCGGCCAGACGCTCATGAACACGTTCGGGGTGCCGAAGACCCTCGGCTCCGAGAACCGCAAGCTCGTCGCGGGGTCGCCGCTGCTGATCGGCGTCATGCTCGACCGCAGCGAGTACCGACCGGGGCAGCTGTCGTCGTTCTACTCGGTGTTCAGCATGGGCGCGGCGATGGAGAACATCTGGCTCACGACGGTCGAGCTCGGCATGGGCATCCAGTTCATCTCCTTCCCGATGGAGGTTCCGGGGCGCTGGGACGAGATCGTCGAGCTGCTGCGGGTGCCCGACGACCTCGAGCTCATGGCCGTCTACCGGCTGGGCTACCTGCCGCCCGAGCAGCGCCGACCCGCGATCGACTGGTCGAGCAGCCAGCGCAAGCTCGTGTCGCAGTACGTGTTCCGCGAGAACGGAGACACGCCTCAGGAGGGATGGGATGACGGACCGAAGACCGGCCCGGTCACTCCCGGCCCGAGCGCGGCAGGCGACTGAGGTCCTTCACCGCCGGACCCTCGATGCGGGTGCCGTCGGCCGCGAACCGTGAGGCGTGCAGCGGGCAGTCCCACGTGCACTCGGCATCGTTCCACTCGAGCACGCCGCCCATGTGCGTGCACACCGCGCCGACCGCGCGCGTCACGCCGTGGACCGTCGAGACGCCGACCGGACGACCGCCCCGGTTCGCCACCACGCCCTCGCCCTCGACGGGCTTCGCGACGGGAACCGAGCGGCTCTCGGCATCCGCCCATCCGCCGGCGAGCGCGGCCGCGACCTTCCCACCCTCGACGGCTCCGCGCCCGAGGTCGGCGGGCATGGTCATACGCGTGCCGATGGTCGTCATCCAGGTCGGCCGGTCACGCCACGGCGTGCCGAGGATCTCGGCGGTGAGACGCTGTGCGGCAGCCGGCGCGTTCGACAGCCCCCACTTGGCGTAGCCCGTCGCGAACCGGATGCGGCCGAGACCGCGGGGCATCGCACCGACGAACGGGATCAGGTTGTGCGACTCGTAGTCCTGCGCCGACCACCGATGCGTCTCCTCGGCGCCGGGGAAGTGCAGCTGTGTCCAGGCGACGAGGTCGTCGACCGCGGCCTTCTCGCTGTCGGACCTGCCGACCGGGTGGCCGTTGCCTCCGACGACGAGCTGAGCCTCGCCGCCGGGGCCGTCGGCCGCGCTCACCGGACGGACCGAGCGCGTCGGGCCGTCGACCGAGAGGAACATCCCCGCGGGCACATCGCCCGGCACCCGGAACGACACGCAGTACGACCGCAGCCCGTGCGTCTTGGCGAAGTACAGCCCGCGGTCGGTGATCGGGGTGCCGGTCGCGAGCACGATGTGGTCGGCGAAGATCGCCCCCGCCGTCGTGTCGACCCGACCTGGCAGAGCCCGGGTTCCGGTGGCGCGGACGCCGATGTGTAGCATGCCGCCCGCACTCAGCAGCTCGTGGGCGAGCGCGACGGTCACGGCGACCGGGTCGATCGCGATCTGATCGTCGAGGGCCACGGCGGCGGCCACCGGGAACGGCGTCGACGGCACCGTGGTGGCGGCCAGCATCCGTGTCGGCAGCCCGGCCTCGCGGGCGGCGTCGTGCTGGTCGCGCACGTCTCCTGCGCCGTCGGGACCCTGCGCGTAGGAGTGGTCGGTGTGGCGGGTGAACGGCACGTCCGCGCTCTCGGCGAAGGCGGTCAGCCACTCCATCCCCGACCTGTTGGCGTCGACGTACGCGCGCACGAGCGACGCCGGGTGGTGGCGGCGGATCGTCGCGAGCCGTGACCCCTGCAGGAGCGAGAGCTTGCCGGTGTTCGCGCCGGTCGCGAGCTCGGCGATGCCACCCGCGTCGATCACGGCCACATCGAGCCCGGCCCGGGTGAGCATGACGGCCGTCGTGAGGCCGGTGATGCCGGCGCCGACGACCACGACGTCGTGTCGCGCACCCTCCTCGAAGGGCGATCCGGTCGGCAGCGACTTCTCGAGCTTCCACAGAGGGGTCATGCGCACAGTCAACGGCGTGCGGTGCCCGGCATCCACGCCCTTGACATCGCCGCGGCGCACTGTCACGCGCGACTACAGTGGCGACGTGACCCTCCGCCGCATCCTCCTCGTCGCCCTCGGCGGCACAGTGGGCACGGCGGCACGGCTCGGCCTGGGGCTCGCTCTCCCGGACGCCGGCGGTGTGCCCGTCGCCGTGCTCGTCGCGAACGTGCTCGGTGCCCTGCTGATCGGTGTGCTGGCCGCCCGGATCCCCGCTTCCACGGATCTGCGACTGCTGCTCGGCACCGGGGTGCTCGGCGGCTTCACGACGTACAGCGCCTTCATGACGGGGAGCGTGCAGCTGTGGGCGGATGCTCCCGCCCTCGCGTTCGCCTACGCCGCGGGGAGTCTCGTGCTCGGCCTCGGCGCGGCAGCTCTCGGGTTGCGCATCGCCCGCCCGCGCGCCGGAGCGACATCGTGAGCCCGCTGCTGTTCGTCGGCGCCGCGCTCGCCGGGGGTGTCGGTGCGGTGCTGCGATACGTCGTCGACCTCGGCGTCGCCCGGCTGGCCGGTCGCCGGTTCCCGTGGGGGATCCTGCTGGTGAACCTCTCCGGATCCTTCGCGCTGGGCATCGTCACGACCGCACTGCCGGATGCCGCGTTCCTGCTCGGCGCCGGGCTGCTCGGCGGGTACACGACCTTCAGCACCGCGATGCTCGACACTGTCGCCCTGTGGTGTGACGGCGAGCGTCCGGCATCCGTCTTCAACGCCGTCGGGATGCTGCTGCTCGGCCTGCTCGCCGCGGGTCTCGGGCTGGCTGTCGGCTCGTTGTTCTGACCGCTCCCAGCGTCCTCACAATCCGGAAATGTACAAACGTACATGTACGGATGTCCAGGGGGTTCTGATGGGTGATGGGTCGCGTCGTCGACGTGACCCTGAAGCGCGCCGTCGCGAGATCGTGACCGCGGCCGCCGAGCTCATCGTCGAAGTGGGCGCCGAAGCCGTCACCCACCGCAAGGTCGCCGCCCGCGCGGGCGTTCCCCTCGGTGCAACCACCCAGTACTTCGACACCCTCGACGACCTCCGTGCCGCTGCCTTCCGCGCCCTCGCCGACGAGGTGGATGCGCGCCTCGACGGCGTCCGGCAGACCATCGCCGACCGCGGGGACAGCCCCGCCGTGATCGCCGCGCTCGTGTTCGAGAGCCTCGACGACCACCATGCCGTGCAGGCCGACCGCGCCGTGGTCACCGCGGCCGTGCATGACCCCCGGTTGCGCGAGCTCGCACGTCATCTCTCCGACCGGCTCGTAGAACTTCTCGAGCCGACCTATGGCGAAGACCGCGCCCGAGCGGCGATGATCTTCATCGACGGCGTCATGTGGAGCATGCAGATCCGCGACGCCGATCTCGAACAGTCCTTCATCGAGACCGCACTGGCGCGGATCCTCGGAGATTCCGTCTCCACTCCCTCCGCAGCGACAGCCACACCCTGACACCGAGGAAACCGCCTTGTCGAAACTCGCCATCCTGAGCCTCAAGAACCGCGCGCTCATCGCCCTGATCACCATCGTCGCGGCGGTGTTCGGCGGGCTCGCGCTCACCAACCTCAAGCAGGAGCTGATCCCTTCGCTCGAGCTGCCGGCGCTCGTCGTGATGACGACGTACCCCGGTGCCTCACCCGAGGTGGTCGAGAACGACGTGTCGACGCCGATCGAGTCGGCGATCCAGGGCGTTCCGGGGTTGGAGTCGACCACGGCCACCAGCACCACGAACGCCTCGATCGTGCAGGCGATGTTCGCGTACGGCACCAACCTCGCCACCGCCGAGCAGAAGATCCAGCAGGCGATCAACCGCGTCTCCTCGCAGTTGCCGGAAGACGTGGCCCCGCAGGTGCTGTCGGTCTCCATCGACGACTTCCCGGTGATCCAGGTGGCCGTCACCGGATTCGAGGATGCCGACAACGCGCAGGCCGAGCTCGAATCCGTCGCGATCCCCGAGCTCGAAGACGTCGACGGTGTGAACGCGGCCGAGATCGTCGGCGGCGTCGGGCAGCGCATCAGCATCACGCCCGACCCCGCGAAGCTCGCCGCCGAAGGCCAGAGCACGCAGGCGATCAGCAACGCGTTGCAGCAGAACGGCACGCTCTTCCCCGGTGGTGACATCACCCAGAACGGTCAGACGCTCACGGTGCAGACCGGTGCGAAGATCACCTCGGTCGAAGAGATCGCGGCACTCCCACTTGTCGGCACCACCTCGACCATCGGCGATGTCGCCACGGTCGTGCAGGAGTCCGACCCGGTCACCTCGATCTCGCGCGTCGACGGCAAGGACGCGCTCTCGATCTCGATCACCAAGCTCCCCGCCGCGAACACCGTGGAGGTGTCGAACGGCGTGATCGCCGCGCTCGACACGATCAGCGACGCCTTCCCCGACGCCGAGTTCACGATCATCTTCGACCAGGCGCCGTTCATCGTGCAGTCGATCGAGACGCTGGCGACCGAGGGCCTGCTCGGCCTGGTGTTCGCGGTGATCGTGATCCTCGTGTTCCTGATGTCGATCCGCTCCACGCTCGTCACCGCCATCTCGATCCCGACCAGCGTGCTCATCACCTTCATCGGGCTGCAGGCGTTCGGCTACTCGCTCAACGTGCTGACCCTCGGCGCGCTCACGATCGCGATCGGCCGCGTGGTCGACGACTCCATCGTGGTGATCGAGAACATCAAACGTCACTACGTCGGCGATGCCGACAAGGGTGATGCGATCCGCCTCGCCGTGCGCGAGGTCGCCATGGCGATCACGGCATCCACGATCACGACCGTCGCGGTGTTCCTGCCGATCGTCTTCGTCGGCGACATGGTCGGCGAGCTGTTCCGACCGTTCGCCATGACCGTGACCATCGCGATGGTCGCCTCGCTCCTGGTGGCCCTCACCATCGTCCCGGTGCTCGCGTACTGGTTCCTGAAGCCGGGCAAGGAGCTCGTCGACGAGCACGGCAACGTCATCGACCCCGAGCACCCGGATGCTCCGCCGACGCAGCTGCAGCGCGTCTACCGGCCGATCCTCGGCTGGACGCTCAAGCACTCCGGTGTCACGGTGATCCTCGCCGTCGTGGTGCTCGGCGCCACGCTCGCCGCCGCACCGCTCATGAAGATCAACTTCCTGAGCGACTCCGGCCAGAACACCATGACCGTCACGCAGGACCTCGGCCCGACCGCGAGCCTGCAGGCGAAGTCGGATGCCGCGGTCGAGGTCGAGGACGCACTCCTCGGCATCGACGGCATCGAGCACGTGCAGGCCTCGATCGGCACCAGCGGCTCGGCCCTCAGCGACGCCTTCTCGGGCGGAGCGGGTGTCACCTACTCGGTGCTCACCGACGGCGACGCCGACCAGGAGAAGCTGCGCGCCGACGTGCAGGACGCCATCGACGGACTCGGCGACGACGTGGGCGAGGTGTCGGTCGCGGCCTCCGCCGGCTTCGGCTCGAGCGACATCGAGATCACGGTCACGGCATCCAACGCCGACGACCTGCAGACCGCGACGACCTCGGTCGTCGACGAGCTCGACGGACGCGACGGCGTCGGCCAGGTGACCGACAACCTCGCCGCCTCGCTGCCGTACATCGCCGTGGTCGTCGACCGGGAGGCAGCCGCCCAGCGCGGTCTCTCCGAGGTCGCGGTCGGCTCGATCGTCTCGAACACCATGCGTCCGCAGCAGGCCGGATCGGTCGAGATCGACGACACCGCGCTGACCATCTACATCGTCACGCCGGAGCCGCCGACCACTGTCCAGGCCCTCAAGGAGCTCGCGATCCCGACCCCGCTCGGCGTCGTGCAGCTGCAGGACATCGCGACGGTCGAGCAGCGCAACGGCCCCACCTCGATCACGACCGAGCAGGGGCGCCGGACATCGACGGTCACCGTGCCGCCGGCATCCGACAACCTCGCCACCGCCACGCAGTCGGTGACCGAGGCGCTCGCCGCGGCCGACCTGCCCGACGGGGCCTCCGCCGAGGTCGGCGGTGTCGCCTCGCAGCAGGCCGACTCGTTCTCGCAGCTCGGACTCGCGATGCTCGCGGCGATCCTGATCGTCTACGTGGTGATGGTCGCGGTCTTCAAGTCGCTGCGCCAGCCGCTGCTGCTGCTCGTCTCGGTGCCGTTCGCGGCGACCGGCGCGATCCTCCTGCAGATCGTCACGGGCGTGCCGCTGGGCGTCGCCTCGCTGATCGGTGTGCTGATGCTCATCGGCATCGTGGTGACGAACGCGATCGTGCTCGTCGACCTCGTGAACCAGTACCGGGAGAAGGGTCTGTCGACCATCGAGGCGGTGAAGGCCGGTGGCGAGAAGCGTCTGCGGCCGATCCTCATGACCGCGCTCGCGACCATCCTCGCGCTGACGCCGATGGCTCTCGGCATCACCGGTCACGGTGGGTTCATCTCGCAGCCGCTGGCGATCGTCGTGATCGGCGGCCTGCTCTCCTCGACCGTGCTGACGCTGATCGTGCTGCCCACGCTCTACAACCTCGTCGAGGGTGCCAGAGAGCGGCGGGCCGCACGCAAGGCCGGTGGGTCGGATGCCGGGGGAGCGCCGAAGCCGGATGCTCCCGTCGACCCCGACACGTCGGGTGCCGCTGTGGCTCCGGCCGGATCGGTGCTGATCGACGCGTCCGGCCTGCCGCACGCGCCCCAGCTCACGCGGCGCGAGCTGCGCGACCGCGGGGAGTAGCTCCCGCTCGGCGGGCGCGCGGTCTCGGCCGCCGGCTGTTCACAACTCCTCAGAAAGGCCCCGGACCCGCATCCAGATGCGCGATCCGGGGCCTTTCGGCTCGGTTCTTGAGGAGTTGTGAACGGGCCCGACCCTGCGATGAGTCGGAATCGGTCAGCCGAGGGCGATGCCCCAGTGCAGGGTCCAGGTCTCGTCGGGGGCGAGACGACGGATGCCGAGGCCGCTGTTCAACGCATCGGCGGGCGCGGTCATCGGCTCGATCGCGACCGCGAGACTCTGCCCCGGGTAGGCGGGCGTCGTGTACACCTGCACGTAGTCGAAGCCCTCGCCCTGCCACAGGGTCACGCGGCGGCCGTCGGGTGCCGTGAGCGAGTGCCGCACTCGGCCGTCGGCGTCGCGGGCGAGGCCGGTGAAGCCGGTGTCGAGGGTGACGTCGCCCAGCCGGACCCCGTCGCGCAGGGGGGCCTCGGCGGGACGGGTGCCGGTGGGGAGCATCCGCTCGTCGGTCGTGAACGCCGTCTCCGCGGGCACACGCAGCACCAGGTCATGCGGGTCGACGTCGCCGACCGTCACGAAGGGGTGCGTGCCGAGAGCGACCGGCGCGGGCGTCGCCGAGCGGTTGGTGAGTGTGTGCGTGACCTCGATGCCGTCGGGCGTGAGCGTGTAGGTCACGGCGGTCTCGATCAGGTACGGGTAGCCGGTCTGGGGCACAATCGGCGCCCGCAGCACGGCTTCGGCGTCGGTGTGCGACACCTCGTACGCCGTGAAGCGCAGCAGTCCGTGACTGGCATTGTTCAGCTTCGGCTCGGTGATCGCGAGCAGCCGCGAGGTGCCGTCGTCATCCCACCGACCGTCGCGCACGCGGTTCGGCCACGGGGCGAGGACCACGCCGGAACAGGCGGGCGTGGGTTGATCGAGCGGGTATGGAGGGACGAGGTCGACACCGCCGATGCGCAGCGACCGCAGAGACGCGCCGACCTGCGCGATCTGGGCGGTCGCATCGCCGAGTCGGAGGGTGATCTGGGCGCCGGTGGGGGATGCGGAAGTCACTTCGACATCGTACGGCCACCCCCGCGTCGGCACTCTCTCAGGCGCGTCGGCTACACTTGTGCGGTCGGCTTCGGACACCCGCGCGTTGGCGCGGACGTTTTATGTGTGTGAAGTGTGAGTCCAGGGGCCGATGGTGAGCGTCGCTCGACGCTAATCAACCATCACATGAATGGCCCCGGCCGCTGACAGTCCGGAACCCCGCTGGTCGCATCCGACCACGCGCTGGGTGCTCGCGCGTGTGCGCGGCGCTGTTCTCGTGCGAGAACACAGGAAGACAACGCAATGCCCAAGAACAAGAAGCCCCGCGGCGGACGTCCCGCCGCCAACTTCGAGCCGCGCTACGGCGCCAAGAAGACCTCCTTCCACGACCGCCACAACGGCGGCCCCG
>NZ_JARE01000013.1:0-44004 GCF_000708325.1 Microbacterium sp. Cr-K20 | reverse complement strand
CGGAGTGCTGCTGATCGCGGGCACCGGCGCTGCGGCACTCGGCGCCGACGCGGACGGCATCCGTCTGATCGACGGCTGGGGGCCCGACATCGGCGACCTCGGCAGCGGATCCTGGCTCGGCCGCGAAGCGGCCAGGGCCGTGCAGCGGGCGACCGCCGGGCTCGGACCCGATACGCGACTGAGTGAAACAGTCGCCGCGAGCATCCTTCCTGCCGACGACGTGGTCACCTGGCTCGCCGAGGAGGGATCGGTCGCTCGGCGTCTCGGCTCCCTGGCGCCTCTCGTGCTCGACGCCGCGGAGACCGGTGACGACGTCGCCCACCGGATCGCGACGGAAGGTATCCGCCTGCTCACCGCCACGGCCGTCGCCGCCTCGTCACTGACTCGCGACATCGCACTGCACGGCGGCCTCACGGATCACGCCTGGTTCCGTGACAGCCTCATCTCCTCGCTGCACGCTGCCGGACGCCGGGTGATCCCCGCCGCCGGCGACGCCCTCGACGGCGCGCTGCTGATCGCACGCCGCACCGATCTCCCTCACGAAAGGTTCGTCCACCGTGCCGAATGACGATTCCCGCCTCGCCTCCCTCCTCTCCGTACTGGAAGGCCTCGGCACCGAGGCGTCCACGACCGAGCGCGGGGATCTCGACCTGTTGAGCACGACCGAGCTCGTGCATCGGATGAACGACGAGGACCGGCGGGTCCCCGAGGCGGTCGCCGAACGGGCGGACGAGATCGCGGCGGTCGTCGACGCGATCACGGAGCGGTTCCGGCGCGGCGGTCGGCTCATCTACATCGGGGCCGGCACGGCCGGCCGCATCGGCGTGCTGGATGCCAGCGAGTGCCCGCCCACCTTCGGCACGGACCCCTCGATGGTGGTCGGGCTGATCGCCGGCGGCGAGATCGCGATCCGCTCGGCCGTGGAGAATGCGGAGGACGACGCGGAGGCGGCAGGTGGATCCCTGCGTGAACTCGGACTCTCGGCCGACGACACGGTGGTCGGCATCTCGGCTTCCGGCCGGACGCCGTATGTCGTCGGCGGGCTGAACTACGCCCGCAGCGTCGGCGCGTTCACGGCGGCGATCGCCTCGAACGCGGACTCCGAGATCGGTGCCGCCGCGGAGGTCGCCATCGAGGTCGTGACCGGACCGGAGTTCATCTCCGGATCGACGCGCCTCAAGGCCGGCACCGCGCAGAAGCTCGTCGTGAACATGCTCACGACCCTGTCGATGATCAAGCTCGGCAAGACCTACCGCGGGGTGATGGTCGATCTCCTCGCCACGAACGAGAAGCTCCACGCGCGCTCCATCCGTACCGTGTCGCAGCTCGCCGGCGTCGACATCGACGTCGCGGCCGCCGCGCTGCAGGGGGCGGACGGCTCGGTCAAGCGCGCCCTGCTGATGCTGGCGGTCGACGCCACACCGCAGGCCGCGGCATCCGCGCTCGATGAGGCCGACGGGGTGCTCCGCGACGCGATCGCCGCTCTCGCCTGAGGGGAGTGGCCGGTGCCGTCGTGACGTGCCTCGGCCCCTGCGCGGGCCGCGCCGAGCCCGGGAGTCGGTCCGGTAGCGTGGCCGGATGCCCCTCGCCCTGATCACCGGCGCCGCGCGCGCGAACAGCATCGCCGCCGGCATCGTTCCCCGCCTGCGCGCGGCCGGATGGACCGTCGTGACCAGCGACCTCCGCGACGCCGACCACCCCGCTGACCTGTCGACCGCGGGTGGACCGGAGGCCCTGATCGCCGAGGTGGTGGCGGCGCACGGTCCGATCTCCGCGCTCATCCTCAGCCATGCGCACGACGTGCAATCCGGCATCCTCGACACCACGGCCGAGAGCTTCGACCTGCACGTCGCCGTGAACGCACGGGCGAGCCTGCTGCTGATCGCGGCGTTCGCGCGACAGGTCGGCGACGACGGGGGAGCGATCCTCGCCCTCACCAGCGACCACGTGACCGGAAACCTCCCCTACGGCGCATCCAAGGGCGCTCTCGACCGGTTGGTCATCTCGGCTGCCCGCGAGCTCGGTCCGCGGGGCATCTCGGCGAACGTGCTGAACCCCGGACCCATCGACACCGGCTGGATGGACGACGAGACGCGCACGGAACTGGCCGGGATGACGCCGCTCGGGCGACTCGGACGGGGCGTTCTCGGCGCAGTACTGACCGAGCGTGGCGGGGTGCGGATCTCCAGGACGAGGGGAGACCGCCGGCGATCCGAAGCCGGTGCGCGCCACCGATTCGGCTCGCCATCTCGCGGCTTGTACGCTGGTGGCATCCCCCGATCCACCCGGCACATTCGCGCGCCGGCGATCTCGGCGCGCGCTCACACATGCAAGGACGCAGATGAACGATTCCGCGGCACACCGCGACGACTGGGCTGAGAGCGAAGAGCTGGCGGAGCGGATGATCCCGCTCATCGGGGCGCTTCGACGCGAACACGATGTGGTCACCTCGCTGCACGGGCACCGACTGCTCGGGCTCTCGGCGACGGGACTGGTCGAGGTGCACGAGCGCGTCGCCCAACTCGGGCACGAGCGGCTCCCGATCGAAGACACGCTCGCCGTGCTCGAGGCGATCCACGCCCTCGCTCCCGGCGCCTCGTCGCTCGACGTCGCGCGCCTGGTCGCGGGGCACGCCGAGAGCGGCCGGCCTCTGGACGACTACCTCGCCGAGGAACTCGCACCCGCCATGGGGGCCGTCGCCGCCGAGCCCACCGACGTGGTGCTCTACGGCTTCGGGCGCATCGGTCGCCTGCTCGCCCGCATCCTCATCGCCCACACCGGCGGCGGCAGCGGACTGCGGCTGCGCGCCATCGTCGTCCGCCGCGGGGCGGAGAACGACCTCGCCAAGCGCGCCTCTCTGCTGCTGCGCGATTCGGTGCACGGCCGCTTCGCCGGCTCCGTCACCGTCGACGAGGAGGCCAAGCAGATCATCGCGAACGGCACCCGCATCCAGGTGATCTACTCCGACGACCCGGCATCCATCGACTACACCGCCCACGGAATCCACGACGCGATCGTCGTCGACAACACCGGACGCTGGCGCGACGAGGAAGGCCTCTCCCAGCACCTGCGCTCGACGGGCGTCGCGCGCGTGCTGCTCACCGCACCGGGAAAGAGCCCGCTCAAGAACATCGTGCACGGCATCAACGACGAGACGATCGCCGCCTCCGACCGCATCCTCTCCGCGGCCTCCTGCACCACGAACGCCATCACCCCGGTGCTGGCGGCGATCGACGAGGCGTACGGCGTCGTCAAGGGGCATGTCGAGACCGTGCACTCGTTCACGAACGACCAGAACCTGATCGACAACTTCCACAAGGGCGACCGCCGCGGTCGCTCGGCGGTGCTCAACATGGTCATCACCGAGACCGGAGCCGCGAAGGCCGTCGCCAAGGCGCTCCCGCAGCTGGAGGGCAAGCTCACCGGCAGCTCGATCCGTGTGCCCACGCCCGATGTGTCGCTCGCGGTGCTGCACCTCACCATCGAGCGCCCGGCCACCAAGGAGCAGGTCAACGACTACCTGCGCCGCGTCTCGCTGCACTCCAAGCTGCGCCAGCAGATCGACTACGTCGAGAGCCCCGACGTCGTCTCCACCGACTTCGTCGGCTCGCACCGCGCCGGCATCGTCGACGGCCTCGCCACGATCGCCGACGAGGACACCCTGATCCTCTACGTCTGGTACGACAACGAGTTCGGCTACTCGTGCCAGGTGATCCGCGTGCTCGAGGTCATGGCGGGGTCGCACCCGATCGTGCTGCCCGAGCGCCGCGAAGTGACGCTGCAGGGCTGAGCGTCTCCTGCGCCGCGTCGGTGGCGCCCGGCATGATGGGGGCATGAAGACCGCGACCCTGCTCACCGAGCGTCTCCGATCGCATCGGCTGAGCGCGCCGGCGCGCACGGTGACGGATGCCGCGCACCACATGCTCGCGGTGCAGAGCCAGGACTTCACCGCGGGGCGCTGGGCGCTCGCCGCGCGTACCCGCGGGCCGGTGCGTCTGCGCGACGTCGACCGTGCGTTCGACCGCGGCGACCTCGTGCGGGCGTGGACCATGCGCGGCACGCTGCACACCGTGCCGGCACGCGACCTGGGCTGGATGCTCGAGGTCACCGCCGCCCGACAGCGGCAGCAGGCGGTCTCCCGTCACCGTCAGCTGGGCATCGACGACAGCATGGTCGCGACGGCGGTGCGCGCGCTGACGCCGCAGCTGCGCGACGGTGGCCGCACCCGCGCCGAGGTGTTCGAGATCCTCGAGGGCGTCGGCATCGACCCGACGGGGCAGCGCGGCATCCATCTGCTCTTCACCCTCACGGTCGACGGCCTCATCTGCCAGGGGCCGGTCGCCGCGCGGGCGGGCATCACCAGAGACCAGCGGTTCGTGCTGGCCGAGGAGCACATCCGCGAGCACACCCGCCCGGCAGACCCACTCGCCGAGCTGTTCGTGCGCTACATCGACGGGCACGGACCGGCGGGCGTCGCCGACTTCGCGTGGTGGTCGGGACTCACGCTCGGACAGTCACGCGAGGCGGTCGAGCGCGCGGCAGGGCGGGTCGACGAGGTGGACGAAGGGCTGTTCGTGTCGCTCCAGCGTCCGCGGCGCGCGACGGACGCGACGACGGTCCACGCCCTCCCCGCTTTCGACGAGTACTACATCTCCTACGCCGACCGCACGACCGTGTGCGCGCCCGAGCACCTGGCCACCGTCGGCCCGGGCAAGAACGGCATGGTGCGCGCCACGCTCATCGAGCAGGGACGCGTCATCGGATGCTGGACGCACGCGAGCGCGACCCGCGACGCGCCGCCGGAGCTGTTCGCGGAACCCGCCGAACCGGCAGCCGTGGAGGCCGCGCTGGCGCGATTCGCGCACTTCGCCGGCGACTGAGCGCGTCGCCGGCGAAGAAAACGGTCACCGCGAGGCGAGCACAGCCTCCGCGGGGGCGACGAGTGCGGCGATCTCGGGTGCCAGCGCGATGAGCCGTTCGTTGGCCTCGGGCTCGGCGACGGTCGCCCGGAGCCCTTCGCCCGGGAACGGCCGCACGAGCAGGCCGTGACGTTCCAACAGCTCGGCGGCAGCGGCCGTGGCATCACCGAGGGGAAGCCAGACGAAGTTGCCCTTGCTCTCGGGAAGCGCGAGGCCGGCGGTGGTGAAGGCGGCGACGACGCGCTCCCGCTCGACGACGAGCTCGGCGACCCTGGCCTCGAGCTCGTCCTCGGCGGCGAGGGAGGCGATCGCGGCCGTCTGCGCCAGGTCGGTCACGCCGAACGGGATGGCGACCTTGCGCAGCGCGATGCCCAACTGCTCGGGGGCGATCGCGTACCCGATGCGCATGCCGGCCAGGCCGTAGGCCTTCGAGAAGGTGTGCGCGACGGCGACGTTCGGGTAGCGGCGGAAGCACTCGATGCCGACGGGGGAGTCGTCGCGGTCGTTGAACTGCACGTACGCCTCGTCGATCACGACGACGATGTGCGGCGGGACCTGGGCGAGGAATCGATCGAGCTCGGCGTCGCCGATGGTGGTCCCGGTCGGATTGTTGGGGTTGCACACCAGGATCAGGCGCGTGCGGTCGGTGATGGCCGCCCGCATCGCGTCGAGGTCGTGCCGGTGGTCGTCCGTGAGGGGGACCATGACGGGCACGGCTCCGGCCGCGCGAGCGAGCATCGGATACGCCTCGAACGACCGCCAGGCGAACAGGACCTCATCGCCCTCACCGGCCGTCGCGCGCATCAGCTGCGACACGACCTCGACCGATCCGCTGCCGAGCACGACGTTCACCGGCTCGACGCCGAACCGCTCACATAGCACCGCGGTGAGGGCCGTCGCCGCGGTCTCGGGGTAGCGGTTGATGTGCGCGAGCCGGTCGGCGATGGCAACGGTCACCGACGGGAGCGGGGGATAGGGGTTCTCGTTCGACGACACCTTGAAGACCGGCCCGGTGGTCTCCGCCTGCGGCGCGGCCTTTCCCGGCGTGTATCCGGGGATCGCGTCCAGGTCCTCCCGCAGTCTCAGCTCCGACATCCGTTCCGCCTCTCTCATCATCCGCTCGTGCGGCACCCGTCCGTCCGTTTGACAGTGCCGGGCATCATCCATACTATCGCAATTGAATATATCGAATGTGGTCAATTCGGTCGGTGCGGCCGGAAGGACGGAAGGAGCGGAGCGACGGTGCCCCAGTCTGCGGTGGATTCCCCGGAAGCGCCGCTCGCCCTGCGCGTGCGGGCGATGCGGTGGGAGGCGCGGGACGTGCTGTCCCTCGAGCTCGACGACCCGACGGGTGCGCCCCTGCCCGCGTGGGAGCCCGGTGCGCACATCGACCTCCGCTTCGCGAACGGAGTGGAGCGCCAGTACTCGCTGTGCTCCGACCCCGCCGACCGCACTGCCTGGCGCGTCGCGATCCTGGCCGAGAGCCCGAGTCGCGGCGGCTCCCGCTATGTGCACCAGAGTCTCCGGGTCGGCGAACTCGTGACCGTCTCCGCCCCGATCAACCACTTCGCGCTCGCCCCCGCAACGGAGTACGTGTTCGTCGCGGGCGGCATCGGCATCACGCCGATCCTGCCGATGCTGTCCGAGGCCGTCCGCCGCGGGATCCCGTGGCGCCTGGCGTATCTCGGCTCGACGGAGGAACGGATGGCGTTCCTCCGCCACCCCCAGCTGGCCGGGGGCGAGACGCTCCTGGTCCGTGGCGACGCCGACGAGCGACTCGACCTCGCCGCGTGGATCGGCGTCCCCTCCGCTGGGACCGCCGTGTACGCGTGCGGCCCCGAACGCATGCTGGATGCCCTCGAGCAACTCAGCCTCGACTGGCCGCACGGCGCGCTGCACCTCGAGCGCTTCCAGCCGAAGACGTTCGGCGAGTCGCAGGGCGCCGACACCTTCGAGGTCGTGGCGGCCAGGTCCGACCTCGTCGTCACGGTCGACCGCGGCTGCAGCATCCTCGAGATGCTCGAGAACGCCGGGATCGGGGTGCCGAGTTCCTGCCTCGAGGGCGTCTGCGGCACCTGCGAGACGACCGTGATCGACGGCGCCCCCGAGCACCGGGACTCGATCCTCACCCCCGACGAGCGCGAGAGCAACGAGGCGATGATGATCTGCGTGTCCCGCTCTCTCGGCGAGCGTCTCGTCCTCGACATCTGACCCCCGCACGAACGGAGCGAACATGGACACCGGAACCGCATACGGCCTACGCCTCGGGCAGCCGCTCAACGAGCTCGCCCAGGTCGGCCCCGGCACCCCCTACGGCGAGGTGCTTCGCCGCTACTGGCACCCGGTCGCGAAGGTCGAGGATGCGACGACGCGCCCGATCTCGCTGCGGGTGCTGGGCGAGGAGCTCGTGCTCTTCCGCACCCGCAAGGGCAAGGCCGGCCTGCTGCACCCGCGGTGCATCCATCGCGGCGCCTCGTTGTTCTACGGCGGCGTCGAAGAGGAGGGCATCCGCTGCTGCTACCACGGGTGGGTGTTCGACACCGAGGGGCACTGCCTCGAGCAGCCGTGCGAGCCCGAACTGGGCCTGCACCGCGATCGTGTGCGCCAGCCCTGGTATCCGGTCGAGGAGCAGTACGGCCTGATCTGGGCGTACCTGGGCCCGCCCGAGAAGAAGCCCGTGCTTCCGCGCTACGACACCCTCGAGGAGCTCGCCGACGACGAGCAGCTGATCGTCAACGACCAGGGCGTGGGCGGCGGCGGACCAGCCCAGCTCGACTTCAACTGGCTGCAGCACTGGGAGAACGTGATGGACCCGTTCCACGTGCCGATCCTGCACGCGCGCTTCAGCGGCAACCAGTTCACTCCCGAGATGGCGCTCATCCCCGAGGTCAGCTACGAGTACACGCCGCTCGGCGTGCGCAGCATCCAGATGCGCGAGCTCGGCGACGGTCGTCAGCTGCGCCGCGTCACCGAGGTCATCTTCCCGAACCTGCGGGTCGTGGCCAGCCCGAAGCTCAGCTCGGGGCAGACGAACATGATCGGCTGGGTCGTGCCGATGGATGACACGAACTTCCGCATCTTCACCGTGGCGCGCGATGCCGATCCCGACTTCCTCGCGAAGCTCCGCTCCACGCACGAGGGCAAGCCGTGGAAGGAGCTCACCGACCTCGAGCATCAGCGCCTGCCCGGTGACTACGAGGCGCAGAAGTCGCAGGGTGCCATCTCGCTGCACTCCGAGGATCACCTCACGACCACCGATCAGGGCATCGCGATGATCCGGCGGATGATGGCCAAGCAGCACCGCGCGGTCGCAGCCGGCGACGACCCGGTGGGCGTGAGCTTCGATGAGGCGGAGCGGCTGGTGCGCATCGAGGGCGGCAACTACTTCGAGGGTGCCGCAGACGCGCCGCTGCTCGCCGACGCGGTGGACGACTGACATGGCGAAGTACACGGCGCGACCGCCGCGCGGAGACCGCCCGGTCCTCGTGCTCGGGATCAGCGACGTGTTCGTGATCGAGGGCGAGCCCTCGGTCCCGGTGAGCATGCACCACCTCTCCGCCTGGGGCCGGTGGGTTCGCGACGTCGCCATCCCGGACTCGGCGGCCCGACGCCTGCACGAGCTGGCCGAGCACTTCGACATCGTCTGGGCATCCGAGTGGGGACACAACGCGCACACGGCGTTCCGCGGGCCGCTCGAGTTGCCGGAGGAGCCCTGGCCCTTCTTGCCCGTGCAGTTCGACAAGCTCGCGCACATCCGCCGCTATGCCGATGGTCTGCCGTGGGTCTGGGTCGACGATCCTCTCGTGGATCTCAGCGGAGAGCCGCCGGAGTGCGAGGACGGGATCGTCGTGCGGGTCGACCCCGCTGCCGGCATCCTGAGCCTCGATCTCGATGATCTGCTGACACGGACGCGCGCGCTCGTCGAACGGCGCACGGGAGGGAACACGATGCACACGAGCGAGGAGCAGGGATGAGCGCTGACGTCGCGATCGTCGGCGGACGCGTGGTCACCGGCCTCGGTGAGGAGCTCGACGGCGGCACGGTGCTCGTGGCGGGCGGCCGCATCGAGGCGGTCGGTGTCGGCATCGCGGTGCCGGACGGTGCGCGGGTGATCGATGCGACGGGATGCTGGGTCCTGCCCGGACTCATCGACCCGCACAGCCACATCGGCGTGCACGAAGAAGCCAACGGCCCCGCGGGCTTCGACGGCAGCGAGGTGTCGTCGCCCGTGACCGCCGGCGTGCGGGCGATCGACGCGATCAACATCGAGGATATGGCGTTCGCCGACGCGTTGGCAGGCGGCATCACGGCGGTCGTCGTGAAACCGGGATCGGGGAATCCGATCGGCGGGCAGAGCGTGGCGATCAAGACCGCCGGTGGACGCTCGGTCGACGAGCAGGTCATCCGCGCGGCGCTCGGCATGAAGTCGGCGCTCGGCGAGAATCCGAAGCAGGCCTATGGGGAGCGCAAGCAGCTGCCGTCGACCCGTCTCGGCATCGCGCTCGTCATCCGGCAGGCGCTCCTGGATGCGCGCGACTACGCCGAACGGCGGGATCGCGCCCGCGCCGAGGGCACACCGTTCGCGGTCGACCTGGGAAAGCAGGCGCTCACCGAGGCCCTCGACGGCGCGCTCTCCTGGGAGCAGCACGCGCATCGGCACGACGACATCGCGACGGCGCTGCGCATCGCCGAGGAGTTCGGGCTGCGTCTCGTGCTCAACCACGGAACCGAGGCCCACAAGCTCGCCGACGTGCTCGCGGAGCGCGATGTGCCCGTCATCTTCGGCCCCATCCTGTCGAGCCGATCCAAGATCGAGGTGCGCGAGGCCGATCCTGCGAACCTCGCGACCCTCGCCGCGGCGGGAGTGCGCGTCGCCCTGACCACCGATCATCCGGTGGTTCCCATCGGGCTCCTCGCTCTGCAGGCTGCCGTCGCCGTGCGTGCCGGCCTTCCCCGCGAGACCGCCATCGCCGCCATGACCTCCGCCGCGGCCGACATCGCCGGCATCGGCGACCGCGTCGGTGCGCTGGAGGTCGGCCGCGACGCGGATGTGGTTCTGTGGACCGGAGACCCGCTCGACGTCGCCTCGACCGTGCGGGAGGTGCTCATCGACGGACGGACCGTCTACACCACGAAGAAGGAGAACTTGTGACGCTGCGCGACGATGCCGCCCGCCTGCTGCCCGAGCTGGTCGATCTGCGACGCCGCCTGCACCGCATCCCCGAGGTCGGTTTCGACCTGCCGCAGACGCAGGCCGTCGTGCTCGCAGAACTCGCCGACCTCGGCCTCGAGATCACGACCGGCACCGACCTGAGCTCGGTCACCGCGGTGCTGCGCGGGGCGGGGGACGGCCCGTCGGTGCTGCTGCGGGGCGACATGGACGCGCTGGCGATCGTCGAGGAGACCGGGCTCGAGTACGCGTCCTCCAACGGCGCCATGCACGCGTGCGGTCATGACCTCCATGTGGCCGGACTCGTCGGCGCCGCCCGGCTTCTGGCGGCACGGCGGGAGAGCATCGCGGGGTCCGTCGTCTTCATGTTCCAGCCGGGCGAGGAGGCCGGCGGAGGCGCGCCGCTGATGATCCGCGACGGCGTGCTCGAGGCGTCAGGCGCGAGGGTCGAAGCGGCATATGGCATCCATGTCGGTCCGGGGGAGTGCGGCACGTTCCAACTCAAACCGGGCACGATCATGGCCGGTGCGAACGTGCTGAAGGTCAGCGTGCACGGCCGGGGCGGCCACGGCTCCCGCCCGCATCAGGCGGTCGATCCGGTGCCCGCGGTCGCCGAGATCGTGCTGGCGCTGCAGAGTTGGGTCACCCGGCGCGTCGACGTGTTCGACCCCGTGGTGCTCTCGGTGACGAAGCTGTTCGCGAGCGAGGTCGTGAACGTGATCCCCGAGCAGGCCGGGCTCGCCGCGACGCTGCGCACGCTGTCCGAGGCCTCGATCGCACAGGCCAAGGCGGAACTTCCGCCCCTCATCGAGCGCATCGCGGACGCGCACGGGTGCACGGCCGATGTCGAGGTGATCATCGGCTATCCGGTGACCGTCAACACGGCCCCGGAGACCGCGGCGGCGACGGCGGTGCTGCGCGAGGAGTTCGGCGACGAGCGGGTCGAAGAGCTCGCCGTGCCGTGGATGGCCTCGGAGGACTTCTCGTTCGTGCTCCGCGAGGTTCCCGGGACGTTCCTGTTCCTCTGTGCCACGCCGCCGCACGTCGATCCGGACGACATCCCGATGAACCATTCACCGCACGCGGTCTTCGACGATGCGGTGCTCGGCGATCAGGCCGCGGCGCTGGCCGCGCTCGCTCTCCGGCACGTGTCCCGCTAGGCGCGGGCGCCGTTCGGTCGCGGTGCCGAGACCGCGGTCAGCGGCCGAGCGTGCGGTGGTCCAGCACGGCCTTGCGCCCGGCCTCGACGTCGCTGCTGCGGATCGCATCGATGAGTGCCTCGTGGATGTGCAGGCGCTCGTCCGTGTCCTGGCGGAATCCGGGGACGGCCAGTGCGTCCTCATCCGCCGCGCCGGCGGTCTCGCCCTCGATGTAGTCGACGAGGTTGAGGTAGAACGTCCGCAGCACCGCGTTCGGCGAGATCTCGGCGATGCGGCGATGCAGCCGCCAGTTGCCGTGCAGCCCCTCGATCGGGTCGTGCCAGTGGTCGGCGAGGTCGGACATGACCGCGTCGAGGTCGGCGATGTCCGCATCGGTGCGGTTCAGGACGGCGTCATGCATGACCGCCTCGTCGAGCGCATCGAGCACCTTGATCACGTCGTTGACCGGAGCGCCGGTCTGGCGCAGACGGAGCACGCTGTGGGCGAGGCGGATGAGCGGCGACTGGTCGGCGACGAAGATGCCGCCGCCCGGGCCCGGGCGCAGGTCGACGGAGCCGCGGGCGCGCAGCACGCGCAGCGCTTCGCCGAGTGTGGCCGGCGCGACGCCGAACTGCTCGCACAGGTCCTGTCGCGTGCCGATGCGGTGGCCGGGGGCGAGGCCCTCGGACTTGATCATCGCTTCGACCTCGGTCACGACCCGGTCGGCGACGGACTGTGCGGGCGCGACACGCTGGAAGGTGCGCGCGTCATCCTGGGTGCTGGCCACGGGAATCCTTCGGTCGGGGCAGTGTTGTGCAGCGGATCTCTCACATCCTAGGGACGCCCCGCCGCCGGGGAGCGGCGGCTCAGGGCGATTCTCCTATTTGCAGTAATTGAATGTATCTAATACAGTCAATCACGCAATGCTGCTCACGAGAGGAAACAGATGACCGACCACACCGGTGGCGATCTGCTCGCCGACTCCCTCATCAACCAGGGAGTCTCACGGATCTTCGGCATTCCGGGCGTTCAGCTCGATGCCGCCGCAGACGCCCTCCATGCCCGCGCCGACCAGGTCGACTTCATCTGCGCTCGCAACGAGCAGGCAACGACCTACATGGCCGACGGGTATGCGCGCAGCACCGGAGACGTCGGTGTCGCCATGGTCGTTCCCGGCCCGGGAGTGCTCAACGCCCTCTCCGGTGTGGCGACGGGCTACTCCGCGAACTCGCCGATGCTGCTCATCGCCGGACAGATCGATTCGAAGGCCATCGGCCGCGGACTCGGCGCCCTGCATGAGATCCCGGACCAGACGGGCATCCTCGAACGGCTCACCAAGTGGACCGGCATCGCCCGCTCCGCCGACGAGATCCCCGGACTCGTGCGCGAGGCCTTCGTGCAGCTGCGCAGCGGCCGCCCGCGTCCCGTCGCGATCGAGGTGCCGCCGGACGTGCTCGCCGCCACCTCGCGCATGGCGGCGGCCGAGATGGTCGCCGACGCCCCGCTCGTTCCCGACGAGCAGCAGATCCGCGACGTGGCGGCCCGGCTCCTCGCGGCTCAGCGCCCGATGATCGTCGTCGGCGGTGGAGTGCTCGCCTCGAACGCGTCCGTCGCGCTGCAGGCGCTCGCCGAGGCACTGGAGATTCCCGTGCTGATGACCGAGAACGGCCGGGGAGCGCTCGACGCCCGGCACCGCCTCGCGTTCGACTCGCTCGCGCTCCGCGCCTTCCGTGAGGACGCCGATCTCGTACTGGCGGTCGGAACCCGCTTCGTCTCCACCTTCGGAACCCAGGTGGACACCCATGGTGCACCGGTGATCCTCGTGAACGCGGAAGAGGCGGACCTCGGCGGCCCGCGCGCCGCTGTGCAGACCCTCCACGCCGACGCCCGGCTGGCGCTCGCCGCGCTCGCCGCCGAGGTGGGGTCCCCGCAGCGGGACTCCAGAGAGAGCGAGTTCGTCCGCGTCCGCTCCTGGCTCGCCGAGCAGTTCGACGACATCGCCCCGCAGCGCGAGTACCTCGCGGCGATCCGCGGCGCGCTGCCCGAGGATGGTGTCTTCGTGAGCGAGTTCACCCAGGTCGGCTACGCGGCCAGTGCCTGCTACCCCGCGTATCAGCCGCGCACCTACATCGGCCCCGGTTACCAGGGCACGCTGGGCTACGGCTTCGCGACGGCTCTGGGCGTGAAGGCCGCGGATCCGGCCCGCTCGGTGGTCTCGGTCAACGGCGACGGCGGATTCTCCTGGACGCTGCAGGAGCTGTCGACGGCGAAGCGCTACGGCCTCGGACTGGTGACGATCGTCTTCCACGACGGGTTCTACGGGAACGTGCGCCGCATCCAGAAGAACCGCTACGGCGCGCGCTACTTCGCCAGCGACCTGACGAACCCCGACTACGGCAAGCTGGCCGACGCGTACGGCATCCGCTCCGCGCGGGCGTACACGCCGCAGGAACTGGCGGGTGTGCTCGCCGATGCGGTCCCCGCGAACGAGCCGATCCTCATCGACGTGCCGGTGGGGGAGTTCCCCTCGCCGTGGCACCTCATCCATGAGGGCGTCCCGCGTCCCGTGCCGCTCGCGCCCGACGCGCACCTCGTGCAGCGGGCAGGGGTCTGACATGACCATCGGGCACGACATCGCAGGCATCAGGGAAGATGTCGATGGCCTCAGGGCGATCGATGTCGTCAGCCCGGCCGACGGCACCGTCATCGGCGCCGTCGTCGCAGGCGGCCCCGCGGACGTCGATCGCGCGGTGGCCGCGGCCGCGGACGCGTTCGGCAGCTGGTCCACGACGCCGATGGCGCAGCGGATTGCTTACGTAGAGGCGCTCGCCGAGGGGTTGGCGCGCCACCGTGAGCTTCTCGCCGCGACCCTCAGCGCCGAGATGGGCTCGCCGATCGCGTTCGCGCGTTCCGCTCAGGTCGGGGTCGCGATCGCCGACCTGAACATGCTCGCCGATGCTGCCCGCGCGCACGTCGAGCGGGAGGCGGTGTCGAACTCCCTCGTCGTCTCGGAGCCGGTCGGCGTCGTCGCCGCGATCACCCCGTGGAACTTCCCGCTGCACCAGATCGTGCTCAAGGTCGGCGCCGCCCTTCTCGCGGGCTGCACGGTGGTGCTCAAGCCCAGCGAGGTCGCCCCTCTCAACGCCGCGATCATCGGGGACATCCTCCGCGAGATCGGATTGCCGGGCGGTGTCGTGAACATCGTGCACGGCGACGGCGCAGGAGTCGGCTCGCCCCTCGTCGCCCACCCGGGCGTCGACATGGTCACCTTCACCGGCTCACGCCAGGTGGGGGAGCAGGTGGCTCGCGCCGCGGCGGCGACCATCAAGAAGGTCGCTCTCGAGCTGGGCGGCAAGTCCGCCGCGATCGTGCTCGACGACGCACCGCTCGACGAATCGGTGCGGGGAGTGCTCGCCTCGTGCTTCGCGAATGCCGGCCAGACCTGCGCCGCGCAGACCCGCGTCCTGGTGCCCGAGAGCATGCGGGATGCCTGGCAGAATGCCGCGCTCGAGGTCGCCGCAGGCTGGGCCCCCGGGGATCCGCGCGAGGAGGGGACCGCGACCGGACCCCTGGCCTCCGCTCTGCAGCGCGACCGCGTCCGCGCGCACATCGCCACGGCGATCGACGAGGGCGCGCAGGTGCTGACCGGCGGTCTCGATATCGTCGAACCGACGGCAGGCGGCGCCTACGTGCAGCCCACGATCTTCACCGATGTGACGCCGGACATGCGGATCTTCCACGAGGAGGTCTTCGGTCCGGTGCTCACGATCACCCCCTACGGCACGGTCGATGAGGCTGTCGACCTGGCGAACGACAGCGTCTACGGACTGTCGGGCGGCGTGTGGTCGAGCGACCCTCGACGCGCCCTCGACATCGCTCTGCGCATGCGCACCGGGACCGTCGGCATCAACGGCGCAGGCCTCGATGTCGGTGCGCCCTTCGGCGGATACAAGCAGTCGGGCGTCGGTCGGGAGTGCGGTGTCCACGGGTTCGAGGAGTTCCTCGAGCTCAAGTCGGTGATGGGCGCCGCTGCCCTCATCGACGATCGCTCGTGAAGTTACATACCCGAAACACCGGCGACACGAGCCAATAAAGAGTAATTCATAACATTCAATTGGGTTGACCCGCACCGTGCGGAACCCGTGAGAGAGGACACCATGAGACGCAGCATTGTCGCCGCGGCCGCCGTCGGCGTGACGGCCCTCGCCCTGTCCGGCTGCGCCGGTACGGCGGAGCCCGGGGGAGGAGAAGCACAGACGATCAAGATCGCCGTGCAATCGGATCCCGGAACGCTCAACCCGATCACGAACGCGACGAACGCGAGTGAGTCCGTATCCACGTTCGGGTACGAGTCGCTGCTCTTCTACCCGACCGGGGAGGAGCCCCGAGGGCTGCTCGCGGATTCGTGGGAGTCGACCACGACCGGCGTGGAGTTCACGCTCAAGGACGGCATCCTCTGCGCCGACGGCACGCCGTTGACCGCGACCGATGTCAAGTCCACATTCGAGTACGCCGCGGCCGACGAGACGGGCTCGCCGTACAAGGGCGTGTACTTCCCGGCCGAGGGCCTCACGATCGAGGCGGACGACGATGCCCGCACGGTCACCTTCACCAGCGCGAACGCCCAGAGCTTCCTCGCCGAGACGATCGGCGCCCTGCCGATCGTGTGCGCGTCCGGTCTCGCCGACCCGGCCGTTCTCGACACCGAGTTCCACGGCACCGGCGCCTACGCGTTGAAGGCGTCCTCCCCGGGGCAGTCGTACACGTTCACGCTGCGTGACGACTACACCTGGGGTCCCGACGACACGACCAGCGAGACGGCAGGGCTGCCCGGCACGGTGGAGGTCTCGATCATCGAGAGCGATTCGACCGCCGCCAACATGCTCCAGACCGGCGAGGCCAACGTCGCCGAGGTCGGCGGCAGCGAGCGCGACCGGCTCGACAAGACCGAGTTCGCGAAAGAACTCGAGGTGCCGCTGCGCCCGGGACTGATCTTCTTCAACCAGGCGGAGGGCCGGGTCGGCCACGATCTCGCCGTCCGTGAAGCTCTCGCCCAGGCTGTGGACCGCGAAGCCGTCGGGCCTGTCGCCTCCGCCGGTCGCGGCGAGCAGATCACGACACTCGTGTCCGAATTCGGCGCCGCGTGCACCGCCATGGACAGCTCCGGCGCCATCCCCGACTACGACGTGGATGCTGCTGCTGCCGCACTCGACGCCGCGGGCTGGGTCGAGGGTGCCGACGGCATCCGCGCGAAGGACGGCAAGCCGCTGTCCATCCTGATGCTCTACCCGGCATCCGAGAGCCAGGGCGTCACCGCCGCGATCGAACTGCTGCAGACCGAGTTCAAGAAGATCGGTGTGGATGCTGTGCCCACCCCGTCCGCGTCCTACACCGACGTGATCTTCTCCGGCGGCGACTGGGACATCGTGTGGGCCCCGATCTTCACGAGCCTCCCGAGCGACTGGGCCGGCATCCTGGGCGGCGAGTTCCCGCCCAACGGCGGTAACTGGACCTACAACAGCAACCAGGAGTACTTCGACCTGGTGGGCGAGGCGCAGGCGCTGGCCGGAGCCGACTCGTGTGACGCCTGGCAGGCTGCTCAGGACTCCCTGTTCCGCAACCTCGAGGTGCTGCCCGTCTACTCGTCGACGTCGACTTTCTACGGTGTCGGTGTGGAGTTCGGCATGTCGAAGAGCATCCTCGCTCCGACCACGATCCGCGTGACAGAGTGACAGGATGACGTCGCAGATCGTGACGCGGCCGAAGACCGTCGTGGTGGCCACCCCTCGGGGTGGTCGCCACGGCGGCGGCCGCTGGATCCCCTTCCTCCTCCGGCGCATCGGCCGGATGCTCATCGCGATGTTCGTGATCGTGACGGCGGCATTCGTCGTCCTCCGCGCCGCCGGGGGAGACCCGGTCCGTGCGGCTCTCGGACCGACCGCACCGGCATCCGTGGTGGCGGAGCGCCGGGCGCAGCTCGGGCTCGATGATCCGCTCATCGTGCAGTTCTGGAACTATCTGACGGGCATCGTGTTCCGCGGTGATCTCGGCGTCTCCCTGATCACCGGACGATCGGTGAACGAGCTGGTGGAATACCGGCTCCCCGCCACCGTGCAGCTCGCCGGCATCGCGTTCGTCGTGATCCTCCTCATCGCGATCTCCCTCGGGCTCGCCATCGCGATCCTCACCGCCGGTAACCGCCGTCGCCCCGTCGAGGTCGCCTTCACCTCGGTGACGGGCTTCTTCGCCGCCGTGCCGGAGTACCTGATCGGTGTCGCACTGCTGACGCTGTTCGCGATCACGATCCCGCTCCTTCCGGTCGCCGGCATCAGCGGCCCGCAGTCGTACATCCTGCCCGTCCTCGCGCTCGCACTCGGTGCGTCGGCGTCGCTGTCGCGCATCGCCCGCGTCGAGGCGCTCAACGTGCTCAGCGACGACTACATCCGCACCGCGCGCTCCAAGCGGCTCCCGGCCGCGATGGTGTACTTCCGGCATGCCCTGCCGAACATGCTCACCGCCACCCTGACCCTCGGCGGCGCCCTGCTCGCGACGATGATCGCCGGCAGCGTCCTGGTCGAGCGGGTCTTCAACTGGCCGGGCATGGGCAGTGCCTTCGTGCAGGCGATCATCACCAAGGACTACGGCATCGTGCAGGGGCTCGCGATCGTCTACGCGGCGATCATCCTCGTCGTGAACCTGCTGGTGGATGTGGTGCTCGCCATCCTCGACCGTCGTACGACCATTCTGGAGACCGCATGACCTCCTCGCACCGGCGGCGCTCCTGGCTGCTGCAGTCCCCGATGGCGCTGATCTCGCTGACCTTCATCGCGATCTTCGCCCTCCTCGCCGTGTTCGCCCCGATGTTGTGGGGTACGCAGGCCGAGACCCCGTCGCCCGCTGACCTCCTCCAGCCGCCGAGTGCCGAGCACCCTCTCGGCACCGACGCACTCGGGCGGGACCTGCTGCTGCGCACGCTCGTGGCCACGCGGCTGTCGCTCGTGATGGCGCTGACCGCGACCGCTCTGGGTGCCGTGGCCGGGCTGATCCTCGGTGCGCTGCCGGTCGTCGCCGGTCCGCGCGTGCAGCGCATGTTCGGCTCGGTCATCAACACCTGGCTCGCCTTCCCGGTGCTGCTGGTGGCGATGCTCACGGTGATCCTGCTCGGCACCGGCTCCACGACGGCCGTGATCGCGCTCGCGCTGACCATGACCCCCTCGTTCGCCCGCCTCGCACAGACCCTCTCCTCGCGCGTCGGGGGTTCGGAGTACCTGGCCGCGGCCCGCCTGCTCGGGGTGTCGAAGACGCGTCAGTTCACCCGCTACATCCTCCCCAACATCGCCGAGCCGGTGATCGTCAACGTCACGATCTCGATCGGCGGGGGACTCCTCGCCCTGTCGAGCCTCAGCTTCCTCGGCGTCGGCGTGCAGCCGCCCGAGTACGACTGGGGCCGCCTGCTCAGCGAGGGCTTCGAGCAGGTCTACAGCCAGCCGTCCGCGATCGTCGGGCCGGGTGTGATGGTCGTGCTCGCCGGAATCATGTTCGGCATGTTCGGCGAGGCGCTGGCCTCCCACATGCGCGGCCGGGGGCGCACCCGCACGCTCAGCGTCCGCGAGCTCGGCGATCCTGACCGCGTCTCCTCGACCACTGCCGTCGAGGAGCGGAGGGACGACGTGGAACCGCTGCTGGACGTTGCGGGCCTCAGCGTCTCCTTCCCCGGTGAGCACGGCTGGGTGCGCCCCGTGCAGGACGTCTCGTTCCGCGTCGCACCCGGCGAGATCGTCGGCGTGGTCGGCGAGTCCGGCAGCGGCAAGAGCGTCACGATGATGGCGATCGCGCAGCTGGCTCCGGCCGGGGCCGCCGTCAGCGCGCAGCGCCTCACCTTCGCGGGAGAGGAGCTGTCCGGACTGTCGAGCGAGCGTGCGGCGAAGAAGCTCGGCACGAGGGTCGGTGTCGTGTTCCAGGACTCGCTCACCGCGCTGAACCCGGCGCTCCGCGTGGGCACGCAGCTCGCCGAGGTGCCGCGCGTGCACCAGAAGGCGACGCGGCGGGAAGCGGATGCCGCGGCCGTCGACGCTCTGGCTGCCGTGTCGATCACCGATCCGGCGCGTCGGGCCAAGCAGTTCCCGCACGAGTTCTCCGGTGGCATGCGGCAGCGTGCGCTCATCGCGATGTCGCAGATCGGGAAGCCGCGGCTGATCATCGCCGACGAGCCCACCACGGCGCTCGACGTCACGGTGCAGCAGCGGGTGCTCGCCCTGCTCCGCCGCGAGTGCGAGGAGACCGGGGCAGCGGCGATCGTCGTCTCGCACGACATCGCGGTGTTGGCCGAGCTCTGCCAGCGCATCCTGGTCATGTACGGCGGCCGCATCGTCGAAGACGTCGACGTCCGCCACCTTGCAGAACCCGAACGGCTGGCGCATCCGTACACCCGCGCGCTGGCGGAGTCGCTGCCGGATCTCGACACCGACCGCACGGCACCGCTCGCGACGATCCCCGGCGAGCCGCCGGACCTCGCGCAGCCGGTGGTCGGCTGCGCGTTCGCCCCGCGCTGTGCGTTCGCCACCGAGCTCTGCCGCACCGAGACCCCTCAGCTCGTCGCGCACGGCTCCGGCCGCGTGGCGTGCTGGCACCCGCAGGACGTGGGCGTGCACGAAGACGAATTCGCGAAGGCGGGTGCATGATGGCCGATCTCGTCATCGAGAACCTCGTGGTCACATTCGGCCGCGGGCCCCACGCCGTGAATGCGGTGGACGACGTGTCGCTCACGGTGCCGCACGGCACGACGGTGGGGCTGGTGGGCGAATCCGGATCGGGCAAGTCCACGGTCGCACGCACGGTCGCGGGGCTTCAGAAGCCGACGTCGGGGCGGATCCTGCTCGACGGCAAAGACCTCGCGGTCGGACGCCGTGATCGCCGGGCCCACGCCCGAGACGTGCAGATGATCTTCCAGGATCCGTACTCGTCGCTGAACCCGCGCATGTCGGTGGGCGAGACCCTGGACGAGGCGCTGGCCACCCACGGCTCCGGCAACGCCAAGGCTCGTGCGGCCGGCGTCAAGGAGCTGCTCGAACTCGTGCGGCTGAAGCCCGGTGTGTCGGAGTTGCATCCGTCGAGCCTGTCCGGCGGCATGCGGCAGCGCGTCGCGATCGCCCGCTGCCTCGCGGTGAAGCCGCGCCTGATCATCGCGGATGAGATCACGTCCGCCCTCGACGCCTCGGTGCAGGGCGCGGTGCTCAACCTGATGCGCGACCTGCAGCGCGAGCTCGAGCTCTCGGTGCTGTTCATCACCCACAACCTCGCCGCGGTGCGCTACATCGCCGACACCACGGCCGTGATGCGCAGCGGCGAGATCGTCGAGCACGGCGATGCCGACGCGATCGTCACGAACCCGCAGCATCCCTACACACAGGCGCTCGTGGCGGCCATCCCGCGCATCCAGAACGCCGGCACTGACAGCCTCCTCCACTCGATCGGATCCTGAATGACCCTGCTCGACGACGCTCAGGTCCTGCTGCCCGAGCTCGTGGCCCTGCGCCGCGCCATCCACGCCGACCCCGAGCTGGGTCTCGAGCTGCCGCGCACCCAGCGACGGGTGCTCGACGCGCTGGAGACCCTCGGACTCGAGGTGGTCCTCGGTGAGGGCCTGAGCTCGATCGCCGCGGTCGTGCGCGGCGCGCATCCCGGACCGACCGTGCTGCTGCGTGCCGACATGGACGCGCTTCCGCTCGTCGAGGACACGGGGCTCGACTACGCGGCGACGGGGGAGCGGATGCACGCCTGCGGGCATGACCTGCACGTCGCCGGTCTCGTCGGAGCCGCGCACCTGCTGGCGGGGCGTCGCGAGGAGCTCCACGGCGATGTCCTGCTGATGTTCCAGCCCGGCGAGGAGCTCGGCGACGGCGCGAAGCGGATGCTCGCCGAGGGGCTCCTCGAGACCACCGCGTCCCGGCCGGTCGCGGCCTTCGGCATCCATGTCGTTCCCGGCGAGTACGGCGTGTTCTCGACCCGTCCCGGCGCGCTCATGGCCGGCGCGATCGAGGTCGAGATCACCGTCACGGGCGCCGGCGGCCATGCGTCGGCCCCGCACCTGACCCGCGATCCCGTGCCCGTCGCCGCCGAACTCGTCACCGCGCTGCAGACCTTCGTCACCCGCCGTTTCGACGTGTTCGATCCGGTCGTCCTCAGCGTCACGCAGCTGCATGCCGGGGGACCGGCCCGGAACATCATCTCCGACACCGCCACGCTCGTCGCCTCGGTGCGGGTGCTGTCGCACGAGTCGAGTGCGCGCGTGCAGGCGGAGCTCCCCGTGCTCGTCCGCGAGATCGCGGCCGCCCATGACTGCACGGCCCAGGTCGATGTGAGCGTGCTGTGCGCGCCCACCGTGAACGATGCCCGCGCGGTGGAGCGGGTGCGCTCCACGCTGCAGGGCCTCTTCGGCGAAGAGTGCGTGTGGGAGACCGCACACCCCGTGATGGGATCGGAGGACTTCTCCTTCGTGCTCGAACAGGTGCCGGGGGCCTTCCTGTTCTTGCGGGCGACGCCGGCAGAGGTCGACCTCGAGTCGGCGTCTCCGAACCACTCTCCGACGGTCGTGTTCGACGATGCGGTCCTCGCCGATCAGGCCGCGGCGCTCGCGGCGTTCGCGCTGGAGACGCTCACGGCCTGATCTGCAGCCTCGTCGGACTCCTCAGCGGGTGAGGAAGGCGCGGAGGTCGGCGTTCAGGCGCACCGCGACCTCGGGGTCGCTGTACATCATGTGCCCGGCGCGATACCAGTGCGTCTCGGTGCGCTCGCGCGGCAACCCCCACTGCCGCAGCAGGTGGTCGGCCGCGCCGACGGTCGTCAGCGAGTCGTACACGCCGGTGCCGATGAACAGCCGTCCGCGCGGTGTCTGCTTCATCCAGCGTGACAGCCGTGCCGGGTACGGGTACGTGCGGAACGGGGAGGGGCGTCCGTAGGCGACGAATTCCGCGCCGCCCTGCTCGTCCCACTCCCAGTCGCGGCCCGCCTCCGGGTCGACCACGCGATACGGCTGCGCGGGGGCGGTGCCGAAGACGTGTCGCATCAACTGCTGCAGTCCCGCCACGTACCGCGGGGAGAGTGCCACATCGGAGGGGTCGTGGTCGAGCTCACCGGAGCGGCGGTCGGCCGCCGGTGCGGAGTACCGACTGTCGGTCACTCCGAGCACGCGTCCGGGGAGCAGGCGCGAGCGGAAGTCCTGCTTGCTGACCCAGAGTCGATCGTCGGCGAGCTCGCCCGTGGGAATCCCGATCATCAGCGAGAGGCGCTCCGAGATCCCGGCACGCTCGTCGGCCGGCAGCTGGTCGCCCTGCAGCATCGCGAGGGCGAGGTCGCCTCGAGCGAAGTCCAGTGCCGCGGCGATCGCGTCCTCGACCGTCTCGTGTTCGCGGGATCCGACGCCGTGATACCAGGCCGTCGCCGCCTTGTACGGCAGGTTCGCGAGCGCTCCGACCACGTTGCCCGGACGATCCAGCGTCTCCTGGATGTTGACGGCCTGCCCCAGCAGCACCATGCCGTCCAGCGGCGCGGTGTCCATGCTGTGCGATGAGGTCGCGAGGAATGCCGCACGCAGGGTGCCGTAGCTCTCTCCGAGGAAGAACTTCCGGGAGTTCCAGCGACCGTGCCTGTCGACCCAGTCCGAGATGGCGGCGGCGATGGCGTCGGCGTCTCCCTCCACGGAACGGAAGTCCGACGCATCGGCATCGTCGGCGAAGCCCCCGAACCCGGTACCGGGTGCGTCGAGGAACACCAGATCGGCGACGTCGAGGATCGTCGACGGGCTCTCCTCCACGCCGTACGGGGGATGCCCGGCATCGGCGAGGTCGACGGGGACGTGCGCGCGCATCGGCCCGATCCCGCTCAGGTGTAGATAGAGCGTCGACACCCCCGGACCGCCGTTGGTGAGGAACAGCACGGGGCGATCCGGCCCGTCCACCGTGTAGCTGAAGACGGACAGGGTCCCGTGTGCAGAGCCGTCCGAGCGCCGCAGCGGGAGCTCCTCGAGGCGGGCGGTGTAGGCCAGGTCGCCGACCCGACCCGCGGCCTCGAGCCCGATCATCCGTGCGTCGTCGCGTCGCGGTAGAAGTCGTCGAGATCGCTCTTCATGCGCTCCACCGCGCGTTCGTCCACGAAGGTCATGTGACCGGACTCGTAGAACGTGAAGCGGATGTTCTCGCGCAGGCTCGGCGCCAGGTAGAGGTGCGCCACGTCGACTTCGGGTCCGAAGAACGGGGTGGCCAGGTCGTAGAAGCCGCCCATCACGAACACCTTCAGGTTCGGGTTGCGGCGCACGGCGGCCGACAGGTCGATGGAGACGTCGGGCACCAGCTGCGGGGCATCCACGCCCGGTGCCTTGTGCTTCCAGTCCCACGCGCGGGAGATCGGCATGTTGTGCAGGTGGCGGTAGTGCAGGTCGCTGGTGAAGCCGATGTCGTCCACGAGGTGCGCGCGGTACGTCGAGAGGTGTGCGCTGTTGACGCCCGCGGTGGCCGCGTCGTCGGTGGCCGGGTCGTGCGAGCCGTTGCCGACGACGTACTGGTGCTCGGCGGTGAAGCGGGTGTCGAAGCGGCCGATCACGCGCCCTTCGTCGGCGAGCAGGGCGTAGCGGTACTGCTCCATCCCGATGCGGAAGTGGTGCTTCTTCAGGTAGTCGGCGTCGAGCCCGATGAAGGCGCTCATGCGCTCGGCGACGGTCTCTTCGAGGTCGGCGGGCAGCAGATCGCCGCGCAGCAGCGCCTCCGCGAACGCGCCCTGTGCGAACTCTCGCGCCTCCGCCAGGAGCGGTTCGAGCTCGGTGTGTGCGGTGCGGGCCTTGCCGTGGTACCAGGCGGTCGCCGCGTACGAGGGGAGCAGGTTGATGTACTCGCGCGGGCCGCCCAGGTTGCTCTCGCCCCAATTCAGCACGGTCGACAGAAGCACGACACCGTTGAAGTCGAGGCCCTGGTTCTGCAGCCGATGCACGAGCGACGCAGCGCGCGTGGTGCCGTACGACTCGCCGAACAGGAAGCGCGGCGCATTCCAGTTGTTCGTGATCGTGAGCCAGCGCGTGATCGCCTTTGCGAACGCGGCCACGTCCTGGTCGACGCCCCACAGCTCTGCCGGGGTCGCATCGCCGAGGAGACGTGAGTATCCGGTGCCGGGCGCGTCGATGAACACGAGGTCGGAGGCGGTGAGCAGCGTGTGCGGGTTGTCGCCGCTCGCGTAGGGGGCGGGCGGCGTCGCGAGGGGTGTGTTCGTGGGCGTGCGCTTCGGTCCGAAGCCGCCGATGTTGAGCCAGAGGCTCGCCGAACCGGGGCCGCCGTTGAACAGGAACGTCACGGGGCGCACCGGGGCGCCCTCCTCGCGGTCGGCGATGTACGAGGTGTAGAACACGCTCGCGAGCGGGCGGTGCTCGTCGTCGCGGACGATCACGGTGCCGGCTCCGGCGGTGTAATCGAGCGAGCGGCCGCCCGCGGTGATGCGGTGGCGGCGCGAGGTGAAGGTCTCCGTGTCAGGTGCGTCTGCGGGGGTCGGCTCGGTCACAGGTCTCCCTCGGGAAAATGAATGAGTGAATTGAATATATCTTAATCACTCGCTCGCGTGCCGACCGAGGAAGTTGTAGACCTCGTTATCGTCCACGCCGGGGAACGCGCCGCGGGGGAGCGGCGAGAACATGTGCGTGTGCACGCGGGCGCTCGGCCAGGCCCTGCCGTTCCAACGTTCGGTGAGCTCGGCGGAGGGCCGACGGCAGCAGGATTCGTCGGGGCAGGTCGACACGGCGCGATCGCTGGTCTCGCGCCCGCGCCACCAGCGCGCGTCGTCGAAGGGGACCCCGACCGTGATGGAGAACTCTCCGTCGGTCGACGCCCCGGTCTGTGTCGAGCACCAGAACGTGCCCGAGGGCGTGTCGGTGTACTGGTGATGCTCCGTGGTGCGGTTCTGCTGCGTGAACGCCGCGCGCGCCTGGAACTTGCGGCACACCCGCTGTCCCTCCACCGCGCCGGTGACGTCCATGGGCAGCGGCAGGTCGTCGTTCTCGTAGACCCTCGTGATCGCGCCCGTGGCGTCCACGCGGAGGAAGTGCAGCGACATCCCGAGGTGCTGGGTGAGCAGGTTCGTCATGCGCATGCCGGCTCCCTCGTGCGTCACCCCGAACGCGTCGCGGAAGTCCTCGACCGCGAGGTTGCGATCCTTCTTGGCCTGCTGCAGGAACGCGACGGCGGCCGTCTCCGGCATCAGGCAGCACGCGGCGAAGTAGTTGATCTCCAGCCGCTGCTGCAGGAAGTCGGCGTAGTCGGTCGGGGGCGTGTGCCCCAGGTAGCGGTGGGCCATGGCCTGCAGGGCCATCGAGCGGAGGCCGTGACCGCCGGGGATCGATGCCGGCGGCAGGTAGATCCGCCCGTTCTCGAGGTCGGTGACCGATCGCGTGGAATGGGGCAGGTCGTTGACGTAGATCAGCTCGAAGCCGAGCTTCTCGGCCATGATGCTCACCGTGCGGTGGGTGAGCGCGCCCTGCACGTGCCCGGCGGCCTTCAGGTGCTTCTCTGCGAGCTTCTCGATCTCGGGGAGGTAGTTGTTCTGCGCGCGCATGCGCAGCCGCATCTCGGTGTTCGCGCGCCGCGCCTCCTCCGGCGTGGCGATGGCTTCGCGCTCGCGACGCTGCAGTTCGCGGTGCAGTCCGAGCACCGACTCGATCGTCTCGTCGCTCATGCCCTTGGTCACGCGCACGGGCGCGACGCCGAGCTGCCGGAAGACGGGGCTCTCCTGGGCGCGTTCGAGTTCGATCTCCAGGGCGGCGCGACGGTTCGGCGGCTCGCCCGAGATGAGGTCGGTCACCTCGGTGCTCGTGGCGTGCGCGATCGCCTGCAGCAGCGACAGCTTGGGTTCGCGCTTGCCGTTCTCGATCAGGCTGAGCTGCGACCCGGCGACGCCGACCAGCGCGCCGAGCTCGTCGAGGGTGAACCCCTTCTCGAGCCGGTGGTGACGGATGCGATGACCGAGAGTCGTGAGGTGTATGCCGGAGGACGCCATTCCTTGAGTGTAGCGAAAGAATTGCAGTTCTTATCGCTCGATTTGTCCGAAAGTCCGGTCGGAAGCGGAAGAAGATAGGTGCAACGCCCCACAATTCAAAGGAGCACACGTCATGGCCTTCGCCGAAGTCTTCACCCCCCGCACGTCTCCCGTCGCACCGACGCGTACGTTCGGCGCGGCTCCGACGTATGACACCCCCGCCATGGCCGAGCTGGCCGCGTGGGTCGAGGAGATCCGCGCTCTCACCCAGCCCGACTCCGTGCACTGGGTCGACGGCTCGCGCGCCGAGAACGACTGGCTGCTGCACGGCCTCGTCGACGAGGGCAAGCTCATCAAGCTCAACCCCGAGTGGCGTCCCGGCTCCTACCTCGCCCGCTCGCACCCCAGCGACGTCGCCCGCACCGAGGGACGCACGTTCATCGCCTCCGAGCGCGAAGAGGATGCCGGCCCCACGAACAACTGGGCCGACCCCGCCGAGATGCACTCGAAGATGGACGAGATCTTCGAGGGATCGATGCGCGGCCGCACGATGTACGTCGTGCCGTTCTCGATGGGACGCGTGGGCGGCCCGCTCTCGCACATCGGCGTGCAGATCACCGACAGCGCCTACGCGGTCGCGTCGATCGGCATCATGACGCGCGTCGGCGATGCCGTCACGCGTCAGATCGCCGAGGGGGCTCCGTGGGTCAAGACCGTGCACACGGTCGGCGCGCCCCTCGCCCCGGGCGAGAACGACGTCGAGTGGCCCTGCAACGACGACAAGTACATCGTCCACTTCCCCGAGACGCTCGAGGTCTACTCCTACGGTTCGGGCTACGGCGGCAACGCGATTCTCGCCAAGAAGTGCTTCGCGCTGCGCATCGCCTCGGTGATCGCCCGTGACGAGGGCTGGCTCGCCGAGCACATGCTGCTCATCCGCGTGATCGACCCGCAGGGCAAGGCGTACCACGTCGCGGCCGCGTTCCCCTCGGCGTGCGGCAAGACGAACCTGGCCATGCTCCGCCCCACGATCCCGGGGTGGAAGGTCGAGACCCTGGGTGACGACATCGCCTGGATCCGTCCGGGCGAAGACGGTCGCCTGTGGGCGATCAACCCCGAGGCCGGCTTCTTCGGCGTCGCGCCGGGCACCGGCGAGTCGACCAACGTCACGGCGGTCGAGACGCTGTGGGGCAACACGATCTTCACCAACGTCGCGCTCCGTCCCGACGGTGACGTGTGGTGGGAGGGCCTGACCGACGAGGCGCCCGCGAACCTGATCGACTGGGAGGGCAACGAGTGGACGCCCGACTCCGGTCGACCGGCGGCGCACCCCAATTCCCGCTTCACGGTGTCGGCGGCGCAGTGCCCGCAGATCTCCGACGACTGGGAAGAGGCCGTGCCGCTCGACGTCATCCTCTTCGGCGGACGCCGCGCCAGCAACGTCCCGCTCGTGGTCGAGGCCACCGACTGGACGCACGGTGTCTTCCTCGGCTCGAACATCTCGTCGGAGCGCACGGCTGCGGCCGAGGGCACGGTCGGGGAGCTGCGCCGTGACCCGTTCGCGATGCTGCCCTTCTGCGGCTACAACATGGCCGACTACTTCGGCCACTGGCTGAAGGTCGGTCGTGGTCTGCGCTTCGACCGCGCACCGCGCATCTTCCAGGTGAACTGGTTCCGCCGCGGTGACGACGGCCGGTTCCTGTGGCCCGGCTTCGGCGACAACTCGCGCGTCGTCGACTGGATCATCCGCCGCATCGCCGGCGACGTGCCGGCGGTCGACAGCCCGATCGGACGCCTGCCGTGCGTGGAAGACCTCAACCTCGACGGACTCGACATCCCCGCCGCCGACCTCGACGAGCTGTTCGCCGTCGACGCCGCGGCGTGGCAGACCGAGGCCGACCTGACCGAGGAGTTCTACGACACCTTCGGCGACAAGGTTCCGGCGGCGCTGCGCGCCGAGCTGGCATCGCTGCGCTACCGCCTCGCCAAGGCGTAGCCCCAGACCGGTGCCGGTTCGGGGGAGCCGGCACCCTCACACCCGCGAAGGCGGGACATCAGAGACGAACCCATGGCTGAGTGGTCTCCGACGTCCCGCCTTCGTGTCGTCCGGGAACGGACGTGAATCAGGTGAGCAGCTGATGCCGGGCGAGGTCGCGGTAGAGCGGCGTCGTCTCGACGAGCTCCTCGTGCGTGCCCTGGCCGACCACGACGCCGTCCTGCAGCACCACGATCAGGTCGCTGTCGACCACGGTCGACAGGCGGTGCGCGATCACGATGAGCGTGCGGTCGGTCGAGACGGCATCGATGGCTTCGCGCATCCGCTGCTCGTTCACGCCGTCGAGCGATGACGTCGATTCGTCGAGCAGCAGGATCGGAGCATCGGTGAGCAGGGCGCGGGCGATCGCGAGACGCTGACGCTCGCCGCCGGACAGCATGACGCCGTCCTCGCCGACGGGCGCGTCGATGCCCAGCGGGTTGCGTTCGAGCACGTCGCCGAGGTTCACGGCACGCAGCACGCGTTCACAGTCCGCGTCGGAGGCATCGGGTGAGGCGAGACGCAGGTTCTCGGCAAGCGTGCCGGCGAGGGTGGGAGCATCCTGCTCGACGTACCCGAACTGGGCGCGCAGCTCGTCGCGCGGGTAGGTGCGCGCGTCGTGGCCGTGCAGGCGGATGGACCCGCCGGTCGGGTCGTAGAACCGCTCGATCAGCGACAGGATCGTGCTCTTTCCCGCACCGCTGGGGCCGACGAGGGCGACTCTGGCGCCGTGAGGCACGGCGAATGACACCCCGCGGAGCACTTCGTGGTCCTGCGCGGCCGGTGCCGCATCTTCGACCGATTCCAGATGCGCGTCCGCGAGGAGAGTCCGCGCTGCCTTCGCTGCGGCCTGACGGGCTGCCACCACGTTCGCGGGGTAGTGAAAGCGCACGTCGCGGAACTCGATGGCCGGTGCGCCGGGGGCTGCGTCCTCGTGAGGGAGGGCGGCGGCGATGGCTTCGTCGTCCTGCGATTCCGTCGGCAGGTCGAGCACCTCTTGGATGCGACCGAGTGCGCCGAGTGCCTGGTTCACCGAAGTGATCGCGCCGAAGGTCGTGGCGAGCGGCATCACGAGGAGGAACAGGAACATGATGAACGAGATCAGCGACGCGATGGTGATCGCGCCGGCGGCCACCCGGAACCCGCCGACGCCGAGGACCACGAGCAGCGACAGCTGCAGCGCGATGCCGGAGACGGGCACCACCATCGACGAGATCTTGGCGATGCGCACGCCGATGCCGTACGCGTCGGTGGCGAGCTCCGACACCGCGGCCGTCTCGCGCTCGGTGGCGCCCGAGGCGCGGATGGTGCGGATCGAGCCGACCGCACGCTCCACGCCGGAGGCGAGTTCGCCGACTTTCTCCTGCTGCGCGGTCGAGGCGGTGCGGATGCGGCCGCTGAGCAGCACGACGACCGTGACGGAGATGCCGATCACCACCACGATGAGCAGCAGGAGGATCGGGTCGATCAGAAGCATCGCGATCAGCGCGCCGAGGAAGAGCACGGCGCTGCCGACGGCATCCGCGAGGCCCTGCGTGAGCACGGCGTAGAGGAGGGTCGTGTCGGTGCCGACGCGGGAGACGAGGTCGCCGGTGCGGCGGGCATCGAACTCGGAGGTCGGCAGGTGCAGGATGCGGGCGATCAGCTTGCGGCGGCTCGAGTGCACGACCGCGGTGCCGGTGCGCTGGAGCAGATAGTGCTGAAAGCCCGAGATGACGGACGACACGATCACGAAGCCGACGAGCAGCCACACGAGGATCCCGATCCCGGTGTCGGACTGCACCGCCTCGATGACCTGGCCGACGAGCAGGGGTTGCACGAGAGACGTGGCGGCACCGACGACGCTGAGCACGGCGACCACGATCAGGGTTCGCTTGTGTTCGAAGAGGAAGGGGAGGAGCTGGCGGAAGGTGGCGCGCGGGCCTTCGGGCTGTGCGCCACGTCCGCGGCGGCGTGCTGTCGCCGAACCGGACATGCGGGACCTCGATCTGGAGATGGTACTTCGACCGTACTTCGTTCGCGGCCGAATCCTATGGGCGGGCTGTAAGGGTGCGCGGTGTCGGGGCCGGGCGTCAGGAGCGACCGAACCGCCGGTGCGCGGCCTGCTTGCTCACGCCGAGCGCGCTCGCGATCGCCTGCCACGAGTATCCGAGGTTGCGGGCGCGGCGCACATTCGCCTCCTCGGCGCGTGCGATCTCCTTACGCGTCTCGGCGAGCCTGTGCAGCGCGGCCAGGGGCTCGCTACCGTCGTCCTGTGCGATCGCGGTCGGCGTTGTCATGATGCACCTCCTGCGTCAATAGTTGTTGACTTCCGCACGGATGTCAATTTTTGTTGACGTGTGAGACTGGAGGGATGCTGACCGCTCCGAAGCTCGTCCCCGGCGATCGTGTTGCCGTCCTCTCGCCCGCGTTCGCGGCGCCCGCTGTGGCGCCGGAACTCCACGCACAGGCGCTGCGCCGTCTCGAGGAGCACACCGGCCTGATTCCGGTGGAGTACCCGACCACGCGTGAGCTCGACGCGAGCCCGCAGGCACGCGCCGCCGACGTGAATGCGGCTTTCGCCGATCCCACAATCCGGGCGATCCTCGCCACGATCGGCGGGGATGACCAGATCCTCGTCGTCCCGCACCTCGACCCCACGCTTCCGGTGGTCGATCCGAAGCCCTTCGTGGGCTACAGCGACAACACGAACATCCTCAACTGGCTCTGGGGGCTCGGGGTGCAGGGCTACTACGGCGGATCGACAGCCGTGCACCTCGGCCCCGGACCGCAGGTGGACAGCATCCACCTGCGGTCGCTGCGCGCGCTGCTGTTGGACGGCGGCGCGCTGGAGATCACCGAACCGGGGGAGTCGGAGGACGTCGGTCGGCGATGGGCAGACCCTCGAGCACTCGTGGAGTTCGGTGACCGCATCCCGACCGAGCCGTGGACGTGGGCCGGGCCCGCCGTGCGCGTCGAGGGCACGACCTGGGGCGGATGCCTCGAGGTGATCGATGGTCTCGCATTCGTCGGCCGACTCCCGGCGGCGGAGCAGCTCGAGGGCGCGATCCTGCTGCTCGAGACGAGCGAGGAGCGGCCGCCCGCCGGCTGGGTCGCCCGGTGGCTGCGAGGGCTCGGCGAGCGAGGGATCCTCAGCGCGGCCTCCGCGGTCGTGGTGGCGCGTCCGCCGGTGAGCGACTTCGAATTCCGCCCCGGTCTTGCCGAGGCTGCGGCGCTCCGTGCGGCGCAGCGGGACGCGGTCGTCGACGTCGTGACCCGTTACAACTCCGAGGCAGTCATCTGCGTCGGTCCGCCGTTCGGGCACACACGTCCGCAGTGGATTCTGCCGTACGGCGGCACCATGGTCATGGACGGTGCCGCCCGCACGATCACCGCCGCGTATTGATCTGAGCCGGTCGTTCCGGGTTATCCACAGATCCTTCTTTCGCGCATGTGCAACACATGCGATCCTGGAAGAGTGGGTCGGATGCTGCAGGTACGAAATCTCCCGGACGATGTTCATGCACGCCTCAAGGAACGCGCCGCCGCGGAGCGCATGTCGCTGTCCGACTACGTGGCCCGCGAACTCGCGGACCTCGTGCAGTACCGGACGAACACGGAGATCATCGCCGCAGCCCGCGCGAGGGCGGTGGGTGACGGAGCCTCGCTCACGCGTAGTCAGATCCTCGCCGCGCGTGACGCGGCTCGTGCCGACAGGGACGACGAGCTCGCCCCGTGAGCACCGCGGTCGTGCTCGATGCCTCAGCGGCGATCGATGCCCTGCTGGGCACGAGTGACTGGGTGAACGGCGACGACTTTCACGCACACGCCGGGCTCGACATCGAGGTGCTGTCGGTGTTGCGGCGTCAGACGCTCCACGATGGCCTGCCGGCTCACCGCGCGCGGGAGGCGCTCGACCTCTTCGGCGAGCTGCAGATCACGCGGCACCCGCTGCGTCGACTGATACCGCGCATCTGGATGCTGCGGGACGAGGTCAGCGCCAATGACGCCGGCTATGTCGCACTTGCCGAGGCCCTCGGCATCCCGCTTCTGACGCTCGACCGCAAGCTCGCGAAAACGGCGGCGCGCTACTGCGAGGTCATCGTCCTCTGACGGACGTCCCGATGCAGAGAAGCGGCCTCCTGGTGGGGAGGCCGCCTCTCAGCGATCAGAGCTCGACGGCGGCGGCGACCCCGAGGTCGTCGTCGTAGTCGTGATCTTTCGTCTCCGGGGAGAGAAGCAGTGCGACGAAGGTCAGCACACCCATCGCGGACAGGTAGAGGCCCACCAGCCACGGGGCGCCGTCTCCGAGCGACCACAGCCAGAGCGCGATCAGAGGTGCCACAGCTGCGCCGAGGATCGACGACACGTTGTAGGCGATCGCCGACCCCGTGTATCGCACGTTCGTCGGGAACAGTTCGGGGAGCAGGGCGCCCATCGGTCCGAACGTCGCCCCCATCAGCATGAACCCGAACACGAGGAACGCCTGGGCGAGTGCACCGGTGAACTTCGGGTCGACGGCGGGCAGCAGGAACGTGTTGAACGTGAAGCCGAACACGATGATCGCGCCGGTGACCCAGAGCAGCAGCTTGCGTCGACCGATAGCGTCGGCGATCGGGCCGGACAGTAGCGTGAAGATGCCGAAGAACACCACGCCGATGATCTGCATCAGCACGAAGTCGGTGTAGCCGAATCCGAGGCCGGGGTAGAACTGTGCCGCGAACTTGGTCGGGTCGAACGGTGCGCCCGTCGCTTCGGCTGCGGCTTTCGCGGCGGCCGAAGCGGTCTCGAGCGACGCGGGCTTGGTGCCGTAGGCGAGCGTGAAGTTGGTCATCAGATAGAACAGCACGTAGGTCGCCAGCATGATGAACGTGCCGAGGATCAGCTGCTTCCAGTGGTGACGGAACACCGTCGCGAGCGGGAGCTTGCGGATCACGCCCTTCGTCTCGGCCTTCTTGAACGTGTCGGACTCGACGAGCTTCAGTCGCACCCACAGGCCGATGATCACCATGACGGCCGAGAAGAGGAACGGGATGCGCCAGCCCCAGGAGAGGAACGCCTCGGACTTGAGGACCGGGTTCTCGGCGTGCGGCAGCAGCCAGTTGATCGAGAGGAAGAGGAAGTTGGCGATGATGAAGCCGAGCGGTGCACCCAGCTGCGGGAAGGTGCCGTACCAGGCGCGCTTGCCTTTCGGGGCGTTCTCGGTGGCGACCAGCGCGGCACCCGACCACTCGCCACCGAGCGCGAAGCCCTGGGCGAGACGCAGGATCAGCAGCAGGAGCGCTGCCCACCAGCCGATGTCCTGGTACGTGGGGAGCAGACCGATCACGAAGGTCGCGATTCCCATGGTCAGCAGCGATGCCACGAGGGTGGCCTTGCGGCCGAACTTGTCGCCGAAGTGGCCGAAGACCACGGCGCCGATGGGACGCGCGACCATCGCCGCACCGAAGACGGCGAACGACGACAGGAGCGAGGTGGTGTCGTCTCCGGTCGGGAAGAACAGCACGGGGAACACGAGAACGGCCGCCGTCGCATACGCGTAGAAGTCGTAGAACTCGATGGTCGTGCCGACCAGACTCGCGGTGATGACGCGCGAGCGCGGGTTCGCGGGCGCAGTGGCAGTACTCATGAGGCTCCTCCGTTCAGCCCCTTTGGTATACCGGGGACTCGGCGAGTTTACGCCTTCCTGAGTGTTGGCTGTGTACGCGTTTCGCGTGTCATCCGGCGCGCGATCCGGATGCGTAGAGTCGAGGGCGGCGAAAGGCGGGAGGAACGATGACCACGAGGATGCTGCTCCTGGCCGACACCCACGTGCCGAAGCGAGCGAGAAGGCTGCCGGATGCGGTGCTGCAGGCGGTGGACGATGCCGAGATCGTGGTGCACGCGGGCGACTGGGTCGACGAAGCCACGCTCGATCTGCTCGAGTCGCGGTCACGGGTGCTGCACGGGGTGTACGGGAACAACGACGGCCCCGAGCTGCGGGCACGCCTGCCGGAGGTCGCCCGGTTCACGGTCGAGGGCGTCGATATCGCCGTCGTGCATGAGACGGGGGAGTCCCGCAGGCGCGAGGAGCGGATGGATGAGGCGTACCCGGGCATCGATCTCCTCGTATTCGGGCACTCGCACATTCCCTGGGACACCGTGTCGCCCGCCGGCCTGCGACTGCTCAACCCCGGGTCGCCCACGGACCGCCGTCGGCAGCCGGCGTGCACCATGATGTGGGTCACGATCGAGGGGACGAATGTGGACGCGACGCTGGTGCCGCTGCCGTGAACCATCCGCCCGTCTCCCGCGCTCCGATGCGCTCCCGCGTCACTCCTCCGTGACGCCGAGTGCCGGCGCCTCGACGAAGCGGGCGAAGGGCTCCAGGATCTGCTCGAGCTCGAGCACGACGAGCCGGTTGCCGCCGGTGCGTGTCGCCGGGGCCGGCACGTAGAGCGTGCGCTGCGGCCCGTTGCGCCAGTAGCGGCCGAGGAAGAAGCCGTTGACGAACGCGTATCCCTTGCTCCACGGTGCGGTGTCGAGAAAGAGGTCGCTCGCGGTGTCCAGATCGAACTCGGCGGTCCAGGCGAGGGGGCTGCCGGGCACCTCGTCGCGCGCGGTGAGCGCGGCGGCGATGGTGCCGGCGATGGCGGCGACGTCGAGCGGTGTCGAGCGCCACCCGGTCACGACTGTGCCGTCGAGAGTGACCGCGCCGATCAGACCCTTCTCCTCGCCGAGACGGTGGTCGTAGTTCACCCGGCCCTGGTCCTCGACCAGGATGCTGAGGGTGCGGCCGGCCGGAATGCGGATCGCACGGTCATGCCGCGTGCGGGAGAGCGTGCCGACGGCGACGCCATCAACGCTCACCCAGGCGAGGTCGCGCACCTCGTCGATGAGCAACTGGCCGCCCTTCCCGTCCGGGAGGTCGACGTCGTATCGCACCAGCGCGCTCAGATGCCCGAGGGCGTCGAAGCTCTGCGGCTGTGCGGCGACCGCACCGGATCCGGCAGCATCCGTCCACGCCCCGACGGGGGAGAGGGAGACTTCGAGCGCCGGTGCCGCGCTCGCGAAGGCTGGCACCTCTTCCGGCACCGGGGCGTACTTCGCGATCACCTCTCGGAAGGCGAAGAACTTCTCCGTGGGGCTGCCGGCCTCGTCGAGCGGCGCGTCGTAGTCGTAGGAGGTCACGAGCGGCAGGTAGCGGCCTTTGTCGTTCGCGCCGTTGGTGAGCCCGAAGTTCGTGCCGCCGTGGAACATGTAGATGTTGACCGATGCTCCGGCGGCGAGCAGGGCGTCGAGGTCGGCTGCGGCAGCGGCGACGTCGGTCGTGTGATGCACTCCGCCCCACCAGTCGAACCAGCCGTCCCAGAACTCCGAGCACATCAGGGGGCCGGTCGGCTGGTGCCGGCGCAGGGTCGCGAGGCGTTCCGCGCTGCGGGATCCGAAGGAGCCGGTCTTGTGCAGCTCGGGGAGGCTGCCGTCGCTCAGCATCTGATCCACGGGTTGATCCACGGTTGTCAGCGGCACCGTGATGCCGGCGTCCCGCGTGACGGCGACCAGTGCCTCGAGGTAGGCCTTGTCCGCTCCGTAGGCGCCGTATTCGTTCTCGATCTGCACGAGCACGACGGGTCCGCCCCGGTCGATCTGGCGCGGCGCGACGATGTCGTACACGCGTCGCAGGTAGGCGCTCACCTCGACGAGGAAGTCGGGAGCCGACGATCGCAGGTTCTCCATGCTCCCGGTCAGCCACACCGGCAGACCGCCGTTGTGCCACTCGGCGCAGATGTAGGGACCCGGGCGCACGATCGCATCCAGACCCTCGGCATGAACGAGGTCGAGGAAGCGTCCGAGATCGTTCCACCCGGTCGTGTCCCACTCGCCGCGCCGCGGGGCGTGCGCGTTCCAGGCGACATACGTCTCGATCGTGTTCAGGCCCATCAGCCGTGCCTTGCGGATGCGGTCCTGCCACAGGTCCGGGTGCACCCGGAAGTAGTGGATGGCGCCGGAGATCACCTGATGCGGCTGACCGTCGCGGAGGAAGTCGGTGTCGCCGAGAGAGAACGTGGTCACGTGTCGGAGTGCTTTCGATCGAGGAGCTGAGCCGGCCCCGCTCTGGGGCCGGCTCAGCCACGGGTGTTACTTGTTGACGGTGAAGCCCTGCGCGTTGCCGTACTCGACCAGCGCGTCCTGCCAGGCCGTCAGGCCCTCGTTCAGGTCGGTGCCGTTCTGGTACGACTGGCCCACGGTGTCGCCGAAGATGCTGTTCGCGTACACCTGGTAGGGCAGGTAGCTCCAGTCCTCGACCACGTCGTCGGCTGCGGCCGCGAGGACCTCGTTGATCTTCTGGCCGCCGAAGTACTCCGGAGCATCGGCGAGGAACTCTTCGCTGGAGAGCTCGGCGGTCGTCGACGGGAAGCCGCCTGACTCGAGGAAGATCGAGATGCTTTCCTCCGAGTTGTTCAGCCACCACAGGAAGCCGGCCGCGAGCTCCGGGTTCTTGCTCTGCGTCGTGACGGCCTGACCGCCACCGCCGTTCTCGGCGCTCGCCGGAGTGCCGTCGTAGGTCGGCATCGGCGCGACGCGCCAGTCGCCTGCGCCGTCGGGGGCGCCGGTGATGAGGTTGCCGGGCATCCAGGCGCCGATCACGAGGGTGGCGAGGCTGCCGTCACCGAGGCCGCGGAACCACTCGTCGCTCCAGCTGCCGTAGGGCGCGACGAGGTCCTCCTCGACGAGGCGGTTCCAGTTCTCGGTCCACTTCTTCGACCCTTCGTCCTGCAGGTCGATCGTGACATCGGTGCCCGAGGTCTCGAACGGCTTGCCTCCGGCCTGCCAGATCATGGAGGTCGCGAAGCCGGCGTCGCCGGTGTCGTTGGTGATGTAGGCGTCGGGGTTCGCGGCGTGGATCTTCTTCGCCGCCTCGTAGTACTCGTCCCAGGTGGTCGGCACTTCGACGCCCGCGGCGTCGAACACGGCCTTGTTGTAGAACAGTGCCATGGGGCCGGAGTCCTGCGGCAGGCCGTAGATGGCGTCGCCGCTGGTGACGGAGTTCCAGGTGGATGCGGTGTAGTCGTCCTCGAAGTCGGCGAAGCCGTACTTCGACAGGTCGGCGAAGGCGTCGGTCAGTGCGAACTGCGGGAACGCGTAGTACTCGATCTGTACGACGTCGGGCGCGCCGGAGCCTGCCTTGATCGCGTTCTGCAGCTTCGTGTACTCCTCGTTGTTGGTGCCGGCGTTGACGAGGTTGACCTTGACGTTCGGGTATTCCTTCTGGAACGCCTCGACCTGAGCCTCGGCAGACGGCGTCCACGACCAGTACGTGATCTCGCCGCCCTTCTCGAGCGCGGCCTCGACGGAGTCGAACGAGCCGGAGCCGGCGTCGGAGCCTGAGCCGCTGCCGGCGTCGCTGCCGGTGCTGCAGCCGGCCAGCGCCAGTGCTGCCACGGTTCCTGCGGCGAGCACCGCGAGGGCGCGCCGTGTCGGTGAGGGAAGGTGCTTCATTGCTGTGTCCTTTCGGGGGTGCGATCCAGCATCGGATCGCGAGGGGGTGAGGAAGGAGTGCGGGGCTACTGCTTGACGCTTCCCGCGGTGAGACCTGACTGCCAGAAGCGCTGCAGCAGCAGGAAGGCGATGACGATCGGGATGATCGTGAGCAGAGAGCCCATGATCACGAGGTTGTAGATCGGCTGGGAGCCGGCGCCGATGGCCTGGGCGCTCCACTGGTTCAGACCGACCGTGAGCGGATACCAGGCGGGATCCGACAGCATGATCAGGGGGAGGAAGTAGTTGTTCCAGGTCGCCACGACCGTGAACAGCGCGACCGTCACGATGCCGGGCGCGAGCAGGCGCATCGAGATCGTGAAGAACGTGCGGAACTCTCCGGCGCCGTCGATGCGCGCGGCCTCCAGCAGCTCGGTCGGCACGGACTCGGAGGCGAAGACCCAGATCAGGTACAGCCCGAAGGGGCTGATGAGAGACGGGATGATCACGGCCCAGGGGGTGTTGGTCAGGCCCAGCTCGCTGAACAGCAGGAACGTCGGTACGGCGAGTGCCGTGCCGGGAACGGCGACTGCTCCGAGGACGACGGCGAAGACCGCGCGCCGACCCGGGAAGCGGAACTTCGCGAGGCCGTAGCCGGCCAGTGTGGCGAGCAGAGTCGCGCCGCCCGCGCCGACCACGACGTACAGGAGCGTGTTGCCGAGCCAGCGCAGGAAGATGCCGTCGCGGTAGGAGAACGTGGCGACGAGGTTGTCGAAGAACGCGAAGTCGTCCGAGAACCAGAGCCCGAAGGAGCTGAAGAGTCCTGCCTGCGTCTTCGTCGAGCTGAACAGCAGCCAGACCAGGGGCACGAGCGTGTACAGCGCGTAGACGATCATGACGATCAGCAGCGTGTTGGACTTGCGCGGGTTCAGCGGATCGTGACGTCGGCGCGAGGGGCGGGCGAGGGGGAGTGCCATGTCAGCGCACCTCCGACTTCGAGCCGCGCAGCTGCACGACGTAGGCGATGACCGCGGTGATGATGCCCATGATGATGGCGATCGTGGCGGCGTAGTTGAACTGCTGTCCGGCGAACGACAGGTTGTAGGCGTACATGTTCGGCGTGAAGAACGTGGTGATCACGTTCGGAGCCAGGGGCCGCAGGATGTTCGGCTCGTTGAAGAGCTGGAAGCTGCCGATGATCGAGAAGATCGTCGCGATCACGAGCGCGCCGCGCACGGAGGGGATCTTGATCGAGAAGATCGTGCGCCATGCCCCCGCTCCGTCGAGGGAGGCGGCCTCGTACATGTCGGTCGGGATGGTCTTGAGTGACGAGTAGAAGATCAGCATGTTGTAGCCGACGAACTCCCACGTGACGATGTTGCCGATCGAGACCAGCATCCACTCCTTGGCGAACGGCGTGATCGCATCGACTCCGAGGAAGTCGTTGATGTTGCTCGTGAGTCCGAACTGGTCGCCGTAGATGTAGCCCCACATCAGCACCGCGACGACCGCGGGCACGGCGTAGGGAAGGAAGATCAGGATGCGGAAGAACGATGCTCCGCGCAGACGTGCGCTGTCGATGGCGAGGGCGGCGCCGAGGGCGAGGACCAGCATGATCGGCACCTGCACGACGAGGAAGATCAGCACGCGGCCGAACGCCTCCCAGAACTGCGGGTCGGTGAGCGCGCGGACGTAGTTGTCCAGGCCGACGAAGGCGTTGCCTCCGATGAGCTTCTCCTGGAAGAAGCTCAGGTACAGCGCGTAGGCGAGCGGTGTCAGGAACACCAGGGCGAAGACGACCATGAACGGGCCGACGAAGGCCCAGCCCTTCCAGTCGCGCTTGTCGCGGCGCCGGAGGCCGGGGGCGCCCAGGGCTGCGGGGGTTTCAGTCGTCATCGACGATTCCTTCTTACGGTTCCGGCGCACCGTGCGCCGTGTGTCAACGTCAACATATGCGATCCGCTGCTAGTGTGTCAACGTCAACATATGAGGGGATGGGTGATCGTGACCCCAGAGCATCCGACAGAGACGTCGGCGCGTCGTCGTGAGCCTTCGATGGAAGACGTCGCCCGCGAGGCCGGCGTCTCCGGACAGACGGTCTCCCGCGTCGTGAACGCCAGGGGATACGTCGGTGCCGCCACTCGCGAGCGAGTCGAAGCCGCGATGCAGAGCCTCGGCTACCGCCCCAACAGTGCAGCCCGCGCGTTGCGGTCAGGGCGATTCCGCACGATCGGCGTCGTGATGTTCTCGTTCAGCTCCTACGGCAACCAGCGCACGCTCGACGCGATCGCGGTGCGCGCCGCCCAGCTCGGCTACGCGCTCACCCTCATCCCCGTGGAGTCGAGTGCCGGCGAGACCGTGGCCGGTGCGTTCCGGCGCCTGGAGGAGCACGCGGTCGACGGGATCATCATCGTGATCGAGGCACACCAGCTCGACGAGGCCGATATCGAGATCCCCGATGCCCTGCCCGTGGTGTTCGTCGATTCCAACCGCGGCGAGACGCTGCCGTTCGTCGACACCGACCAGGCGCAGGGTGCGCGACTGGCGACCGAGCATCTGCTCGAGCTCGGACACGACACGGTGTGGCACGTCACGGGTCCCGCGCGCTCGTACTCCGCGGAACGGCGTCGCGATGCCTGGCGGGAGACCCTCGAGAAGCACGGGCGACCCGTGCCCGAGCCGCTCCAGGGCGATTGGTCCGCCGCGTCGGGGTATGCGGCGGGGATCCGGCTCCGCGAGATGGACGGCGTCACCGCGGTGTTCGTCGCGAACGACCAGATGGCGATCGGCGTGCTCCGCGCGTTCCGGGAGGCCGGATGCGAGGTGCCGGGCGATGTGAGCCTCGTCGGCTTCGACGGCTTACCGGATGCCGCGCAGCTGTGGCCGCCACTGACCACGGTGCAGCAGCATCCGGAGCGGGTCGGCGCACTCGCGGTGGACGCGCTGCTCGCCGAACTCGACGGCAGCGGGCGTCAGCAGACGCCGCTCGTGAGCACCGAGCTGGTCGTGCGGGAGAGCACGGCGGCGCCGCGAAAGCGCTGAGCGCTCGCGCTCAGCGCCAGATCGCGGCGATGGCGGCGTTGGCAGCGGTGAGGATGCCGACGAGCCAGAACACCGCCGGCGGGATGGCTGCTCCGCGGCGCTGACGGCCCAGGCCGATTCCGAGCAGCGCGCCGATGACGAGCAGGATCACGAGCTTGACGCCGATCTTGACGTAGTTGAGCTCATACGAGATTCCCCAGGGGGCGGCGAGGGCGAGCCCGGCGACCGCGGCGATCGCCATACCGATGTTCATCAGACGCGTGAACTCGCGCTTGCCGCCGAACGCCTGAACCGCCCACGCTCCGAAGAGCACGGCGAAGCCGATGAGGTGGACGAACAGCACGATGTGGCGCAGAGTCTCCATGCCCTCACCGTAGGAGGTGCGGGGCGGTCTGCGCTAGCAAGGCCAGGCTGACCTGCGCGGTGGGGCCCGCCTCAGCCGCGCAGTTCCCGGACGACGAGGGCGGTGCGCAGTGCCGCGTCCGCCGCCTCGGCGCCCTTGTCCTCCTTGGAGCCTTCCAGGCCCGCGCGGTCGAGCCCCTGCTGCTCGTCGTCGAGGGTCAGCACGCCGAACCCGACCGGCTTGCCGGCGTCGAGCGCGACGCGGGTGAGGCCGTCGGTGGTCGCGGCCGACACGTACTCGAAGTGCGGAGTGCCGCCGCGGATGATGACGCCGAGTGCGACGACTGCGTCGGCGCCGCCGGCGAAGGCGGCCTGCGCGGCGAGGGCGAGCTCGAACGAGCCGGGCACCCGCACGAGGCGGTGCGAGGCCTGCGCCTCGTTCAGCACGCGCTCCGCGCCGGCGATCAGGCCGTTCGAGATGGTCTCGTGCCAGGTGCCGGCGACGATCACGACGTTCAGACCGCGTCCATCGATGTCGCCGGTCTCGGGTGCTCCTGCGCCGCTCATTTCTCGTCCTTCCCGTGGGCGAGCGCCTCTGCGAGTTCCGCTTCGCCGATGATGTGACCCATCCGGTCACGCTTGGTCTCCAGGTACTGATGGTTGTTCGGTCCGACGCCCACGATCAGGGGGACCTGCTCGATGACGTCGAGTCCCAGCTCGCGCAGCTGCTCCACCTTGTCGGTGTTGTTGGTCAGCAGCCGCACCTTCGACACACCCAGATCGGCGAGGATGCCCGCTGCTGCGGCATAGTCGCGCGCGTCGGCGGGCAGGCCGAGGGCGAGGTTCGCGTCGACCGTGTCGAGGCCCTCCTCCTGCAGGCTGTATGCCCGCAGCTTGTTGATGAGGCCGATGCCGCGTCCCTCGTGACCGCGCATGTAGATGACGACGCCGCCCTGCTTCTCGATCGCGTCGAGCGCCGAATCCAGCTGCGGGCCGCACTCGCACTTCAGCGAGCCGAACGCCTCGCCGGTCAGGCACTCTGAGTGCACGCGGACGAGAGCCGTCTCGCCGAGTTCTCCCGAGACGACGGCGATGTGGTCGGTCCCGGTGACGCGGTCCTTGTAGGCGAGGAATCGGAAGGTCCCGTGGGTCGTCGGCACCGTGGCGTCGGCACGCAGGCTCACTCGGCGCCCGCGATGCGCCGAGGGCGTGGCGCCTTCGGGGTCGATCTCGTTGAGGTGCGCGATGAGCTGCTCGATCGTGATGACCGGCACACCGTCGCGAGCACCCAGGTCGATCAGGCCGGGCAGGCGCATCATGCTGCCGTCCTCGGCGACGACCTCGGCGATCGCGCCGACCGGCCGCAGGCCCGCGAGCTTCATCAGCTCGACGGCGGCCTCGGTGTGACCGCTGCGCTCACGCACGCCGCCGTCGACGGCGCGCAGCGGCAGGACATGGCCCGGACGGATGATGCTGGTCGCCGTCGAACCCGGGTTCGCCAGCACGTTCAGCGTGTGCGCGCGGTCGTGGGCGCTGATGCCGGTGGTCACGCCCTCGGCCGCGTCCACACTCACGGTGTACGCCGTCGAGCGGGCGTCTTCGCTGGCGGCCACCATCGGCGGCAGGTTCAGGTGGTCGGCGAGGTCGGTCGGCATCGGGGCGCAGATGAAGCCGGACGACCAGCGCACCGTCCAGGCCACCCACTCGGGCGTGGCGAGCTCGGCCGACAGGATCACGTCGCCTTCGTTCTCGCGGTTCTCGTCGTCGGCGACGAGCACGGGCCGCCCGGCGCGCAACGCCTCCAGGGCCTCGGGAATGGTGGAAAGGCTCATCGCGAGCCTCCTTCCGGTGCGGCGCGGAACGCGAGCAGGCGCTCGACGTGGCGGGCGAGGATGTCGGTCTCGAGGTTCACGCGGTCTCCTACGGCACGGCTGCCGAGGGTCGTCGCGGCGAGGGTCTCCGGGATGAGCGAGACCTCGAACCAGGGGGAGGGGTCGGCGGGCTCGCTGACGGCGCTCACGGTCAGTGACGTTCCGTCGACGGAGATGGATCCCTTGTCGACCACGAGCGGGGCGAGGTCGGACGGCAGGCTGATGCGCAGGACGCTCCACTGGGCACCGGGTCGCACCTCGAGCACGTCGCCGACTCCGTCGACATGACCCTGCACGATGTGTCCGCCCAGTCGTGCACCGACCGGCATGGCCTTCTCGATGTTGACGCGGGTGCCGACCGTCGCCGACCCGATCGCGGCGACGTCGAGCGTCTGCTTCATCACGTCGGTGTCGAAGGTGTCGGCAGTCGAGCCGACGACCGTGAGGCACACACCCGAGACGGCGATGGACTCGCCGTGCACGGCATCCGCTGCGGCGCGCGGGGCCCGCACGGTCAGGCGCCAGCCGTCTCCCGCGGGCGCGATCGCGGTGATCTCGCCCATCTCCTCGATGATTCCGGTGAACATCAGGCGGCTCCTTCGTTCTGAGGGTCTGTCGGTGCTGCGGGGCGTGCGACGGCGAGCAGGTCGCGTCCGAGCGGGACCCACTCGTCGATCGTGAGGCGGCGCGCATGGTCGATCGACGCCACGCCGATGTCGCCGAGAGCGAGCTTGTCGCCGCCGAGCAGCACCGGCGCGATGTAGGCGAGCACCCGGTCGGCCAGGCCCGCCTCGATGAAGGCGCTGGCCAGGGTCGGCCCGCCCTCGACGAAGACGCTCTGGATGCCGCGCGCGTGCAGATCGGCGGTCACCGTGCGCAGATCACGGGTGTCGTAGAAGAGCGGGGAGTGCGGATGGCGGTGCACCGCGGCGTCCGTCGGCGTCGGGCGCGAACCGATGACGACCGGGACGGGCTGGTGCGGCAGCAGATCGTCGCCGTCGCGGGCGGTGAGCGCCGGGTCGTCGGCGAGCACGGTGCC
>NZ_JARE01000012.1:0-8171 GCF_000708325.1 Microbacterium sp. Cr-K20 | reverse complement strand
GTCCCTCGAGCGCCTTCTGGAAGCCCGCGACCACACCCGTGGTCTGGAACTGCGTCGGGGCGGCGTCGCGGCTCCAGCTGGAATCGAACTCCTTGCCGTCCGACCACTTGACGCCGAGGTACTGAACAACCACGAGGTCACCGGAGCCCACTGTGGCCCCATCACCTTGCTTGAGGACGGCGACGTTCGTCTCGGTCGGTGCGTCCCCGTCCGGGATCTTGACGGAGGGCTTGCCGTTGTCATCGAGCTTGACGGTCGGCATGCCCGGGGTCGGGTCGACGTCCTTGCCGGTCGCCACCTCGGGGAGCTGCTCGACAGCCTCGGCGTACACGACTTTGGCGGTACCACCCTCTCCGAAGACCTTTCCGGGAAGCGCGAGAACCACCTGAGTACCAAGCGGCTGGCACTCGAGGGCTGCGATGAACAGTGACGCACTGTTCTGGTCGAGCAGGACGGAGGCTTCTCCTCCCTCGCTGCGAGCGGAAGAGTCGACGACCTCGCCCGTCGCCGCATCGACGATCTGGAACTTCACACCCACGAGGTCGTTCGCGACGACCTCGTCACCATCTCCCTCGGAGATGATGGTGCGCTCGACGTCAGCGAAAGGCGCGTCCGCGGGCACGGTGACCTTCGCGTCGAGGCCCTTTCCCTCGACGACGACCGCGTCAGACGTCTCGCCCGGCTGCGCGTCCAGCAAGCACTCACTCGACGCGGTCGGGCTCGGCGTACCGGAGCTCGACGGCGCGGAACTGCCGGAGCAGCCTGCGAGCAGCAGAGTCGCCGCGGCGACGGTGGACAGAACGATGAGCGGACGCTTGCGCACAGTGAGACCTCGGGATCGCGGGTGGGAACCTCCATCCTGCCGTATAGCCCTTTGCCCCCGCTGGGAGGCACGGCGCGACTCTTCATTCCCACGCCGGCATGGATCCGGGAGTAACCTGCTCTGATGACCTCTGAGCAGTCCGTCGAGCCCGAATCCTCGTCAGAAGAGGAATCCTCGTCGTCAGATGAGACTGCCAAGCCCCGTCACGCCGGGTTCGCCTACACACTCGGACGCAGTCTCATCACTCCGCTGGCGCGGCTCGTGTACCGGCCGAAGATCGAGGGCCGCGAGAACGTTCCTCTGACAGGGCCCGTCATCTTCGCCAGCAACCACCTGTCATTCATCGACTCGATCGCGATCCCGGTCGCCGCACCCCGGCCCGTGCACTTCCTCGCGAAGTCGACCTACTTCGAAGGCACCGGCTTCCAGGGCTGGATGAGCAAGACCTTCTTCGAGTCGATCGGTGCCATCCCCGTGCGCCGCGGTGCCGGCCAAGCGGCTCTGGATGCTCTCGACCTGCAGCGTCAGCTCCTCGACGAGGGACTCGCCGTCGCGCTCTACCCGGAGGGCACGCGCTCCACCGATGGCCGCCTCTACAAGGGGCGTACCGGGGTCGCGTTCCTCGCGCTCCAGACGGGCGCCCCCGTAGTGCCGGTCGGGCTGATCGGGACGGACAAGGTGATGCCGGTCGGGGCGAAGATGCCTACGCTCTCCGAGCGCATCACGGTGCGATTCGGGGCGCCACTCGATCTGTCACCGCACGGACCTGCGACCAGCGGGCGTGCGCGGCGCCTGGCGACGGATGAGATCATGGCTGCGATCCACGCTCTGTCCGGTCAGGAGCTCGCCGGAGCGTACAACGAGGCTCCTGCGCAGGGCACGATCGAGAAGATCAAGCAGGCCCTGCCGCACGAGCGCCGTTGACGCCCGTGCCGCGCTGAGTCACTCGACGGCGCGGACGGTCGCCTCGTGACGCACCGGGAAGTTCATCGAGTTCGCGATGAAGCACCATTCGTTCGCCTGCGCGTGAGCGCGCTCGGCCGCCTCGATCATCGACGCGTCCGCCACGACGACCTCGGGCCGCAGCATCACCTCGACGAACGCCCCACCGCCCTTGCCGTCTTCGCGCATCATCCCGCTCGCGTCGTCGCGGTACGAGACGACGACCACGCCGGCCGTCACGCACGCGTGCAAGTACGAGAGCAGGTGACACTCGGAGAGTGAGGCGAGCAGGAGGTCTTCCGGATTCCACCGCGAGGGATCGCCGCGGAACGGCTTGTCCGCCGATGCGAGCAGCTCCGGCTTGCCGTCGACTTCGATGGTGACTTCGCGGCGGTAGTCCCGGTAGCCGGACGTCCCGGTGCCGGTGTTTCCGGTCCAGACCGAGGTGAGCGCGTAGTGATGTTCGCCGAGGGCGCGGGGGGTCGACTCTGCCATGTCCTCAGTCTGCCAGGGGCCACCGACCCGAGGTGAGCGATGGCGTGCCCGGCGCTAGAGTTGACGGGTGCTGGAGACTCTCACCGTTCAGGATTCCGTGGAACTCGCCGTCGTCGAACGGAGTGGATTCGTCGAATCGCGTCACGCCGGCGCAGCGATCGTGCTCTCTTCCGATGGTGACATCGTCGCCCGCCACGGCAACCCCGACGCGTTGGTCCTGCCCCGCTCGAGCCTCAAGCCCCTGCAGGCGGTGGCCTGCATCACGGCAGGTGCGGTGCTCGAGGGCGAACAGCTCGCGATCTCCACGGCGAGCCATGTCGGCACCGACCGGCACGCCTCCGTCGTTCGCGACATCCTCACCGAAGGCGGGCTGACCGAGGACGACCTGGCGTGCCCGGCGTCCTGGCCGAGTGATTCGGCGACGCGCGATGACCTCGTCCGCGAGCACGGTGAGCCGACGCGTGTGCGGATGAACTGCTCCGGAAAGCATGCGGCGATGCTGCGTGCGTGCGTGGCGACCGGTTGGCCGACCACCGGCTATCTCGACCCAGCGCATCCGCTGCAGGTGCACATTCGCGATGTCGTCGAGCGCCTCACAGGCGAGAAGGTCGCCCACACGGCGATCGACGGGTGCGGAGCCCCTGTCCACGCGATGACCCTCACCGCCCTCGCGCGAGGCATCCACCGCATCGGCACCGCCTCCGACCGCTCGCCCTTCGCCCTTCATCGCGTCGCCGGTTCGCTGGTGCGGGCGGTGCGGGAGAGCCCCTGGACGATCGAGGGGCCCGGCCGTCCCGACACGATCGCGATCGAGAAGCTCGGAGTCTTCACCAAACACGGAGCCGAGGGCGTCATGGTGATGGTCGCCCCGAACGGTACGACCGTCGCAATGAAGATGCTGGACGGCGCGACGCGCGCGTCGACGATCGTGGCAGCGACGCTCCTCGAGCGCGCAGGGGGCCTGAGCAGCGCCGAGGTCGCCATGCTGGCGGAGGCACTCCCCCTCACGGTTTCGGGCGGAGGCTCGATCGTCGGCGCGATCCGTCCAGGCGCCGGTATCTGACGCACCCGTCTTTTCCGTGCTGAGCCCAGCCGAGTCCAGCCGAGACTCTCACTGCTCATCGCGGCGACAGTGCAGGAAGGACGACGCGACGCGGCGCTCCGGCACCACGGACGGACCAGGCTCGGCCGGCATGGGTGCGCGCATACGGCGGGAGTTCCCGCACGCCCGCGAGCTGTCGGAGATCGGACTGCTGCTCGGCACGGATCAGCACTTCCCCCTCCCCTCGGATGCGCTGCCATAACGGCCAGTTGCGCTGCCACACCTCCGCGTCCCCCACGACGAGGCAGGGACGGTCGCGCTGCGTCGGCTCCGCGCCGGCATCGATCACCTCGGACTCCGGATGCGCCTGACGCAGCATCGCCGAGATCGAGGCAGCTCCGGCGGTCACGACGGCGGTGATCGCGCACGACGGCGCCCAGGCCGGAGGTGTGACGAGGGCAGGGGGAACCCCCGCGCCTTCCGGGGCCCATGCCAGCTGCACCTCGCGGTCGCCGATGTGGGCACGCCCCGGGGAACGGTCGCGGATGAAGGACGAGGCCTCTCCCCCGGCCGCGAGATGCTCCACTCGGCTCGGCATCCGAAGCAGCGCTCGTCGCGGCAGAACATCGATCAGTCGTCCCAGCGGGCCCGCCGCCCTTGTCGCCGCCAGCACGAAGGTCGTCTCCCCGCGGCCGCGGAGAAGCTGCTCCCACCGTTGCGTGTATTGCTGACCGTACTCGGGGGGAAGAGTCGAGAGCACCCCGTCGATGTCGTCGCCGAGGACGAGCGACGGCATCCGTTCACTCCCCACGGCCCACGCCGTGAGGAGGTCCCACGCCGCCTCTGGGTCGTTCGGCACCCACGCAGCATCAGGCCACTGCGCAGCCAGGGCCCGCAAGGCGGTGGAGCGGCCCGACCCCGGCGCCCCCAGCAGCACGATTCCTCGATCCTGCCCACAGCGCAAAAGCTCGAGTGGCTGAGCTTGGCGGGCGGGTTCGTCGGCTCGCCCGAGCACGATGGCATCCGGACCCAGCGCGGCAGAACCGACGAGGTCCGCGAGCGGGATCCGTGTGGGAAGCGCGGCGAGCCACGGGCTGCGGGGCGGATCGGCCGCCGCCCACCGCAGCCCCACCGCTCGCAGATCCGCGGGACTCGTGAGCGCGATGCGGATCGCCGACGGCTCGGGGTCGGCCGGACGGCGCACGAGAGCGAGGCCCCGCGACTCCACTCCGCCGGGGAGTTCCGCCGCGGCGTCCGTTCCGATCATGAGCCTGCTGTCCGCGGCATCCCCGACCCGCAGACTGACTCGGAGCGGACAGTTGGCCGCCAGCGCATCCCTCACGACTCCGGCAGCGCGTTGTGTGCCGAGAATGAGGTGCATGCCCAGCGCCCGCCCCCGTGCGGCGACGTCGGTGAAGACAGCCCCCAGGTCGGGATGCTCCGCCAGCAGCGCCGCGAATTCATCGACGACGATGACCAACCGCGGCATACCGACCTCTCGAACGTCCCGGGCGCCTGCTTCAGCGAGAACGCCTTCCCGACGGCGAAGCTCGGCGGTGAGACTGGAGACGCCTCGCCGGGCACCGCCCTCATCGAGATCCGTGATGACCGCTGCGACCTGCCGCAACCCGCGCAACGGCTCGAATGCGGTCCCCCCTTTGAAGTCCGCGAGCACGAATGTCACTCGGTCCGGCCCGTAGACCGCGGAGATGGCGGTGACCCAGCTGACCAGAAGCTCGCTCTTGCCGGTGCCCGTCGTTCCCGTCACGATGGCGTGAGGACCGTCTTCGACGATGTCGACGACCAGCTGTCCGTGCTCGTTCCGACCGATGGCGGCGGCCAGACCGTCGCCTGGGCGTGGCTGCTCCAGCTCGTGCAGAACGACGGAGTCGGGAAGCACATCGATCTCGCCGGCCGCCGACACATGCTCGCGAGCGATGATCCCCGCTTGTGCGAGTGAGACGCACTCGACGGAGACGACGGCGGTGCCCTGAGGGGTGCGCAGCCGGGCACGTCCTGGTTCGATGATGTCGATCACCGTCGTGATCCCCGCCGGAACCTCGGCGTCGGCCGGCGCCAACCAGACCACGGCATCGGCATCCATCCGGATCGCGTCGCCCGACCCGATCCCGACCCGGAAGCCACCCCTGCGCGCGCGCCGCGCATGCGGCAGCGCGTCCAGCCCGCACTCGCGGAGTTCAGCGCCCACGAGCGACAGCTGCGCCGCGCTGAAGCGAAGACTCAGTTGCAGCAGGAGCGCGCGCGCCGCGGCGACGATCACCGGCCGCGCGCCGCGCAGACACACTCCTCCGCCCAGCGGCACGACGATCGGGGCGTCGTCGAGCACTCCGCAACGGTCGCGGAACTCACGACCACGACCGTCTTCGCCCCCGCTGCACCGGATTCCGCTCGGCGCACTCCCGGCCCCCACCACGAGGGCGGTTGCACTATCCGGCGACTCCGCTCCACGGAGAGGAGGCTGCAGGAGACTCGCCGCGGTATCGGGGTGGCGGAGCCACCGGGTCTCACGCTCCTCCCGGTGGCGGAGTACGAGTTCGGCCTCGGCCGCCGCCCAGTCCTGCTCGGACTGCGCAGCGCCGCGCCGACGTTCACGTCGCCGGTTGCGCGCCGCGTCCGCGAACGATGCCACGATCATCAACGGTCCCAGCGCGGCGAAGCACAGCGCGAACACGGATCCGGTGATCAGCCAGAGCACGACCCCTGCGGCTATCGGAACGATCGCCGCCATGAAAGGGAGTGGAGCACGGCGCAACGGCACCGGGGCCGACGGGAGCACGATCGGGAGGGGTTCCATGCGTCCAGTGGATCGCATGCCCTTCCGGAGAACGGCGCTGTCCACAGCGCCCCGCGGCTACTCCGTCGTGTCTTCGATTGGGGAGGACAAGTCGTCCTCGTCTTCAACCTGCACGATGATGAGTGTCACGTTGTCACGCCCGCCATTCTCCAACGCCGCGGCGAGCATGGCGTCCACACTGTGGCCCGGGTCGCGGTGCTCCCTGAGGAAGTGCTGGATCCCGTAATCGGTGAGCTCCTTGGTGAGCCCGTCGGAGCAGATGACGAATCGATCGCCGGCGCGCACGTCGATCGTCACGTAGTCCGGCGCCGTGAGCTCGCTCGCACCCACCGCCCTCGTGATCACGTTGCTGTACGGGTGCCCTTCGGCCTCCTCGGGACTGAGCTTGCCCGCCGTGATCAGCTCCTGCACGACCGAATGATCTGTCGTGACCTGGACGAGGCGGTCATCGCGAAGAAGGTAGACACGGGAATCCCCGATGTTCAGGGCCACCCACTGGGCTTGATCGCCCGTGATCGCGAAGAAGACGCCGGTGAGAGTGGTACCGGTGCCCTCGTCGGTCGTCTCGGGGTGGTCGGCGATGTCGCCCACCGCCTGTTCGAGCGCTTTCTCAATCGCAGGACCGTTGACATCGCCCGCGGAGACGACGGCTTGAAGCCGCTCTACCGTGCTGCGGCTCGCGATCTCTCCACCCGCGTGGCCGCCCATGCCGTCCGCGACGACGAACAGGGGGAACTCCGCAAGGAACGCATCCTGATTCGTCTCTCGACGACGACCGAGATCGGTGACCCCTGCCCAGGACAGCAGCAATGCGCGCTGCGCAACCGTGACGCGATGCGTCTTCGTCTCAGCCACGTGCTGCCTCCGATGGATCTGCGACGGGTCGGGCGTCCGCAGGATACTCACACATCGTAGTAGAACTCCCCCGCACCGCGATCACACCCGGGCGCCCGGGTCGGCCGGCAGAGGGAACAGCTCGTCGATGATCTTCTCGTCTTCGACGCTCGGACGCCACGAATCACCCGCTGCCGCGTTCGCTTCTACCTGCTCGGGTGTCGTCGCACCGGCTATGACGCTGGAAACCGCCGGCCGCGAGAGAAGCCAACCGAAGGAAGCCTCCAACATCGTTATGCCGTGCTCGTCGCAGAAGTCGCGGAAGGTGTCGATGGCATCCCAGGGCGCGTTCTCCCAGACATGGCGACGCGTGGACATGATGCGGCTCGAGGCCGGTCCCCCGTCGCGCGTGAACTTGCCCGAGAGGAGTCCGTTGTGCAGCGGAAAGTACGGGAAGAAGCCCAGGGCGTATCTCTCCACGGCCGGCAGCACCTCGCGTTCGGCCGCGCGCGCGAGCAGGGAGTAGTGGTTCTGTGCGGAGATGAATCTGCCCGAAGATCGCGCGCGGGACGTGAACTCCGCTTCGGCGATCTGCCATCCGGTGAAATTCGAGTGCCCGTAGTAGCGGATCTTGCCTTCACGCACGAGCTCGTCGAGGGCGTCCGTCGTCTCGGCGATCGGCGTCTCCGGGTCCGGCAGATGCAGCTGGTACAGGTCGATCCAGTCGGTTCGAAGCCGCCGCAGCGACTCCTCCACCGCCCGCCGGACGTAGCGGCGAGAACCACGGGCCGCGGGGAACTCGTAGCCCATGTCCCGTTCCTGGCCGAACTTCGTGGCCAGCACCACACGGTCTCGACGCCCCTCGAGGGCTTCACCCATCAGCGCCTCACTCGCGCCGGCCACGGCACCGTACATGTCAGCGGTGTCGAAGAACGTGATGCCGTTGGCGAGTGCCGCGTCGATCACCTCTCTCGTGCCGGAGAGCGTCTCGGTCACCGTCCCCGCTCGACCGAAGTTGTTACAGCCGAGGCCGGTGGATGACACGAGAAGACCGGAAGCGCCCACTCGGCGCTGAGACAAGACCATGCCCTCCACGTTAGCGGGCGTGTCGGAACGGTGACCAGCCAGGACAGCACAGAGCCCCCGACCGAAGTCGAGGGCTCTGTCACAGATGATCACGCCGGAGGCTGAGTGGGATCGCTCGGCGGTGCCGGCGGAGC
>NZ_JARE01000011.1:0-773 GCF_000708325.1 Microbacterium sp. Cr-K20 | reverse complement strand
GTCCCTCGAGCGCCTTCTGGAAGCCCGCGACCACACCCTTTGTCCTCGAACGTCGCGGCCTGGCCTACCGCGCTGCCCCATGGGGTGCACCACACGCCAACGCGGGGTGTCGCGCTCCGCACCGTCGTGAGCAAGCGACAAACTCGTAGGTGCGCGGGCAGCAGACGGCTCTAGTTCAGCGGTCGGCAATTCTGATGAAGCGGGAATCGCGAACTAGGAACGTCAGTGAGACAAGGTCGAACCCTGCCTCACGCGCGTAGGGGCTACTTCGTTTCGTACCAAAAGCTCCACGGCGAGTCGAACACGCCGTTGAAGGTGCAACGACTCGCGACGTTGTACCCCTGCACCTTCAGAGTCGCCTTGCCGATATTGCACTCAAACTCGGTCTTATAGAACGCTGAGGACTCGCGGATCGTGCCCGCCTGCGCGGCGGCAGGTACCGCGATGATCGCTCCTGCAAGCAACAAAGAAATACCGAAAGCACCCACGAGCCCCGCGCTCTTCTTGCTCATCCGCGACATGTTGAACTCCCTCAATCCAGGAATATACAGTATATCCAAGGGTAGCATGTTAGATTACAGGTGACCTCCGGGGGTCGACAAAAGCGACAGCTTCCCGACGAATGACCTCGCCTCCGTGTTTCATCCCAAGGATGCAATGGCCGGGCCATCTCGGCGGCTCGCGGTTAAGCCAACCGCACCCGCCTACTGCTGGACAGGGGTGGTGGCGAGGATATCGACGACGAAGACGAGGCTCTCCTTCTGGAGCTCGTG
>NZ_JARE01000010.1:0-3593 GCF_000708325.1 Microbacterium sp. Cr-K20 | reverse complement strand
CGGTGCCGTCGGTGCGCAGCCGGGCGAGCCCGTCGTGCACCCACTCCTCGTCACCGAGTTCACGAAGCGCCGGGGCGATAACGCCCTGCATCCGCTCGGCGACGGTCCGCGCGTCGTCGATCTCCCCGGTCGTCGGGTCGATCACGCGCGCGTCCATGCCGCGGCGAGCAGCGGTCCACAGCGACGCGTCGATCACATCCGCGCCGATCGCGGCGGGAGGCTGGTCGTCGGTCAGCACGATCGCCCGGCTGAGCAGTGCGGCGAGCACCGATTCCTCCGGAGTCAGCTGCGCATCGAAGACCCGCACCTCGACCGTCGGGTAGCGCTCCGAGATGCGCACCGCCCAGGAGAGCGACGCGGCATCGGCGATGGCCCGCAGATCGATGAGCCGCTGCACCCCCGCGCGGTAGTCGCTGAGATCGCGGAAGTGCGGCGGGCTCCACGAGCCGGGCAGACGACGGATCAGGATGCTGCGCCAGCTGGCGAAGGAGGTGTCGCGGCCCTCCACGAACGGGCTGTTCCCGGTGAGGGCCAGCAGCACCGGCAACCAGCCGCGCACCCGGTCGAGTGCGCGCACCCGCTCTTCGTCGTCGAGCACCTCGACGTGCACGTGCAGGCCGTTGACCTCGTGATCGTGGGTGAGATGGCCGAGCTGCTCGGCGACCACGTCGTAGTGCGGGGACGGGGAGACGGCGGAGGAGCGCGTCGTGGCGAACGGTGTTCCCGACGAGGCCGCGATCGCCTGCTGCTCCTGCGCGTGCCACCCGATCAGCTCGCGCAGGTGTCGCAGCTGTGCCTCGGCATCCGCTCCGGTCGAGACGGGCTCGGTGAGGCACTCGATCTGCGAGGTCAGATACTCCTTCGTGACCTCGCCGCCGGTGCGGAGCCGCGTGATGCGCTCGCGCGTGCCGGCGGCCAGGGCCACGGGCACCAGCGAGTGCTCATCGAGGAAGAGGAACTCCTCCTCGATGCCGAAGCGGGTCATCCCCGGCCTCAGTGATTCCTGAGGGCGGAGATCAGCTCGGACTTCCGCTTTCCGCTGTAGCCGGTGAGTCCCAGCTCCTTCGCGCGTTTGCGCAGCTCCGGAACGGTCCAGTCGTCGTAGTCGCCGTGTTCTCCGCCACGGCGCCCGACGGTGCTGCGACCTTCCTTCGCGGCGGCGTTCGAGATGCGCGCCGCCTTCTCCTTCGACGCCCCGTCATCCCTGAGCTCTTCGTACAGCTCGGGGTCCTTGAGCGAATTGTTCCGTCGTCCTGGCATTGGTTCATCCTTTCGCGCACTCGGAGGGTAGAAGTCAACCCCCTCGGGAAGATGGCTCCGGGGAGCTAGCGTGGGGTCACCGCAGGCGGGCGTTCGCGCCCCGAAAGAAGGGAAAGACCGATGAACATCCTCCTGATCATCGTCATCGTCGTCGCAGTGATCCTCGCGATCACCGGAGGACTGGTGCAGTCGCTCCAGTTCCTCCTGTGGGTCGGACTCGTCCTCCTCGCGATCGCTGTGATCGCCTGGTTGATCCGAGCGATCAGCGGCAGCCGCAAGGTCTGACCGAGGTCTGATCCCGAAGAGGTGGGGCCCGCCCGATGGCGGGCCCCACCTCTTTGCCGTTTCCGGGGGACTCTCGTCCTACTTCTTGTCGAACGCGTCGCGCACGCTGTCGCCGGTCTTCTCGGCGGCGTCCTTCACGTTCTGACCGGCCTGCTTGGTCGAAGCCTTGACCTGATCTGCCTGGCCCTCGGCCTCGAGACGCTCGTTGTCGGTGAGCTTGCCGACGCCCTCTTTGACCTTTCCTGCGGCCTTCTCGGCGGCGTTCTTGACGTCATCTGCAGCACTCATGTTCTGCTCCTCTCCTAGGGCGGATTCGATTGATCCCGACCTTTCCACGCGTGCGCGGAACGGGCCACGGGATTGACAATCCGGCCCGCTCATGTCAACGTTCCGCCCCATCGACGCGGGGTCCCCGAGGGACTAGCCTGGCGCCAGGCGGGTGGTCCTGCCCGCGGACCTCGAAGGAAGCGGTGAGCGATGGACTCGATGATGATGGGCGCCATGTCGAAGAACATGGAGTCGATGCCCGACATGGGCATGATGGACATGTCCGTCATGCAGGCGTGCATGGATGCGTGTGCGGCGTGTGAGCAGGCGTGCACGGTGTGCTCGACGCAGATGATGGACTGTTCACCGGCGTGCATGAACTGCGCAGACATGTGCAACACCATGATGCGTTCGATGATGCGGATGCAGGGCATGACCCCGGCCGCGATGATGGCCATGCTCAACGCGTGCATCGCGATGTGCCAGGTCTGCATGGACGAGTGCATGCGACATGCCGACGACAGCGACGTGTGCCGCATGTGCGCTCAGGCGTGCCAGGCGTGCATGGATGCCTGCACGGCCATGAAGGACATGATGATGGCGAGCGCCTGAGGCGCGATCGCTCTCGACGCCCCGTCGGTGACGGGCCGCGTCAGACGGTGGCGACGTTGAACTGCGTGCGCCCCACGGCGAGCACGCCGTAGCGGGCATGCAGCGCGACCGGCGTGCCCGGGGCCGCTTCGAGTGCCGCGCCGGATCCGTTCCACAGCTCGTGGACCTCGCCGTCGAGCGTGCGCACGACGAGGTCGCCGGCGACGGCATCCGTCGTCACGACCAGGGCGTCGACCCACTCGGCGGGTGTCGCCGAGGCGATGCGCGCCTGGATCAGGTGCAGCGCGTGGCCGGGTGCGAACGAGGAGCACCGGTCGCCGTGGCTGCACATGCACGCTGCACGCTCACGCACCGGGAGGGGCGAAAGGCGGTTCAGCGGCGTGGACACGGTGGTCTCCTTCAGGATCGACGTTCCGGAAAGACTAGGTCGGCTTCCGGGTCGGAGCCAGGCGGGCCGACACGGAGTGAAACAAACGGGTGTAGTCTCTCGGGGTGCTGTCGTCGATGAGCGCCCCTCGGGCGCAGAGCGGAGCTGCAGGCGCCTTCCGCGCCGCAGGCAGAGGCTGAAGACCGGCCGGAGGCGGAACCCCCGTCCCCGGTGCTGCGTCGTACCCCGGCATCCGTCCGGGGATCCTCACCCCGATCGACTCGCCCTCCGGGGCGACCACTCCGAAAGCACTTCTCTCATGCGTCCCATCGACGAGCGCGGCATCCGCGCCTCCTTCCTCAACGCCTCCCGCAAGGAGGTCTCCGACCTGACCCTCCCGCCCGGCTTCGCCGAGATCGACTTCGATCGGCTCGATTTCCTCGGCTGGGTGGATCCGAAGATGCCCCGCCGCGCGTACGTCGTCACGTGGGTCGACGACGCCCCGGTCGGCGTGTTCCTGCAGCGTGCCGAGCAGCGCGTGATCGCCCGGGCGCAGTGCTCCTGGTGCGAAGACGTCACGCTCCGCAACGACGTGCAGTTGTTCGTGGCGCGCAAGGCCGGGGCCGCCGGACGCAAGGGTGATTCGATCGGCGTGCTCACGTGCGCCGAGTTCGGCTGCAACCGCAACGTGCGCATCCTCCCGCCGCTGGCGTACCAGGGCTTCGACCGCGAGTTCGCGCGCGATCTGCGCATCCTGCGTCTGCAGGAGCACGTCGCCGGCTTCCTCGCCGAGGTGGCGGGG
>NZ_JARE01000009.1:0-19894 GCF_000708325.1 Microbacterium sp. Cr-K20 | reverse complement strand
GCGCCTCGGGCACGCGCACGATGGCGGTACCCTCCCGCAGCTGCACGTGACTCGCGAACGCACCGGTCAGGTCGCCGTGCGCACCGACCCGGTCGTGCCCGTACTTGCCCAGGCTGCGGCACTTCTGCGGCATCCCCCGCAGACATCGGTCGCAGCTCGCGCACGAGATCGTCACCGACCACACCACGCGGTCGCCGATGCGCAGCGGAGTGCCGTCGACCGTGCTCGCGCCGGTGTCGCCGGTCGCGATCACCCTCCCGACGCTCTCGTGACCGAGCACGAGCGGGGTCGGCGCCGACCGGCGGCCCTGCACGGTGTGCACATCGGAGCCGCAGATCGTCGACATCTCGACCGCGACGAGCACGTCGCCGTCAGCGAGCGCGACTCCCGGCACGGCGATCATCTCGTGCGGATGGCCTTCACCGATCCAGACCATCGCCGTCGCCGCCGGACGCAGCGCGACATCTCGGCGGTGACCGGGCGGACGGATCAGCAGCGTTCCCATGGCGATCCCTCTCAGGAGGCGGCGACGAGCGGGAGCAGCTCGCGCTGCGCGAGCGCGCCGCGGAGTGCGGTCACATCGCTCAGCACGGCATCCGCACCCGCCGCGCTCAGCGCCGGGCGATCGTGGGCACCGGTGAGCACGCCGGCGACGAAGCCGGCACCCGCCCGACGCCCGGACTCGACGTCGCTGACGGTGTCTCCGGCGACGGCGACCGCCCGCACGGAGGACGTCTGCGTACGCAGCAGCGCTGTGAGCACGAGGTCGGGTGCGGGGCGGCCGCGCCCCGCGTCGACGGGCGACAGCACGAGGTCGATGAGGTCCTGCCAGCCGAGTCCGTCGATCAGGGCATCGCGGGTCACCGGGGCGAACCCGGTCGTCAGCACGACCGTGAGCCCGGCATCCTTCAGGTCCTGGATGGCGTCGGTCGCGCCGGGAATCTCGGAGACGCCCTGCTCGGCGACGATCTCGGCGTAAGCCCCCTCGAACGCGGCGGTGGCACGCTCGGCCGCGGCCCGGTCTCCGGAGGCGAGGTGGGTGAAGACGTCGATCTTCGACTGGCCCATGGTCACGCGGACGTAGTCGAGGGCCTCGGCCCACGGCATCCGGTCGGCGACGCCCGTGCGCTCGGCGGCGCGCTGGAACGCCTGCTCCACGACGCCGTCGTCGAGCACGGTGGTTCCCGCCATGTCGAGGACGACGAGTTCGAGAGGAGTTGTCATGATGTTCCTTCCATTGCTGCCGTCCACCCGAAGGCGGCGGCGAGGTTCTCTTCGGCCAGGCCGAGGCCCGTGGTCATCCCGATGCCGGTGGTCGCGGCGAGCACGAGCACACCGTCGTCGCCGCGGTCGATCAGGAACTCCTGCGGCCCCTTCGCATAGACGCCCTGCCACCGCTCGATCACGCGCGGGGCCGGGGCGTCGAACAGCGCCTCGGCCTCGGCGAGGAATGCGGTGAAGGCGGCCTCGGGCTGGAAGGGCGCCGGAGCGACCGCGGTCGCGTGCGAGTCGCCGATGATGAGCGTGCCATCCGGCAACTGCGTGTACATCTGATTGAGGTCGATGGCGGCGAGGTCGGGCCGCTCGGCATGCAGGCGTTCCCGCAGCACCGTGGCCTCGACCCCGTCGGCGAAGCGGCCGTAGCGCACGAGCGACCAGCCGGTGAGCAGTGGCGCGGCGAGCGGATGCCGGAACGACACCGCCGCCCGCATCATGTCGAGGGCGCAGCGCGCGATCCCGTGCCGCTCGGCGACCTCGGGGAGCAACTGGTCGATGTCGTGGTTCACGGCCACGACGACGCTTCCGCAGCCGATCGGGCCCCGGGTGGTCTCGACTCGGCCCGCCCCCACCGCGGTGACCGCGGTGCGGAACCGGAACTCCACTCCGAGGCTCGCGAGATGACGCACGATCGCGCCGGCCGCGGTGCGCGGATCGGTCTGCAGGTCGACTTCGATGTGCGCGCCGCCGACGAGGCCGTCCGCCCGGAGCGGGGCGAGGCGCAGGAGTTCGTCGGCCTCGAGCAGGCGGATGCCGCCCTCGCGGGAGGCCGCCTCGAGCACGGCGATCTCGTCGTCGTGGCGGGCGGCCACGAGGGTGCCCGATTCGCGCAGCCAGAAGCCGGCGTCTTTGGCGAGGCGCAGCCACAGCGCGCGGGAGACGTCGGCGTAGCGCCGCGCCTCCCCTCCTTGGGCGCCGATGCAGAGGTGACCGAAGTTGCGGATCGTGGCGCCGACCGGGGCATCGGTGCGGTCGACGACGATCACGCGCAGCCCGCGACGGACCGCCGCGTATGCCGCACCGAGGCCGACGATCCCCGAGCCGACGACCACGACGTCGGCCGTGTTCGGAGTGCCGTTCATCGGAACACCTTCCGCATCCACATGGCGAGCCCTTCGACCACGAGCACGGTGGCGAGGATCATCAGGACGATCGCGGTCACGGTCTCGTAGCGCGAACCCTGGCTGGCGTTGAGCAGGTAGTACCCCACTCCTCCGCCGCCGACGATGCCGAGGATCGTCGCCGCGCGGATGTTCGTGTCGAGCATGTAGAAGCTGTGGCCGATGAGCGCCTGCATCCCCTGCGGCACGGTGGCCGAGGTGTAGGTCTGCAGACGCGTCGCGCCGACCGCGCGCAGCGCCCGTTCGGGGCCGCGGTCCACCTCTTCGAACGAGTCGGCGATGAGCTTGCCGAGCAGTCCGATGCCGCCGATCGCGAGGGCGATGACGCCCGCCTGCGCACCGAGGCCGGTGATGACGACGAGCACGATCGCGAGGATCAGCTCGGGGATGCCGCGGATGCCGACGAGCAGCAGTCGTGCCGTTCCGCGCGCCCCCGGGCTGGGAGCGACGTTGCGGGCGGCGAGGGAGCCGAGCAGGATCGACGGGAGCAGGGTGAGCACGGTCGCGGCGAGCGCGATCGCGACCGTGTCGCGCATGGCCTCGAACATCGCGCTCGCGTCGTAGTTGCCGAACGACGGCGGCCAGAACCGGGCGGCGACCTCGGGCAGCTTGGCCCAGAACGTGACGAAGTCCATCCAGTTGATCTGGCTCACCACGACGCTGCCGATCACGACGAGCACGGCGACGACACCGGCGATCGTGTGACGCACACGCTGCGCCGTCCAGGGTCGCCGCACCGCGGTCTGCGGGCTGGCGGTCCATGCCGGGCGTCCGGCGGGTGCGGCTGCGGCGTGCGCACCGAGCCGCGGGTGCAGCATCCGGTCGATCCAGGAGCGGGTGTGCCTCTGCTCGCCGAGCATCGCCCCGCGGACCATGCTGGAGACGATCTCCATCACGATGCAGAGGATGAAGATGACCAGGGCGATGCCGAGCCCCTTGCCGTAGTTGAGCGACTTGAAGGCGTACGACATCTCGAGGCCGAGGCCGGCGACGCCGACGTAGCCGAGCACCACGCTGCCGCGCAGGTTGATGTCGTTGCGGTGCAAGACCGTCGCCACCCAGCTGGGCAGTACCTGCGGCAGGATGCCGGCGCTGAACTCCTGCATCTTCGAGCCGCCCGCGGCGCGGATCGCGAGACGGGGGCCTTCATCGATCTGCTCGATCGCGTCGGCGAACATCTTCGAGATCATGCCGATCGAGTGGATGCCGATGGCGAGGATGCCCGGGAGCGTGCCGAGCGAGAACATCAGCACGAACGCCATCGCGAGCACCACGTCGGGCAGAGCGCGGGTGAGGACGCCGATGAACCGGGCGGCGGCGCGCCAGCCGTTCCCCGGCGTCGTGTTGGATGCGGCGAGGTAGGCGATCGGCACCGACAGCACCGCGGCGAGCAGGGTGCCGACGAGCACGAGGCCGACGGTCAGGGCGATGAGCCAGGCCAGGTCGGCGGGCTCGGGGAACGAGAGGCCGCCCACACGCGCCATGAAGTTCTCGGCGTTGCCCCAGCTCTGCACCATCGCCGGGATGGAGATGTCGACCTCGCGGACGGCGAGGATGCCGAGCACGACGAGCGCGACCAGAGTGAGGGACGCCGCGATGCGCTCCGGCGAGATCGGTCGCTTCGGAGCCCGCTCGGCGACCGTCGAGGCCGCTGCGGTGCGCGGACGGTCGGCGAGGATCGTCATGATGCCGCCACCTGTGCGGCCGCCACGACGAGCTCTTCCTGCACGGCCCGGATCTCGGCGGTGGTGGTCGCGACGCGGCCGTAGATCTCCATGACCTCGGCCTTGGTGAGGTCGGTGGTGGGGGTGTCCAGCACGACCTCGCCGTGGCGGAGCCCGACGATGCGGTCGGCCCAGCTGATCGCCAGGTCGACCTGGTGCAGGCTGCACACGACCGTGAGTCCTTCGTCGGCGGCGATCTCGCGGATCAGGGCCATGACCTGCTCGCTCGATTCCGGGTCGAGCGAGGCGACCGGCTCGTCGGCGAGCAGGATGTCGGGCTTCTGCATGAGGGCGCGGGCGATGGCGACGCGCTGTTGCTGTCCACCGGAGAGGGTGTCGCTGCGCTGGTAGGCGCGGTCGAGCAGACCCACGCGGTCGAGGTGCTCGAGCGCGGTGAGCTTGGCGGCCCGCGAGTAGCCCCAGAGCCCGAGGCGCGGTCCGCGCACACCCGACAGCGAGCCGGTGAGCACGTTCTCGAGCACGGTGAGCGAGGGCACGAGCTCGAACTGCTGGAAGATGAACCCGACGCGGCTGCGGAGGCCGCGGAGCGCCCGGCCCTTCAGCGAGGGAACCTGGGAGCCGAGCACCTCCACGGAGCCTGCGGTGGGGACCTCGAGCCCGTCGAGGTGGCGCAGTAGGGTCGACTTCCCCGAGCCGGAGAGGCCGAGGAGGACGACGATCTCGCCGCGGGAGACCTCGAGCGAGGCGCCCTTCAGGGCAGTGGTCGTGCCGAAGGTCTTCGTCACGCCGTCGAGACGGATGAGGGCGTCGGATGCCGAGGCGGTCATGTCGGAGCTCCTGTGGTGTGGTGCGTGTCCTGCGGTGGGGCCCTCCGGCTCGCCGCGCGGGGCGGACGAGGCGGAGGGCACCGGGTGAGACGAAGGGGTCAGGCCGGGCTCAGCCCTGGCACTGCTCCGCTTCGGTCTCCTTGCAGATGTCGCGGATCAGGTCGTAGTAGGCGTCGTCGACCGGCTTCGTGGCGTAGAAGACGCTGCGGAAGGAGTCGCTGTCGGCGCTGTCGATGCCGGCGGCGATGATGTCGTCGATCGTGACCTCGGAGAGTCCGTCGACGAGCTGCTTAGAGACCGCCTCCGGAAGCGCCGACGAGTACACGAGCGGGGCGCCGGGGACCATCGTCTCGGCGACGACCTTGACCTTGTCCGACTTCTCGACCTCGGAGTCCTCGGCGAAGCCGACCTCGCACTCGACGCCTTCGCCGACCTTGGTCACGCTCACGTCGTGCTTGCCGGCGAAGACCGGAGTGATGTCGGTCTTCGGGTCGATGCCGGCCTCGATCAGGTTGTACGACGGGAACAGGTAGCCCGAGGTCGAAGACGGGTCCACGAAGCAGACCTTCTTGCCCTTGAAGTCCTCGATGCTCTTGATGTCGCTGTCGACGGGGACGATCGCCTGCGAGTAGTAGCCGGGCTCCTGGCCCTCGTCGGTGACGATGGAGGAGATGGGGGTGAGCTTGGCACCGTTGTTGGTGGCGGTGACGTAGGTGAAGCCGGAGAACGAGGCGACGTCGACCTTACCGGCGACGGCGGCCTCGATGAGCGCCGCGTAGTCGGTGGACTCGTGGTACTCGACGGTCTTGCCGGTGAGGTCGGCGATGTAGTCCATGAGCGGCTGGTAGTTCGTCTCGGTGTCGACCGAGTCGGGGACGACGCCGAAGACGAGGGTGTTCTCGTCGACCGCGAAGCCGCTCGCAGCGGACGATTCGTCGGCGCCGGGAGTGCCGGTGGCCTCGGCGGAGCCGGAGCAGGCGGCGAGGCCGAGGGCGAGGAGCGCGACGCCGGCGAGGGCGGGGAGAGCGCGAAGCTTCATGAGGACCTTTCAGGGTGTGAGGGGTGATCCACGGAAGACTCTCGCAGGTGCCGCGCCGAGATATGTACCTAACTCGGATTTGTTCAGGCCTCGTTTACCGAGCATTCTTCTGGATGAACACTCCAGAAACGTGCTCGCGCCCTCCGGCCTGACCAAGTAATGTACCTATGTGGCTGAAGCTGTGTACACCCAGATCGCCGACGACCTCCGCGCGCAGATCGCTGCCGGCGGACTGCGTCCTGGCGACGACGTCCCGACCGAGGCGGAGCTCGCCGAGAGATGGCACACGTCCCGCGGCCCGATCCGCAACGCGCTGGCGGCGCTGCGCGGTGAAGGCCTGATCGAGACGAGCCGAGGCCGGCCGGCCAGGGTCGTCGCCCGCAAGGCGAACCAGGCGGTGGACGTGTCGGTGCCGTTCACGCGCTGGGCCCGCGAGCTGGGTGTCTCCCCCGGGGCCGAGACGCAGGAGCTGAGCCTGCGCCGCGCCGGCGACCTGGCGGCGGCGCTCGACGTCGACCCGAGCGACACGATCGTCAGCGTCGTGCGGCTGCGCCTGCTCGACGAGCGCCCGACCATGCTCGAGCGCCTCAACTACACCGAGGCCGCGGGCCGACCCCTGTTTGATGTCGATCTCGACCAGGTGTCGATCACCGAGCATCTGTCGTCGGTCGGCCACCCGATCGTGACCCTGCAGCATGTGATCGATGCGGTGGCCGCCGATGATCAGGATGCCGCTCTGCTGCGTGTCCCGCGCGGCACGCCCATCCTGCGGCTGACCCGCACGTCCCGTGACGCGGAGGGTCGGATCTTCGAGGCCTCGGAGGACCGCTACCTGAGCGAGGTCGTGCGCTTCACGGTCGCCGCATCCGGCATCTCCACCGACGGGCACTACATGCGCGCGGTCGGCGGTTAGCGAAGCGGGTAAGCCCTGCTCGGAGGCCGGAGAAACGGGCCGTTAACGCAGAAGGCGATCGCGAGCGCGCAAGTTTTTCAGAAGCCAGAAAGACCGCGCCCGCGATCGCAGCGCTGGGGACGCTTTATCTGGGGAGCCTCCAGGATACGTCGGAGTGCAACGCGTTCCACAGTGTCGAACGTCGAGACTTTTCTAGACTTTCGTCTAACTTCTCGCGGATCGTGGAAGGGGTGCTCACACACTCTAGAGCATCAGACGACCGGAAGCCGGGCCGACACGACCCAGAATCCATCGACTTCGCCCGCGCTGAATTCGCCGCTCGCGCCCATGACCCGCTCCGCCATCCGACCGAGACCCGTGCGGCTCGACGAGAGCTCGCGGCGCGGCGTGGTGGGCAGGGGGCTGCGCAGCGTGAGGAGCGCGACCTCATCGTCCACGGCGAGGGTGATCTGCACCTCGCCGGGGCCGGCGTACTTGAGGATGTTGGTGGCGGACTCGCGCGTGATGCGCGCGAGGACGATCTCGACGGCTCGCGGTATCCGCTCGTCCTGCGGATCGCCTTCTCGCGCCACGGAGTGTCCGGCGGCTTCGAATTCCTCCGCCGCCTCGTCGATCGCGGCGGCGAGGTCGCCGGTCTGCACGCTCGACGACTGCGGACCGTCGTCGGCGAGTTCGATCACGAAGCGGAGATCGGTCATCGCCTTGCGCGCGGCGACACGGATCGCCTCCTGCGAATCGGAACTCGTCTGGGGGTCTTCGAGCATCTGCACGTGCAGCGCCACCACCGTGAGGTGGTGCGCGATGCTGTCGTGCAGCTCGCCGGCGATCCAACGTCGCTCGGCGAGAACTGCCTGTCGTTCCTGTTCGGCGCGCGCCTCGAGTTCACGTTCGAGACGGCTGCCACGGGCGAATGCGAGCCGCAGGGCGAACCCGACAGCTCCAGCCACGGTGGCGAAGACGAGATAGAGGCCGATGTTGACGATCACGCCTGGTGCGGCGGCGAACGGAACGAGCGCCGCGGCGACCAGGAAACCGCCGGTGTAGGAAAGGATCAGCGAGGTCCAGCCGAGCCTCATGACGAGAGCTGCCGAAACGGCGGCGGCTGTGAGGACCTGTAGTTCTGATCCAGGGATGAAGGACAGTGCGAACACGACGCCGAGGGCGCATGTCGCGATGAGGGGCTTCCAGAGATAGAGCGCGAACACAGCTGTGGACGCGACGCTCACCAAGAGAGCGACCGGGTTGACACCCGGTGTGGTGAAGAAGCCGATGACGTCTGCGGCGATGGTGATCGAGACGATCACCAGAACGACGATGCGTTCTATCGCGCTGAGCTTCTCGCCGCGGGTAAGGCGGAGTGTGTCCGCGGGTTCCCGGGTCGAGTGGTCAAAGGCCATGCTTCACTATCTCCTATTTGCCAACTAGATTAGTTGTGGAGACCAAAGAACTTGCCAACCTGCTGCCAGAAAGTCATAACGTTCACCTCCATTTTGTAGTCGTTCGTCGATGTCTGTATTCATCTTCTCGGCGAATCGCGGAGCGCACATCTGTCTCTCGTCTAGAGGTTTTTAGCCAAAGGTCTACACCGCCATCGCCCGTCGCCCGCGCCGTTAGGCTTCCCCCATGCAGGAAATCCGTGTCGTGATCGTCGATGACGATCCCCTGGTCCGCTCGGCGCTGTCGCACTTCGTCTCCCGCGACCCCGAGATCACCGTGATCGCCCAGGCGGAGGACGGCGTGGAAGCGATCGCCACGGTCGAACGCGAGCAGCCCGACGTCGTGATGATGGACGTGCAGATGCCCGAGATGGACGGCATCGAAGCCACCGGAGTGATCGCCGAACGCTGGCCGCACGTGCGCGTGCTCGCGGTCACCACGCTCGACGGCAGCGACACGGTGCTCCCCATGCTCAGCGCCGGCGCCTCCGGATACCTCCTCAAGGACTCGAGCGCCGAAGAGATCGTCACGGGCGTGCGCGAGGTGCACAGCGGCGCGAGCTCGCTCTCCCCGCGGATCGCGTCGATGCTGATCAAGCACGTGCGCGACTCCACCCCCGTCGCCGCGGACGCCGACGCCCTCGAACCTCTCACCGATCGCGAGACCGAGGTGCTCAACTGCCTCGCGAAGGGCATGTCCAACGCCGAGATCGCGAAGGCGCTGATCGTCTCCGAGGGCACGGTGAAGGCGCACCTCGGACGCATGATGTCGAAGTGGCACCTGCGCGACCGCGTGCAGATCCTGGTCACGGCCGCGCACGCCGGGCTCGTCAGCTTCCGCTGATCAGACCGCGAGGAGGACGATCCCCGCGACCACGACGAGCGAAGCCGCGATCCGCCAGCCCGGACGCGACTCCCGCAGCGCGAACACCCCGAACAGGCTCACCAGCACGACGCTCACCTCGCGCAGCGGCGCCACCAGCGCCACCGGGGCGATCTGGATCGCGGTCAGCACGAGGATGTACGACAGCGGCGACAGGATGCCGAAGACGAGGATCCGCCGCCACTGCGCGCGCCCGAGCGCCCAGACGGCATCCCATCGACGGCGCACCGCGAACGAGTAGAACGGCACCTGCAGCAGGCTCGTGCCGACCATGAACGCGACGGGCGAAAGGCTCCAGGTGCGCACCGCGTGCGCGTCCCAGATCGTGTAGACGGCGATCGCGACCCCGGTGAGCAGGCCGAACAGGATGCCGGGATCGATGCGCCGCGAGCCAGCGCCGGTCCCCCGATCGACCAGGCCGATCGCCACGACGCCGACGATCACGGCCGCCACCCCGATCAGCGCCACGATGGAGGGCCGCTCCCCGAGCAGCAGCACCGCGACGATCACCGAGAGGAACGGCCCGGTGCCCCGTGCCGTCGCGTACACGGTGGAGAGGTTGCCCTCGCGGTAGCCGCGCTGCAGCACCGTCATGTAGGCCACGTGCAGCACGGCCGAGACGGTCACGCCCAGCGCGAAAGAGCCGAGGTCATCCGTTCCCAGACCGCCCGTGAACGGCACGACGCCGATCCACACGAGCGTGCTGCCGACCGCGCCCCACCAGAGGAACGGCGACCCCGCTCTGCTGACGCCGTGGGCGATGATGTTCCACGCGGCATGGGCGATGGCCGCCCCGAAGACGAGGACGAACGCGAGAGGGGACACGACGAGACCCTTCCGTCCGGCGCACGGCGCGACGAACAGGGTCCTCCGGGCTTTTGTCCTGTCAGATGACGGCCCTCCTACGGAGGAGGACCGTGGCGCCGCTCGGACCAGACGGGTGTGGACCCCGGAACCCTAGGCGCTATCGAGACGAGCCTAACCCTCCGGGATGAACGGCCGGGAAACGACAGCCCGCGGCAGGAAGCGGACCCGCGCATCACCCCGGCTACGCTCGAAGGACCGCTCGTCTCCAGGAAGGCCCGCCATGCCCGTCACCCCGGTCGCACTCGCCCACGCCGAGGACCTCGCCGACTTCGTCGCCGCCTCCCCGTCGAGCTATCACGCGGCGGCGGAGGTCGCTCGACGGCTGGAAGACGCCGGCTTCACGCCGCTCCGCGAGGAGGAGGCCTGGCCCGTCCAGGCGGGTGGACGCTACGTGGTCGTGCGCGACGGTGCCACGATCGCCTGGGTCGTGCCGACGGATGCCGCGGCCACCACGCCCGTGCAGATCTTCGGCGCACACACGGACTCCCCCGGCTTCAAGCTCAAGCCGCAGCCGACGACGGGTTCGCGCGGGTGGTTGCAGGCCGCCGTCGAGGTCTACGGCGGCCCGCTGCTGAACTCCTGGCTCGACCGCGAGCTGCGCCTCGCCGGACGCCTGGCGCTGGCGGACGGCCGCGTGGTGCTCGCCGACACCGGGCCGCTGCTGCGCCTTCCCCAGCTCGCAATCCACCTCGACCGGGGCGTCAACAACGGGCTCGCGCTCGACAAGCAGACCGAGACGCAGCCGGTGTGGGGACTCGGCGACCCGAGCGAGGCCGACATCCTCGCCGAGCTCGCCGTATCCGCCGATGTGTCGGCCGCCGACATCCGCGGCTACGACGTCGTGGTCGCCGACACTGCGCGGGGAGCCGTCTTCGGCAAGGACAGCGCGTTCTTCGCCTCCGGCCGCCTCGACGACCTCGCCTCGGTGCATGCCGGTGTGGTCGCACTCGCCGCGCACGAACCGGCGGCCGGGGGGCCGATCGCCGTGCTCGCCGCCTTCGATCACGAGGAGCTCGGTTCGGCGTCGCGCTCCGGCGCGGCCGGCCCGTTCCTCGAAGACGTACTCGAGCGCCTGTACGCCGGGCTCGGGGCGGATGACTCCGAACGTCGGCAGGCGTACGCCTCGTCGTGGTGCCTGTCGAGCGACGTCGGCCACTCGGTGCACCCGAACTACGCGGCCAAGCACGACCCGGTGGTGCAGCCGGTGCTCGGCTCCGGTCCGATCCTGAAGATCAACGCGAACCAGCGGTACGCGACGGATGCCGTCGGCGCGGCATCCTGGTCGGCCTGGTGCGAGCGCGCCGGTGTGGCCGGCCAGGAGTTCGTGTCGAACAACGGCGTGCCCTGCGGATCGACGATCGGCCCGATCACCGCGACACGGCTCGGCATCCGCACTGTCGACGTCGGCATCCCGATCCTCTCGATGCACTCCGCGCGTGAGCTCGCCGGGGTCTCGGACCTGCACGACCTCACGCGCACCGCGCAGTCGTTCTTCGCGGGCTGACCCGCGGGCAGGATCTGGCTCGAGAACTCCGCCCGACCGCCTCCCGGCAGTGCCAGGATGTGACCATGACGGACATCAAGCCGGCCCTGATCGAGCGCGCGGGCATCGAGATCATCCCCGAATCCGAGCGGACCGCGAAGCCGCGCGACCTCTTCTGGCCCTGGTTCGCGGCGAACGTGTCGGTGTTCGGCATGTCGTACGGCTCTTTCGTCCTGGGCTTCGGCATCTCGTTCTGGCAGGCGACACTCGTCTCGGTCATCGGCATCGTGGTGTCGTTCCTGCTCTGCGGGCTCATCGCGATCGCCGGCAAGCGCGGATCGGCACCGACCATGGTGCTCTCGCGTGCGGCGTTCGGCGTGCACGGCCAGAAGGTACCGGGCATCGTCTCGTGGCTGACCTCGATCGGGTGGGAGACGTTCCTCGCGATCATGGCCGTGCTCGCGACCGCCACCGTGATCACGCAGCTCGGCGGCGACGGCGACAGCATCGCGCTGAAGATCATCGCGACCGTGATCGTCGCCGCGCTCATCGTGACGGCATCCGTGCTCGGATATCACACGATCATGAAGCTGCAGTCGGTGCTCACCTGGGTCACCGGCATCGTGACGGTGCTGTACATCATCCTCGCGGCGCCGCAGATCGACCTCGCAGCCGTGCTCGCCCGCCCCGACGGCGGCATCGGCCAGGTGACCGGCGCGCTGGTCATGGTGATGACCGGGTTCGGGCTCGGCTGGATCAACATCGCCGCCGACTGGTCGAGGTACCAGAAGCGCACGGCATCCGACGGAGCGATCGTCGCCTGGAACACGATCGGCGGATCGGTGGCCCCGGTGATCCTGGTGGTGTTCGGTCTCCTGCTCGGGGGGTCGAACGACGACCTCATGGACGCGATCGCCGCCGACCCGATCGGCGCCCTCGCCGCGATCCTGCCGGTGTGGGTGCTCGTGCCCTTCCTCCTCACGGCCGTGCTCGCCCTCGTCTCCGGTGCAGTGCTCGGCATCTACTCCTCCGGGCTGACCCTGCTGAGCCTCGGCATCCGCATCCCTCGCCCCTCTGCCGCCGCGATCGACGGCGTCATCCTCACGATCGGCACCATCTACGTGGTGTTCTTCGCGACCGACTTCCTCGGGCCGTTCCAGAGCTTCCTGATCACGCTCGGCGTGCCGCTCGCCTCGTGGGCGGGCATCTTGATCGCCGACATCCTGCGCCGGAAGAAGGACTACGACGAAGAGGCGCTGTTCGACAGCCGCGGCCGGTACGGAGCGTGGGACTGGACCTCGATCGGCACCATGGTCGTGACGAGCGCGATCGGCTGGGGGCTGGTGCTCAACGGCTTCGCCGAGGATGCGCCGTGGAACAACTGGCAGGGCTACCTGCTGTTCCTCGTCGGCGGGCCCGACGGCGCCTGGGCGTACGCGAACCTCGGAGTGTTCTTCGCGCTGGTGCTGTCGTTCCTGGTGACGTACTTCGCCAGGGCCGGGAAGATCCGGCGCCAGGAGGACGCGTGACCGCTCGGGCACCCGACGACGCCTGGCTCGTGGTGATCGATCCGCAGGCGATCTTCGCCTCTGCGGACTCCGCCTGGGGCTCGCCGTTCTTCGCCGAGGCGCTGCCGCGCATCCGCACTCTGGCCGCGGCATTCGGCGACCGGGTGCTGGTGACCCGGTGGATGCCGACCGCCGACCGGTCCACCTCGTGGGGCGACTACTTCGCCGCCTGGCCCTTCGCCGACCAGCCGCCGGGCGATCCGCTGTTCCAGCTCGTCCCCGAGGCGGCCGGGCTGTCACCGCATCCGACCATCGACCTGCCCACATTCGGCAAGTGGGGACCCGAGATCGAGGCGGTCGTCGGGTCCGGAGCGCACGTCGTGCTGGCCGGCGTCTCCACCGACTGCTGCGTGATCTCGACGGCGCTGGCCGCGGCCGACGCGGGCACGCACCTGACGATCGCGGCGGATGCCTGCGCCGGGTCGACGGCCGAGAACCATGCGGCCGCCCTGCAGGTCTTGGGGCTCTATCCCCCGCAGATCACGATCAGCGACACGGCGACCATCCTCGCCTGATACGTCGTCAGGCCGAGGCGCGGACCGCGGCGGCGATGTCGGCGGGCGAGCCGTGCCAAGGGGCTCCATGCCCCGGCAACACCCAGGACGCGGAGAGGGAGCCGAGCCGGTCGAGCGAGGCGAGAGCCTCGGCGGGCTTGTCCGTGAACGGCGCGGGCTGCGCACCGGCCCGCCCGGTCAGCACGTGCCGCGTGGTCAGGGCATCGCCGACGAACACGGCGTCCACGGCGGGGACGTGCACCGCGATGCTGCCGGGAGAGTGACCGGGCATTCCGATCACGACCGGAGCGCCCGGGAGGTCGAGCACGTCGCCGTCGGCCACCTCGACCACCTCGGCGACGTGGTGCGTGCGCAGCGCATTCTTGCGGATTCCGTAGGCGAAGAAGCCCAGCGTGGGACCGAACTTGGCGGGCCCCATCGGCGTCTTCGGCTTCTCCCCCGTGCGCACCCGGTGACTGTCGGCCGCGTGGATGAAAACCGGGACGCCCGCCTCCTGACGGAGCCGCTCGGCGAAGCCGATGTGGTCGCTGTCGCCGTGGGTCAGGACCAGACCGCGGATGTCCGTGAGCGGACGACCGATGTCGTCGAGTTCGCGCTGAAGGTCGTGCCAGTGCCCGGGGAGGCCCGCGTCGATCAGGGTGATGCCCTCGGGCAGGTCGACGACGTACGCGGCGACGATGTCGTTGCCGATGCGGTGCAGGTGGGGTGCGAGCTTCATGGCGGGTCCTCTCGGAGTGTTTGCGATGGCTACGTTACGTAGCTATCATGGCTATTGTCAATAGCCATGCAGGAGGACGCGATGCCGACACCCGAACGCACATCCACAGCGGAGATCGTCGAGGCCGGGCGGGAGATCCTCGAGATCGCCGGCCCCGCGGGACTGACGATGCAGGCCGTTGCCGAGCGCGTGGGCGTGCGCGCCCCGTCGCTGTACAAGCGGGTCCGGGACCGGGACGCCCTTCTCGCCGCGGTGGCGACCGCCTCCATCGAGGCGCTCACGGCTCGACTCGAGGCCGTGGGCGACGACCTCACCGCCCTCGCCCACGCCTATCGGGCGTTCGCACACGCGCATCCGGAGGGCTTCCGGCTCATGTTCACCGTCGCTGCGCCCCACGATGCACTCGATCGCTCGGCCGCGCCGCTGATCCGTGCGACAGCTGCGCTGGTCGGCGAGGACGACGCACTCGATGCCGCCCGTCTCTTCACCGCCTGGGCGACGGGCTTCCTGCAGATGGAACTCTCCGGAGCCTTCCGCCTCGGGGGTGACGTCGACCGCGCGTTCGACTACGGCCTGCGTCGACTCCTCGCCGGGCTGGCCGACTGACCCCGGCCCCGGACTACTGGCACACTGATCGGTGGAGGGGTCCATGAGCATCGACGCGCACACCGAAGAACCCGCACGCCCGGCGAAGGCCCGCAAGCCGTGGCATCGGACGAAGATCGTCCTCGGCATCATCCTCGCCACGGTCGCCGTGGTGGCGATCATCGGAACGATCACGCCCTGGCCGTCAGCCATGGTCATCCGCTCCGTGTTCACCCAGGGCGGCGATGACACCGCCGCCGAGATGGACAAGCACGTCCCCGACACGAAGCTCTCGGTGCAGACCGATGTCGCCTACGGAGACGACGGGGCGGACACCACGATGGACGTCTTCCGCCCGGCATCCGCCGACGGCCCCCTGCCGACGGTCGTCTGGATCCACGGCGGCGCCTGGATCTCGGGCACGAAGGAGAACGTCGACCCTTACATGCGCATCCTCGCCGCCGAGGGGTACACGACCATCGCCGTGAACTACACGATCGGCCCGGAGGGCGTGTATCCGCTCGCCGTGCACCAGCTCGACGCGGCCCTGGCCTACATCGACGAGCATGCCGAGGAGCTCGGCGTCGACGCAGACCAGATCGTCCTCGCGGGCGACTCCGCGGGAGGCCAGCTCGCCAGCCAGATGGCGACGCTCATCACCAGCCCGGACTACGCCGAGATCATGGGCATCACCCCGTCGCTCGCGCCGGACCAACTCGTCGCGACCGTGCTCAACTGCGGCGTCTACGACCTGTCGGCTCTCGCCCAGCTCGACGGCATCGCCGGCTGGGGGTTCAAATCGGCCATGTGGGCCTACTCGGGCACGAAGACCTGGGCAGAGGACTCGACCGGCGCCACGATGTCGACCATCGACTGGGTCACCGAGGACTTCCCGACGACCTACATCTCCGGCGGCAACGGCGATGGGCTCACCTGGCTGCAGTCGATCCCGATGGCGAAGCGCCTGGATGAGCTCGGGGTCGACGTGACGACACAGTTCTGGCCCGCACCGCACGAACCGCAGCTCCCGCACGAGTACCAGTTCCACCTCGACCTGCCGGATGCGCGGACCGCTCTGCAGAAGACGATCGACTTCCTGGACGCGAACACCACACGCTGACGGTCTCACTGCGCACCGCGCAGACATTTCACTTCTGTGACGATCGACTCAGAAGTGATATGTTCGGCGCATGCACACCGAGAACGAACGCGCCCTCGAATCCGGGATCGTCACCGACCTTTCCGGGCGGATGACCTACGGGTCGTACCTGGCGCTGGACCAGCTGCTCACCGCGCAGCATCCGGTGAGCGACCCGCAGCACCACGACGAGATGCTGTTCATCATCCAGCACCAGACCACCGAGCTCTGGCTCAAGCAGCTGCTGCACGAGCTCTCCTCCGCCCGCGAACTGCTGGCCCGAGACGACCTGCGCGAAGCCCTCAAGCGCATCGCCCGCGTCAAGCGCATCCAGGATGTGATGACGCAGCAGTGGTCGGTGCTCGCCACCCTGACGCCCACCGAATACGCGCAGTTCCGCGGGGCGCTCGGCAACTCCTCGGGCTTCCAGTCCGTGCAGTACCGCGCGGTGGAGTTCGCCCTCGGCAACAAGAACGAGAAGATGCTGAGCGTCTTCGCCGACCACCCGGCCAACCTCGCGCTGCTCACCGCCGAGTGGGAGAAGCCCACGCTGTACGACGAGTTCCTGCGCTTCGCCGCGCGCCGCGGACTGCCCATCCCGACCGAGATCCTCGACCGCGATGTGCGCGAGCCCTACCGTGAGACGCCGGAGCTCGTACCCGCGATCCGCGAGATCTACCAGGACCCGAGCCGGTACTGGGACCTGTACGAGGCGTGCGAGGACCTCGTCGACCTCGAGGACAACTTCCAGTTCTGGCGGTTCCGGCACCTCAAGACGGTCGCGCGCACGATCGGCATGAAGGTCGGCACCGGCGGCTCCAGTGGTGTCGGCTTCCTGCAGCGCGCCCTGGATCTGACCTTCTTCCCCGAGCTCTACACCGTGCGCACGGAGATCGGCCGCTGATGCACGCCGCCACGTTCTTCGACGGGATCGGCTGGCGCGAGGGCGTCGTCGAACTCACCGACGGGCGCATGCGGCTGCAGGATGCGCTTCCGACCGCCGGGCTCCCCCTCCTCGACGGCGTCGTCGTCGGCGGGTTCAGCGACCACCACGTGCACCTGCAGCTGGTGGAGCACGCCCGGCTGGCGGGGTCGCGCCTCGGCCGGGTGGTCGACCTCGGCGGGAATCCCGACGTGGTTCGGCGGCTCGCTGTTCACCAGGTCCGCATCGAGTTCGGCGGCGCCTTCCTGACCGCGCCGGGCGGCTATCCGTCGGACCGCTCCTGGGCGCCGGAGGGTTCGGTGCGGGAGATCGCCGATGCGGATGCCGCCGCCGCGGCCGTGACCGAGATGGCCGCGGCCGGAGCCTCGTGCATCAAGGTCACCAGCAACGGCACCGCCGGGCCGGTGTTCTCGGACGAGCTCCTGCGCACCATCGTCGGGCTCGCCGCCGACCGCGGGCTCCTCGTCGTCGCACATGCCGAGGGCGCAGGCGAAGCGGAGCGGGTCGTCGGTCTCGGCGCCGCCCGCCTCGCGCACGCGCCCTTCACCGAACGGCTGAGCGATTCCGAGATCAGCCGGCAGGCGGCGAGCGCCTCGTGGATCTCGACCCTCGCGATCCACGACGACCCCGAGCGCGAGATCGCCATCGACAACGTCCGCCGTTTCCACGCGGCGGGTGGCACCGTGCTCTACGGCACCGATCTGGGCAACGGACCGATGCCGGTCGACCTGAATCCGCACGAGATCGCCGCCCTCCGCGAGGCCGGGCTCGACGACGCCGCCCTCTGGCGAGCGCTCTCCCCGGTCGACCCGCTCGACCCCGCCTCGAATCTCCTGTTCCTCCCCGGAGGCACCCCCGCGGCCGCCGACCCGCTCGACGCCCGCGCCCTCACCCCCGCCGACCTGAAGGTGTGACCATGACCGACCCCCGCGACACCGACCTGCTCGCCGCCGCCCGCGCTCTCGACGCCGCCGACCCGCTGCGCGCCCACCTCGACGCGTTCGCCGAGGCGCCGGGTGTCACGGCCTACCTGGACGGCAACTCGCTCGGCCGCCCGCTGCGCGACATCCCGGAGAAGCTCGCCGCGTTCGTGCGGGAAGATTGGGGCACGCGGCTCATCCGCTCGTGGGACGAGCAGTGGATGGCACTGCCGATGGAGCTCGGCGACCGCATCGGTCAGGTCGCGCTCGGCGCAGCCGCCGGCCAGACCGTCGTGGCCGACTCGACGAGCGTGCTGATCTACAAGCTCATGCGCGCCGCCGCGGCCGCCGACCCTGACCGCACCGAGCTCGTGATCGAGGCCGGCAACTTCCCCACCGACCGATTCCTCGCCGAGGGCGTCGCCGCCGAGACGGGCATGACGCTGCGCTGGCTCGAACCCGATGCCGTGCACGGGGTGACCGTCGCCGACGTCGAGGCCGTCGTGTCGGAACGCACCGCCCTGGTCTCGCTGAGCCACGTCGACTACCGCTCCGGTGCCCTGGCGGACATGCCCGGCATCACGGCGGCGGTGCACGACGCGGGCGCGCTCATGATGTGGGACCTGTGCCATTCGGCCGGGGTGATCCCGATGCAGCTCGACGAGTGGAGCGTCGACATGGCCGTCGGGTGCACCTACAAGTACCTCAACGGCGGACCGGGCTCCCCCGCCTTCGCCTACCTGCGCCACGGACTGCAGGGCGTGCTGCGTCAGCCGATCCAGGGCTGGTGGAGCGCCGCCGACATCTTCGCCATGGGCCCGGAGTACGTGCCGTCGGGAGACATCCGTCAGCTGCTGAGCGGCACCCCGCCGGTCACGTCGATGCTCGCGATGCAGGGGATGCTCGACCTCATCGAGCAGTCCACGATCGCCGGTGTCAGGGCGAAGTCGCAGTCGCTCACCGACCTCGCGGTGCGCGCGTACGACGAGGTGCTCGCACCTCTCGGCGTGCGGCTGCTGAGCCCGCGCGACGCCGACCTCCGGGGCGGCCACGTGACGATCGGCCACCCGGACTTCCGTGAGGTGACGCGGCGGCTGTGGGCCGACGGCATCATCCCCGACTTCCGCTTCCCCGACGGCATCCGCCTGGGACTCTCCCCGCTGAGCACCTCGCACGTCGAGACGATCACCGGGGTCCTGGCCGTGCGCGATGCCCTGGAGTCCGGTGACTTCTGACCTCGCCGCCGCGCCCGTGCTCGACGACATCGACGCACGCCCCGGCAGTACCGCCTCGCTGCTGCGGACACTCGTCGGAGTGTTCCTGCGCCCGCTCGGCGGCTGGATCTCGGCGGCCGACCTCGTCGCGCTCGCGGGCGACCTCGGGATCGAGGCGGGCCCCGCTCGCACCGGCATCACACGTCTGAAGCAGAAGGGGCTCCTGCTCGCGGAGCGCGATGCCGGGATCGGCTATCGCCTCAACCCGGCCGCCGTCGGGATGCTCGAGCGCGGTGACCGCCGCATCTTCGAGATGCGCGAGATGACGGATGCCGACCCCTGGTGCCTGATCTCGTTCTCGATTCCCGAGAGCGCACGCAGCATCCGGCACCAGCTGCGCCGCCGCCTGCAGTGGATCGGCGCCGGAGTCGTGTCCCCCGCGCTGTGGATCTGTCCGGGGCATCTCCAGGAGGAGGTGGAGCAGATCCTGGAAGAGCTCGACGCCCGGAGCTGGGCGACCCTGTTCCAGGCGTCCGCCCCCGCGCCGGCCGGCACGCTCGAGGAAGCTGCCGCGCAGTGGTGGGACCTCGCGGCCCTGCGCGCCGAGCACCTCGACTTCCAGGCTCAGCTCGCCGCGTTGCCGTCCGAGCCGTTCGCCGCCTACGTGCAGCTGATCGACCGCTGGCGGGTGCTGCCGTACACCGACCCCGGGCTTCCGCCGTCGATGCTGCCGGCCGACTGGCCGGGGCGACGCAGCTTCG
>NZ_JARE01000008.1:0-2841 GCF_000708325.1 Microbacterium sp. Cr-K20 | reverse complement strand
TCTTCGACGAGATCGGCTCGCCCGGAGGCGCCGCCAAGGTCGGCGTCTACACGTTCGACCACCCGATCATCGCCGCGCTCCCGCCCCAGGGCGAGTAGGCGTCTTCTGTGAGCGTCCGCGACCTCGCCGACTACCCGTGGGATGCCGTCGTCCCGTTCCGTGAGCGTGCCGCGCAGCATCCGGAGGGTCTGGTGGATCTCTCCGTGGGCTCGCCGGTGGATCCGACGCCGGAGCTCATCCGTCGTGCGCTGGCCGAGGCGACCGACGCACACGCCTATCCGCAGACGGTCGGCACGCCGACGCTGCGCGAAGCCATCGTCGAGTGGTACGCGCGGCGCCGGGGAGTATCCGACCTCCGCGTCGACAACGTGTTGCCGACGATCGGCTCCAAGGAACTTGTCGCGCTGCTGCCCACGCTCCTCGGACTCGGTGCGAGCGACGTCGTCGTGCATCCGCGAGTGGCGTACCCGACATACGAGGTCGGCGCCCGGGTGGTCGGTGCGACGCCGCTCCCGGCCGACGATCCCGCCGAGTGGCCGGAGGGCACCAAGCTCATCTGGATCAACACTCCGGGCAACCCGGACGGCCGAACCTGGACGGTCGATGAGCTCGCCGCGGCCGTGCGCCGTGCGCGCGAGCTGGGTGCCGTCCTCGCGAGCGACGAGTGCTACGCCGAGCTGGGCTGGGACGGAAACTGGGCGACCGAGCCGATCCCCTCGATCCTCGACCCTCGGGTGACCGGCGGCAGTAGGGCGAACCTGCTCAGCGTGTACTCGCTGAGCAAGCAGTCGAACCTCGCCGGCTACCGCGCCGCGTTCGTCGCCGGCTGCGCGCGCGTGGTCGGAGAACTGCTCACCGCTCGCAAGCACCTCGGGCTCATGCCGCCCGCACCCGTGCAACACGCCATGGCGGTCGCGCTCGGTGACGACGAGCACGTCGCGGCCCAGAAGAACCTGTACCGCACCAGGCGAGAAGCACTGCGCCCCGCGCTGGAGGCCGCAGGCTTCCGCATCGACGGTTCGGAAGCAGGACTGTACCTCTGGGCGACGGAAGGGCGCGATGCCTGGGAGTCGATGGGTCGCCTCGCCGACCTCGGCATCCTCGCCGGTCCCGGTCCGTTCTACGGTGCGGACTCCTCGCAGCATGTGCGCCTCGCGCTGACCGCTCCCACCGAGCGGGTGCGAGAAGCCGCGCGCCGCCTCACCGCCTCCGCTCTGTAGGTTTTCTCCGTGAAGTTCGCATCTGTTTGGCGGATGTCACAGTAGGCCTGTGTGCCTACTAGGCTGTAAAAGCGATTCGGTCGAGTCTCGACCTGGTGCCACAGCGCCGTGAGATCGCCAGTTCCGACTTGATCAAGATCTTGTCCGATATACCGCGACCAGCGGGGTCGGACGCCAGGAGGAGGACCGCGTGAGCGCAGCGGCAGAGCAGACGGCGAAGCTGACGATCGGCGATACGACCGCCGAATTCCCGGTACTGCGCGGCACGGCAGGCCACGACAGCATCGACTTCTCGACGCTGACCCGGCAGACCGGCTACACGGGCCTCGACTACGGCTTCGTCAACACGGCGTCCACGAAGTCCGACATCACCTTCATCGACGGAGACAAGGGCATCCTGCGCTACCGCGGGTACCCGATCGAGCAGCTGGCAGGGTCCACGAGCTACCTCGAGGTCGCCTGGCTCCTGATCTACGGCGAACTGCCCTCGGCTTCGGAGCTCGCAGAGTTCGACGAGAAGATCCGCCGTCACACGCTGCTGCACGAAGACCTCAAGCGCTTCTTCTCGGCGCTGCCGCACACGGCGCACCCCATGTCGGTGCTCTCGTCGGCGGTCGCCGCCCTCTCGACGTACTACGAGGGGCAGACCGACCCGCACAACCCCGAGCACGTCGAGCTCAACATGGTGCGCATGCTCGCCAAGCTGCCCGTGATCGCGGCGTACGCGCACAAGAAGAGCGTCGGCCAGGCATTCCTCTACCCCGACAACTCGCTGAGTTTCGTGGATAACTTCCTCAAGCTCAACTTCGGCGTGCACAGCGAGGAGTACGAGGTCAACCCGGTCATGTCGAAGGCTCTCGAGCTGCTCCTGATCCTCCACGAGGACCACGAGCAGAACGCCTCCACCTCGACGGTCCGCCTCGTGGGCTCCACCGGTGCGAACCAGTTCGCCTCGGTCTCCGCCGGGATCCAGGCGCTCTCCGGTCCGCTGCACGGCGGTGCCAATGAGGCCGTCCTGACCATGCTGGGTCAGATCCGCGACTCCGGCCAGAGCGTCTCGCGCTTCGTGGAGCGTGTGAAGAACAAGGAAGAGGGCGTGAAGCTGATGGGCTTCGGGCACCGCGTCTACAAGAACTACGACCCGCGGGCCAAGCTGGTCAAGGACGCCGCCGACGAGGTGCTCTCGTCGCTGGGCGTCACCGACCCGCTGCTCGACCTCGCGAAGGAGCTCGAGGAACTCGCCCTCGCCGACGACTACTTCCGTGAGCGTCGCCTGTACCCGAACGTCGACTTCTACACCGGTGTCATCTACAAGGCGATGGGCTTCCCGACCCGGATGTTCACGGTGCTGTTCGCCATCGGCCGTCTGCCCGGCTGGCTGGCCCAGTGGCGCGAGCTGCAGCTCGACCCGCAGACCAAGATCGGCCGTCCGCAGCAGCTGTACACGGGGTCTCCTGAGCGGTCGTTCCCGACTCGCTGAGCGCACAACGAGAAAGCGCCCCTTCCGCCGAAGCGGAAGGGGCGCTTTTCAGTCGAGCTGCGCCCGCGGGTCAGCGACCCTGCGAGCTGCGGCCACCGCCCTGACGGGACTGGCCACTCTGCGTGGAGTAACCGCCGCCCT
>NZ_JARE01000007.1:0-51602 GCF_000708325.1 Microbacterium sp. Cr-K20 | reverse complement strand
GGACCCGTCGGGTCTCCGGCGAACACCGCTCCGGGGATGCCGGACGGCATGGCAGCCAGAGCGACGATGGGAGTGCCGGCGCCCTGCAGCGTCGCAACGTATCCGGCCGCGCCGGTGACGCCGAGCACGAGCGGGAGCAGCACGAGGGCGAGGCGCTTGGAGACGTCTTTGGCCTCGGCGGCGACGATCATGCATCGGGCGCACTCATCGAGGTGCAGCTCGAGGCGCTTGTGGTCACGAGTGCTGAGGTTGCCGCGCGAGTAGGCACCGAGATGTTCGATCGTCCACTGGCATTCGGAGCCTTCGTCGGCGCTGCGCAGATGGGCCTGGATCCAGGCCTCGCGGAGACCTTCGCGAGCGCGGAACGCCAGCTGCGACACCGCGCCGGATTTCATGCCCAGCAGGTGTCCGACTTCCTGCGGCTTCATCTGCTCGATCTCGGTGTACCAGAGCACCTCCTGCCAACGGGAGGGAAGGCTGCGGAAAGCCTGCGCGGTGAGGCTCCGATCGAGCGCCTCGTTCGCGGCCTGGTCGGTGGTGTCGGGGTCGGCGACGGCGTCGAGCTCGTCGATCGCGGTCTCCCGGCGGGCGCGACCCCATCCTGCGGCAGTGTTGCGGATGCTCGTGAAGAGGTAGGCGCGGAAGGAGCCGTTGGGACCGCCGCCCTTGAGGATCGCCTGGTAGATGCGGGTGTACGCCTCCTGGACCAGGTCGTCCGGGTCGATCGAGGAGGTGACCGAGCGAGCGACCGCGAGGCCGGACGGATAGTGGCGACGCCAGAGTTCGCCGAACGCGCCTGTGTCGCCCGAGCGGGCTCGCAGGATCAGGTCGGCGTCGCCGATCGGTTCGTCGTGAGTCGTGTTCTCTTCGTGCACAATCATCCATCTGTCGCGGGCGCGGGTACGTCTCTACAGGGTGAGATGCGTGAGGGCGCCGCTCATCACGCGACTTCATCATTCTCTCGCGAATCTCCCAGCTAAGCCACCCTTCCCTGCGGATTCTGAACAGATATACGGGATCCCGCCAGGCCGACCGGGAGCCTGCGGCCCGCGGGAGCACGGCGGCACGAACTTTTTTCCGAAGTCGCGTAATGAACCCGAGGGGTCGCCGTCTCATCCCATAGAGACAGCCGTACGAACTCCACCGGGGGGCGGAGTTCAGGTGCTGGTGTGAAGGACATGCACCGGTCGGGCGGGTCGGGATCCTCGGGGGAGGAGAGCCCGGCCCCCCAGCTCTGCACACGAGGAAGAGACCGCCGATCTGGGGACCGGCGGCCTCCCGCGTGGATCGGTCCTCGGACCGGGGTGGCTTTCCGAAGATTTTCGAGAAGTCGCGTAATGAATCGGTGGGGATGCCGTCTCATCCCATAGAGACAGCCGTACGAATTCCTCCGGGGGGCGGGATTCAGGCAGCGGTCGGTCGGGATCCTCGGGGGAGGAGAGCCCGGCCACCGGCTCTGAGAGGGGAACGGGGCCGTCGATCTGGGGACCGGCGGCCCCCCACCCGAACCTGAACGACCGGAGAGCGCAGGGTTGCGCGTCGCGCGATGCTCTGCTGCCTCTAGGCGTGCAGCCGTGGTCCTGACCACACTCGTGCGACGCGCAGCTCGGCATCCAGCAGTACGGCATCTCCGAGCATCCCGACCCGGAGCCCGCCGAGTTCGGTGGAGCGGCCGATCGCCCGCGCCGGCGTCTCGGTGAGGGCCCGCACGGCTTCAGCGACGTCCACGCCGGCGGCCACCGTGCGTCGCAGCGCGACATCCTGGGTGAGGGTCGACCCGGCGATCGAACCGGTGTCATCGGTTCGGGCGACGCCGTTCTCGACCGTGACGCTCACCGCTCCGAGGTCGTAGTGGCCGTCGGCGCTTCCGGCCGCGGCCATGGCGTCGGTGATGAGGGCCACTCGGCCGGGCGCGGAGTCGAACACGAGCTTGATGACGTGCGGGTCGAGGTGCACGTTGTCGGCGATCGCCTCCAGCACCACACGATGATCTGCGGCGGCGGCGAGCACCGGTCCGGGAGCACGATGGTGGATGCCGGGCATCGCATTGAACGCGTGGGTGAGGATCGACGCGCCGGCCTCGAATGCGGCGACCGCCATCGCCGCGTCGGCATCGGTGTGTCCCACGGCTGCCGCGGATCCGGCGACCACGATCTGCCGGATCGCGTCGAGTCCGCCCGGAAGCTCCGGCGCGATCGTCACCTGCCGGACCGTGCCGCGGCCCGCGTCGAGCAGACGCGCGACGTCGGCCGCAACCGGGTGGCGCAGAAGCGCGGGCTCGTGCGCGCCGTGGTGGCCCGGGTCGAGGAAGGGTCCTTCGAGGTGCGAACCGAGGATGTCCGCATCGGTCTCGGTCAGGTCGGCGATCGTGGCGACGTTGCGCGCGAGCGCGTCGATCGACGCCGTCACGAGCGACACGACCGCCCGGGTGGTGCCGTGCGCGCGATGCAGATCGCGCCCGGTGCGGATCGCCTCGACCCCGTCGTCGAACGATGCGCCGGCGCCACCGTGTCCGTGGATATCGATGAAACCCGGGGTGAGCAGGGCGCCGGGTCCGGCATCCGCCGCGGCATCGACGACCTCATCGGCGGGCGACCAGTCGGCGCCGGTGCCGCGAGCCGTGACGGTGCCGTTCTCGATGCGGACCCAGCCGTCTTCGGTGATCTCGCCGCGATCGACGATCCTGGCCGAATGGACGACCAGTGAACCGGTCGCGGAGGAGTGGGTGCTCAACGTTCGCTCCAGGGGATCTCGTCTGCGGGGTGGAAATCGACCCCCTCAGCCTTCCACAGCGGGGCGAGCGCTCCGACCCGCTCGCGGAAGGACTCCCACACCCGCTCGGGAGCGTGCTGCGGCGACCATGCCACCTCCGCCTGGGCGGCCACGCGGGGGAAGACCAGCTGCTCGACGTCGCCGAGTGTGCGCGTGGTCTCGGACCACAGCGGCGCTTCGACGCCGAGGATCGCGGCATCCGGCACGTCGAGGACCGCGGTCGGCTCCCACTCGTAGGCGGAGCGGACGTCGATGATCGCGGCCCAGGTGAGTCCCAGGGGGAAGTCCTCGGTGTACTTCATGTCGAGGTAGGTGACGTCGGCCGCGGACATGATCAGTGCGCCGCCGCGCTCGACGAAGTGCGCGGCCTCTTCCGCATGGGCGCCCTCCGGGGTCGTCTTGCCCCAGTACTGCCCGACCGTGCCCTCGGCGATGTTCGCCGCCGATCCCATCTCATGCCAGGCGACCGGTGTCTTGCCCGCGTCGACCACGATCGCGGTGGCGCGCTCGGCGAACAGGTCGAAGTCCGCCTGGGGCGTGCCGAGCGACTCGTCGCCGCCGATGTGGATGTACGGACCGGGTGTCATCTCGGCCAGCTCGCGTACGACGTCGCGCACGAAGTCGTACGTGCGCTCCTCGTGGATGCGCACGCTGGAGTGCCCGACGCCCCAGCCCAGGTAGCTCTCGCCGGCGACCGGCAGCGCCTGGCCGAGGCGTTCCGAATCCGCGATCAGGTTGTCGTTCATGACCGGCTCCTCGACGAGCTCCGGGTAGGCGACGCCGATCGCGTGCGTGTGACCGGGGAGGTCGATCTCGGGGATCACGATCATGTGCCGGGATGCGGCGTACGCGACGATCTCCCGGTAGTCGTCCTTCGTGTAGAAGCCGCCAGGGTCACCGTTCGCCGACGTGCCGGCCGACAGCTCCGTGAGCCGCGGCCAGGAGTCGATGTGCACACGCCACCCCTGGTCGTCGCTGAGGTGGAGGTGCAGATGGTTGAGTTTGAGTGCGCTCGTGCTGTCGATGAACTTCTTGACGTCGTCGACGCCGAAGAAGTGCCGGGCCACGTCGAGCATCACGCCGCGCCGGGCGAAGCGGGGGGAGTCGGCGATGTCGGCGCCGAGGAGCGCCCAGCCGGAGTCGTCCTGCCGGAGCAGTTGCAGCAGTGTCTGCACGCCGTAGAAGAGTCCGGCCTCGTCGGCTCCGACGACGACGGCCCGCTCACCGATCTCGAGCGTGTAGCCCTCCGGCGCCGACGAATTCGGGTCGACGAACAGCTCGATCTCGGCGGGGGCCTCGTCGGCGACGGAGAGGCGGATGCCGGTGCGGCGCTCCACCGCGTCGATCAGTTGGGCGGCGGCGGGGGAGGAGCCGAGCACGCGCGTCGTCGCGGTGACGGGCATCCGCCCTTCTCGTGCGGCGGCGGAGACGGGCACGGGCACGAGAGGAAGAGGATGAGGAAGGACCATGAACAAAACCTACCCGCCGCGGCCTCTCAACGGAACGGGGAATCGAATCGATTCTGTGGCGGGGTGTCGATGTCTCCGCGTCCGCCGCCTCGGGCATCCGCTATGCTCGTAACCGTCGCGACTGGCGTCTGGGTGGACTACCACCGGGGAGCGACTGACCACGGAATTCGACCGCGCGCCTGGGCCGATAGGAACACCCCTTTCGAATCCGTCGTCAAAGGAGCATGTCACCATGACCGACCGTTACTTCAACGCCCCGCTCGCCGAGGTCGACCCCGAGATCGCACAGGTCCTCGACCGTGAGCTGAAGCGTCAGCAGACCTTCCTCGAGATGATCGCCTCGGAGAACTTCGTTCCCGTCTCGATCCTGCAGTCGCAGGGTTCCGTGCTCACGAACAAGTACGCCGAGGGCTACCCCGGCCGCCGCTACTACGGTGGCTGCGAAGAGGTCGACGTCGCGGAGTCCCTCGCGATCGAGCGGGCGAAGAGCCTGTTCGGCGCCGAGTTCGCGAACGTGCAGCCGCACTCCGGCGCGTCGGCGAACGCCGCGGTCCTGCACGCGATCGCCCGCCCCGGCGACACCCTGCTCGGTCTGTCTCTCGACCAGGGCGGCCACCTCACGCACGGCATGAAGATCAACTTCTCCGGCCGGCTCTACGACATCGTCGCGTACGGTGTCGACCCCGAGACCTCGACCATCGACATGGCGGAGGTCCGCCGCCTCGCGATCGAGCACAAGCCCAAGGTCATCATCGCCGGCTGGTCGGCCTACCCGCGCACCATGGACTTCGCGGCCTTCCGCGAGATCGCCGATGAGGTCGGCGCGCTGCTCTGGGTGGACATGGCGCACTTCGCCGGTCTGGTCGCCGCGGGTCTGCACCCGAACCCGGTTCCGCACGCGCACGTCGTCTCCTCGACCGTGCACAAGACCATCGGTGGCCCGCGCTCGGGCTTCATCCTCACGAACGACGCCGAGCTCGCCAAGAAGATCAACACCGCGGTCTTCCCTGGCCAGCAGGGCGGACCGTTGATGCACGTGATCGCCGCCAAGGCGACTGCGTTCAAGCTCGCCGGCACCCCGGAATTCAAGGAGCGCCAGGAGCGCGTGCTGCGCGGAGCGAAGCTCATCGCCGAGCGCCTTTCGCAGCAGGACGTGAAGGATGCCGGCATCGCGGTGCGCTCGGGCGGCACCGACGTGCACCTGGTGCTGGTCGACCTGCGCGACGCCGAGATCGACGGCAAGCAGGCGGAAGACCTGCTGCACGACATCCACATCACCGTGAACCGCAACGCCGTTCCGAACGACCCGCGTCCGCCGATGGTGACCTCGGGTCTGCGCGTCGGCACGCCGGCGCTCGCGACCCGCGGCTTCGGTGACGCCGAGTTCACCGAGGTCGCCGACATCATCGCCCTCGCGCTGCTCCCGGGTGCGGATGTGGAGTCGCTGCGCGCCCGCGTCGACGCCCTGGCCGCCGCGTTCCCCCTCTACCCGGACCTGCAGCAGTGACGGCGAAGATCCTCGACGGGAAGGCAGCGTCGGCAGCGATCCGTGCCGAACTCACGGAACGCGTCGCGGCGCTGAAGGAGCGGGGCGTCACCCCGGGCATCGCGACGGTGCTCGTCGGTGCAGACCCGGCATCGCAGCTGTACGTGGGCATGAAGCATCGGCAGTCCGAGGCGATCGGGATGAACTCGATCCAGCGCGAGCTGCCGGCGGATGCGACCCAGGCCGAGGTCGAGGCGCTGATCGACGAGCTCAACGCCGACCCCGCGTGCCACGGCTACATCGTGCAGCTCCCGCTGCCGAAGCACCTCGACACCGACGCCATCCTGGAGCGGATCGATCCGGCGAAGGATGCCGACGGACTGCACCCGACCAACCTCGGCCGACTCGTGCTGAACGTCAACGGTCCGATCCACACGCCGCTGCCCTGCACGCCGCGCGGCGTGATCGAGCTGCTGCTGCGCAACGACTACGACCTCAAGGGCAAGCACGTGGTCGTGGTCGGGCGCGGCGTCACCATCGGCCGTTCCATCGGGCTGCTGCTCACCCGCCGCGACCTCAACGCGACGGTCACGCTGACGCACACCGGCACCGTCGACATGCCGCAGTACCTGCGTGAGGCGGACGTGATCGTGGCTGCGGCCGGCGTCAAGCACCTGATCCGCGCCGAGGACGTCAAGCCCGGTGCCGCCGTGCTCGACGTCGGCGTGACGCGCGAGACGCACCCGGAGACCGGCAAGAGCCTGGTCTTCGGTGACGTCGCCCCCGGCGTCGCGGATGTCGCTGGTTACATCTCGCCGAACCCCGGCGGTGTGGGGCCGATGACGGTCGCCCTGCTCATGACGAATGTCGTCGAGGCCGCCGAGCGGGTCGTGTAGCCGCCGGCCGCCGCAGATACGCACGATGTCGCAGGAATCCGTGAGATTCCTGCGACATCGTCGTTTGACTGCGAGGTGAGGCCGGTCAGCCGAGTTCGTCGAGCATCCGTCGCTGCTCGGGCGTGAGTCCGTCGTTGAGCTCGTCGCGGGCCGCGGTCGTCTCGGGGGACTCGGGTGCGGCCGTCGTGGAGGCCGTCGCGGGTGCGGACTTCGAGCGTCCGCCCTTCACCCGCGCCTGCACGGAGTCGTAGATCTCCGCGGCCTTGGCCCGCATCCGGTCGTCGATCTGGTCGTAGATCATCCAGCCGAACAGCAGGGCGAGCGGCGGCAGCACGAACGCCCAGAAACCCGAGGCGCGCACGCCGCTCAGCCACACCGTGAGCACCCAGACGATGAGCTCGACGAGGTAGACGAGCACGTACTGGACGATCTTCTCGCCGGTCTTCGTGCGTTCGGCGGCCGACTTCGCGGCGGACTTGCGGAAGGCACCGGCGATCAGCGGCTTCACGAAGAGTGCGGCGAGGGTCAGGATGACCGATGCCCACAGCGCATTGAACCCGACGGAGACGCCGGGCAGCAGCAGACCGATCAGGAGCAGCACCGCGACGTTGAACACGTAGAGCGCGGCGAACCGGACGATTCCGTTCTTCATGCGACCAGAATCCCATAGATCGCGGTGGCGTGGAGGGGGAGCAGCTTTCGCGCGCGGGTCAGCCCTGTGGGCGCAGCGTGCTCTCGATGCCGCTGATGCGGGCCTGCTCGTCGAACCGGAACGTCGCCGTGCCGGTGGTGTCCGACACGGACGCGCCCGAGAAGGCCTCGTCGGTCCAGGTCAGGGTCCAGCCGGCGAGTCGGGCGAGGTCCCAGACCGCGGTGCGGGCGTCGGGCAGGTCTGCTCCGGCGAGCACACGGGGGAGGGCGACGACCGCGTCGGCGACGGTGAGCGGTGCGAGCGGTGCGTCGAGCAGGAACACCGCGCGGGTGCCGTTGCCGACGGGCGCGGAGTAGTACGGGGAGCGTCCGGTCAGCTCGACGGCGACGCCGCCGATGGTGTGCGCCGCCTGCGCGATCCAGTCGTCGTCGCCCGCGCCCTCGGGGAACGGCACTTCCGAGTTCGTCAACTCCGCGATGCCGTGCTCGGCGCCGTATGCGTGCAGCTGAGCGGCGACGCCCTGCGGGTCCCCGTTGGGGTGCGCCCAGGCCCACAGCAGCGAACGGGGGCCCGGCGCGATCGTCGCGATCAGGTGCGCGCGGGCGACGAACTGCTTCGAGGGGTCGTCGTTCGCCGCGAAGGTGAGCGTGCCGGCCGCCATGTCCGCGTCCCAGCGGTGCTCACCGAGCGCGTCGGCGGCGGCGGAGAGGACGTCCTGTCGGAGTGCGACGAAGAGGGCGGCACGGTCGGCGAGGGGCTGGAGCGCGGCGAAGGTCATGCCGACAGTCTCGCCGGAAATGCTATGAATCCGCTAGCTCGCACACCGTTCGTGTGAGCGGCTCAGTAGCTGGCGCGCGCCGCCCCGTCCGCGGCGATGAATCGCGCCGCCAGCGCCTCGGATGCGCGGGCCAGCAGGGCGACATCCGCACCCACGGCCACGAAGTCCGCGCCCGCGGCGAGGTAGGCATCAGCGGCGGCGGGGTCGAACGCGTTCACGCCGACGGCCTTGCCCGCGGCCTTGACCGCCGCGAACACCTTCTCGACGGACGCCGTCACATCGGGATGCGTCTGCTGCCCGAGGAGCCCCATCGAAGCTGACAGGTCGGACGGTCCGACGAAGACGGCATCCACGCCGTCGACCGCGGCGATGTCGGCTGCGGCCTCGACCCCTGCGGCCGTCTCGATCTGCACGGTCAGCGAGACGTGCTGCGCGGACTCCTGCAGATACCGATCGACGCGGTTCCACCGGGCGCTGCGGGCCAGGGCGCTTCCCACTCCGCGTACGCCCTCCGGCGGGTAGCGGGTGGCGGCCACGGCGGCGCGGGCCTCATCGGCTGAGGAGACCATCGGGACGATCAGATTCTGTGCCCCGAGATCGAGGATCTGCTTGATCGCGACCGTGTCGTTCGACGGCACGCGCACGAGCGGGGCGATCGGATAGGCGGCGACGGCCTGCAGCTGCTGCAGCACGGAGTCGAGCGTGTTCGCCGAGTGCTCCATGTCGATCAGCAGCCAGTCGAGCCCGGACCCTGCAGCGACCTCCGCGAGAAGCGGGCTGCCGGAGCAGACCCACATGCCCACGAACGGGTGATCGGAGTCCGCGAGCTGTTCGCGGAAGGAGGGGTCTAGACGAAGCGGCATGCGATTGTTCCCATCGGTCCGTAATCGCACAGCACTTCATCGCCACGCGACACCCACATCGGGCGCGTGAACGATCCTGCCAGGATGATCTCGCCTGCTTCGAGACGCGCGCCGTGCTGATGGAACTTGTTCGCGAGCCAGGCCACGCCGGTGGCCGGATGGCCGAGCACTCCGGCGGCGACGCCGGTCTCCTCGATCTCGCCGTTGCGGGACAGGACGCCCGGTACCCAGCGCAGGTCGATCTCATCGGGGCGCTTGTGGACCGTGCCGAGCACCATCGCCCCGTACGCCGCGTTGTCGCTGATCGTGTCGACGATCGTCCGACCCTCCAGCTCGATGTGCGAGTTGAGCACCTCGAGGGCCGGCACGGCATAGTCGATCGCCGCGAGGGCGTCTTCGAGAGTGCAGTCGGGGCCTTCCAGTGGGCTCTTCAGCACGAAGGCCAACTCGACCTCGATGCGCACGTTCGAGAAGTGGCCCACCGGGATCTCGGCGCCGGACTCGTAGACCGTGTCGTCGAACATCACGCCGTAGTCCGGCTCGGTGATGCCCGTCGCCTGCTGCATCGCCTTGGACGTCAGCCCGATCTTGCGTCCGACGAGCCGACGACCCGCCGCGAGGTTCTGGTCGCGCCAGACCCCCTGGATCGCATACGAGTCCTCGACCGTCGCCTCCGGGTACCGTGCGGTGATGCGCGGGATCACGCTGTGCGTGCGATCGGCTTCGGCGAGCTCCGCCGCGATCGCCGAGATGGTCGCGTCTGACAGCATCGGTGCCTCCTAGAGCTGGTGGCCGAGCTTGTACTCGCCCTGCTTGTACTCGGGCATGTCCTTGTCGTCCTCGGCGCGGGTGTACGAGAAGCCGTCGGCGCCGATGGTCACCGCCATCTCGCTGGAGTCGGTGCGGGCGACGACCGGCTGCGGGTTGCCGTCGAGGTCGAGCACGAGCGAGGCATCCGTGTACCAGGACGGGACGACGGGGTTCCCCCACCAGTCGCGGCGCTGGTTGTCGTGCACGTCCCAGGTGACGACCGGGTTGTCGGGGTCGCCCGTGTAGTAGTCCTGCGTGTACACCTCGACGCGGTGTCCGTCGGGGTCGCGCAGGTACAGGTAGAACGCGTTCGAGACGCCGTGGCGGCCGGGGCCGCGCTCGATCGCATCGGAGCGGCGGAGCGCGCCGAGCTTGTCGCAGATCGCGAGGATGTTGTGCTTCTCGTGCGTCGCGAAGCACACGTGGTGCATGCGGGGCCCGTCGCCGCCGGTCATGGCGGTGTCGTGCACGGTGGGCTTGCGGCGCATCCACGCGGCGTACACGGTGCCCTCCTCGTCCTGGATGTCTTCCGTGACCCGGAATCCGAGGTCCTGCATGAAGCCGACCGCGCGCGGCACGTCGGGGGTGACCTGGTTGAAGTGGTCGAGACGCACCAGTTCGCCCGGGATATGGAGGTCATAGCGCCACGACATCCGCTCGACGTGCTCGGTGGCGTAGAAGAACTCGTACGGGAAGCCGAGCGGGTCGACCACGCGCACGGAGTCGCCGATGCCCTTGACGAAGCCGTTCTCGTTCCGACGCACGTCGCAGCCGAGCTCCGTGTAGAACTCGACGGCGCGGTCGAGGTCTTCGGGCGTGCGGACCCGGTACGAGAAGGCGGCGACAGCGGCGATCGGTCCCTTGCGCAGCACGAGGTTGTGATGGATGAACTCCTCGGTCGAGCGCAGGTAGAGCGCCTCGTCGTCTTCTGCTGTCACGTAGAGACCCAGCACGTCGACGTAGAACTGACGGGAGGCCGCGAGGTCGGTGACCACGAGCTCCATGTACGCGCAGCGGAGGATGTCCGGCGGCGTGCTCTTCGGTGTCGCCACGGGGTTCTCCGAGTGGATCGGCGCCTCCTGGGAGACGTAGAAGCCGGAGGAGGTCAGGGTCATGTCTTCGCGGTGTGTCATGTCAGCGTCCTTGCGTGATCGGGCAGACGGGTTTCAGTTCTTGCCGAAGGTCGGGTTGTGGGCACCGCCGAGCGTGATGTGCACGCTCTGCTGGTCGGTGTAGAAGTCGATCGAGCGGTAGCCGCCCTCATGACCGAGGCCCGAGGCCTTCACGCCTCCGAACGGGGTGCGCAGGTCGCGCACGTTGTTGCTGTTCAGCCACACCATGCCGGCCTCGACCGACTGCGCGAAGTTGTGTGCGCGCTTGAGGTCGTTGGTCCAGATGTAGGCGGCGAGCCCGTACTTGGTGTTGTTCGCGAGGGACAGCGCCTCCTCGTCGGAGTCGAACGGCGTGATCGCGACGACCGGGCCGAAGATCTCCTCCTGGAAGATCCGGGCGTCGGGGGAGACATCGGCGAACACGGTCGGCGCGACGAAGTTGCCCTCGTCGAAGCCCTCGGGGCGACCGCCGCCGGCGACCAGACGTCCTTCCGTCTTGCCGATCTCGACGTAGCTCATCACCTTCTCGTAGTGCTCGGGGTGCACGAGCGCGCCGACCTCGGTGGCCGGATCGTGCGGGTAGCCGACCTTGACGCGCTTCGCCTGCGCCGCGTAGCGCTCGACGAACTCCTCGTAGATCGAACGCTCGACGAGGATGCGCGATCCGGCCGTGCAGCGCTCGCCGTTGAGGGAGAAGACGCCGAAGATCGTGGCATCGACCGCGGCTTCGAGATCGGCATCGGCGAAGACGACGGCGGGGGACTTGCCGCCGAGCTCCATCGACAGGCCCTTGAGGAAGGGCGCGGCGTTGCCGAAGATCAGCTGGCCGGTCGAACTCTCGCCCGTGAAGGAGATGAGCGGCACGTCGGGGTGCTTCACGAGAGCGTCGCCCGCGTCTTCGCCGAGGCCGTTCACGAGGTTGAAGACACCCTGGGGGAGACCTGCCTCTTCGAAGATGCCGGCCCAGAGCGAGGCCGAGAGCGGCGTGAATTCGGCGGGCTTGAGCACGACCGTGTTGCCGGTCGCCAGTGCGGGGCCGAGCTTCCAGGACTCGAGCATGAAGGGGGTGTTCCACGGCGTGATGAGGCCGGCGACGCCGATCGGCTTGCGGTTGACGTAGTTCATCTGGCGCCCGGGCACCTTGAAGGCGTCGTCGGACTGCGCGACGATCAGGTCGGCGAAGAAGCGGAAGTTCTCCGCGGCGCGGCGGGCCTGACCGAGCGCCTGCGTGATCGGAAGACCGGAGTCGTACGACTCGAGCTCAGCGAGGCGCGCGTCGCGGGACTCGACGAGGTCGGCGATGCGGTGCAGCACGCGCGAGCGCTCGCGGGGGAGCATCCGCGGCCAGGGTCCTTCATCGAAGGCGCGCTTGGCGGCGGCGACGGCGAGATCGATGTCGGCCTTCTTGCCGGCGGCGGCCGTCGTGTAGGTCTGGTTGGTGACCGGGTCGAGCACGTCGAAGGTGTCGCCGTCGACGGAATCGACGAACGCGCCGTCTATGTAGTGCTGGATGTGGTCGGGGAGGTCGGCGGGGATGCGCGAATCGGTCATGAGTGTTCTCCGGTCGTCTGGGCGGAACGGGTGTGCAGGGCGTCGAGGAACGCGTCCATCGTGCGCCAGCGGTGGTTGCGGGCGGCGAGTTCGATCTCGAGCGGGTCGGCGCCCGCGCGGATGAGCTCGAGGATCTGGGTGTGCTCCTCGACCGAGTGCTGGGCGCGTCCGGGGACTGACGCGAAGGTCGTGTCGCGGATGCCGGAGAGCCGAGACCAGCCGCGGTGCACCAGGTCGAGCAGATGAGGGTTGGGGCACGGCTCGAACAGCACCGAGTGGAACTGGCGGTTGAGCTCGGTGAAGGCGTGGGCGTCGAGGTGGTCGAGCATCTGCGCCATCCGCTCGTTGATGCGGGCGGCCTCTTCGAGGGCCGACTCGTCGAGCAGGGGAGCGGAGAGCGCGGTGGCGCACCCCTCGACCAGGCCGAGCGTCTGCATCGTGTGGGCGTATTCGCTCTCGTCGACGAGTGTCACCCGCGCTCCGACATTGCGCTCGAACGTGACGAGCCCCTCGGCTTCGAGGCGGCGGATCGCCTCGCGCACGGGGACGACGCTCATCTTGAGGTCTTCGGCGATCGAGCCCAGCACCAACCGGTAGCCGGGGCTGAACATGTGTCCCGTGATGCGCGAGCGGATCCACTCGTACGCGACCTCGGACTTGCTGGCCGTCGTCATCGTCATCGGGAGCTCCGGTGGGCCGTGGCTTCCTCGTAGCGGGCGCGCCACTCGGCGTTGAGCGGGAACAGTCCGTCGACCGGGTGGCCGGCGGCGACCTGCTCGGCGATCCAGGCGTCTTCGACCTCTTGCGCGACCGCGTCGGCCGCGACCTCGGCCGCCAGGGACGGCGGGATGACGATCACGCCGTCGCTGTCACCGACGATGATGTCGCCCGGCTGCACGGTCGCACCGCCGCAGGAGATGGTGACATCCACGTCCCACGGCACGTGCTTGCGGCCGAGGACTGAGGGGTGCGCGCCCTGCGAGAACACGGGGAGTCCGATCTCGGCGACCGCGTCGAAGTCGCGGACCCCGCCGTCGGTCACGACGCCGGCGGCACCGCGGGCCTTCGCGCGCAGGGCGAGGATGTCGCCCAGTGTGCCGGTGGTGGCATCGCCGCGGGCCTCGATCACGATGATCTCGCCGTCCCCCACAGCATCGAACGCCCGCTTCTGGGCGTTGTACCCGCCGCCGTGGGCCTTGAACAGGTCTTCGCGGAACGGCACGAACCGCAGGGTCTTCGCGGTGCCGACGATCTTGCTGCCGGGGATGTTCACCGACACCCCGTCGATGAAGCAGGAGTGGTGTCCGCGCTTGCGGAGCTGGGCGGAGAGCCCCGCCGTCGGAGCTTCGAGGAGCAGGGCGCGCAGCTCGGGGGAGAGGCGTGAAGGGTCAGGAATCGCCGCGGCGGCAGGGGGGAGCGCGGCATTCTGCGACCCCTCACCGGTGGGGGGCGCGAGCCCGGCAGCCTCGGCCGAGCCCCACGCCTCGGTGCGCTGCAGGTCGTCGACGGCGGGAAGTGAGCCGAGGTCGCCGTCGAACGGGACATCGCCCTGGGTCACGGTGGTGACCAGGCGGCCGGAGGTCGGTGCGCCGGGAGCATCGGGAGCATCCACCTCGACCTCGACGACGTCGCCGGGGACGATGACCGAGGATCCCGCGGGGGTGCCCGTGAGGATGACGTCGCCCGGCTCGAGCGTGAAGTGCTGGGAGAGGTCGGCCACGAGCTGCGCGAGCGGGAAGATGAGCCCAGCCGTGGTGTCGTCCTGGCGGAGTTCGCCGTTGACCCAGGAGCGCACGCGGAGGGCGGCGGGGTCGACGGTGCGGGCATCGATCAGCTCGGGGCCGAGAGGGGTGTAGCCGTCGCCGCCCTTGGAGCGGACGTTCGAGCCCTTGTCGTTCGCGCGGAGGTCGTACAGTCCGAGATCGTTCGACGCGGTGACCCACCCCACGTGCGCCCAGGCGTCGTCGAGCGAGACGCGGCGGGCTGCCGTGCCGATCACGAGGGCGATCTCTCCCTCGAAGGCGAGCAGCTCGGTGCCGGCGGGGCGTTCGACCGAACCGCCCGAGACGCCGACGGAGCTGGCCGGCTTGAAGAAATAGGAGGGGGAAGCGGGACGCCGGCCGCGCTGGTCGGCGCGCGAGGCATAGCTCAGGTGGATCGCGATGATCTTGCCGGGGCGGTCGATGGTATCCGTCACGGGGCGCCTCCTCGCGCTCGTCTGCGTTGTCGTGCAGGACGCCTTGTGCGTCGTATTCGAAATCATATATCATCGGTTCACCCCTCGGCAAGCACTCCGGATCCGCATCCGCTGCACGCCGTGACAATGCGGTCACAACCAAAGGAGACACCCCATGAGCGGGCAGTCACAGGATGGGTTCACACCCACCGGAACCATCGCGACAGCGGCCGATCGGCGCCGCGTCGTCTTCGCCACGGTCGTCGGCACCACCGTCGAGTGGTACGACTTCTTCATCTACGCGACGGCGGTCGGACTCGTGTTCGGCCAGCTGTTCTTCGAGCCGCTCGGCGCGGACAGCGCGCTCATCGCCTTCGCCACCGTCGGCGTGAGCTTCCTCTTCCGGCCGCTCGGCGCGTTCCTCGCCGGACACTACGGCGACAAGCTCGGACGCAAGACCGTGCTCATGTGGACGCTGATCCTGATGGGTGCGGCGACCGCCCTCATCGGCCTGCTCCCGACATACGAGACGATCGGCATCATGGCGCCGATCCTGCTGGTGCTCCTGCGCATCATCCAGGGCATCTCGGCCGGTGGCGAGTGGGGTGGCGCTGTGCTGATGGCGGTCGAGCACGCTCCGCGCAAGAAGCGCGGCATCTTCGGGGCTTCGCCGCAGATCGGCGTTCCCCTCGGCCTGCTGCTCGCCTCCGGCGTGATGGCGCTGATGACCGTGATCGCCCCCGGCGACCAGTTCGCGATCTGGGGGTGGCGCGTGCCGTTTCTCCTCAGCGTGGTGCTGATCCTCGTCGGCTACTACGTGCGTCGCAAGGTCGAGGAGAGCCCGGTCTTCACCGAGCTCGCCGCGCGCAAGGAGAAGGCGCGGATGCCGATCGCGCAGCTGTTCCGCAAGCACCTGCTGCTCGTGATCATCGCGGCGCTCGTGTTCGCCGGCAACAATGCGGTCGGCTACATGACCACCGGCGGGTACATCCAGGGCTACGCCACGAACCCCGAGGGGGCGATCGGCCTCGAGCGCGGTCCGGTGCTCTGGGCCGTCGCGGGCTCCGCCGTCACGTGGCTGCTCACGACGCTCCTGGCCGGCTGGCTGTCCGACCGCATCGGGCGCCGAACGACGTACGTCATCGGCTGGGTGCTGCAGCTGGTCGGCGTATTCACGCTGTTCCCCCTCGTGAACACCGGTGAGATCGGACTCCTGTTCGCCGGTCTCGCGATCCTGACGATCGGTCTCGGCTTCACCTACGGCCCGCAGGCGGCGCTCTACGCCGAGCTGTTCCCCGCGAGCATCCGGTTCTCGGGCGTCTCGATCTCCTACGCGATCGGTGCCATCGCGGGTGGGGCCTTCGCGCCGACCATCGCCACGGCCATCGTGAGTGCCACGGGCTCGACCGACGCTGTCACCTGGTACCTCGCCGGGATGACGCTGATCGGCCTGGTCGCCACGCTCCTGCTGCGCGACCGCTCCGGTATCCCGCTCGGTCCGGACCATGAAGAGGAGCAGTCCGTCAGCCCGATCTACGGGCTCGCGAAGGCCTGAGCGGCCTGTTCGCGGAATCCGATCGAGAGCGTGCGTCCCCGGTGGGCGCACGCTCTCGTCGTTCCGCCCTCGCCCTCGCCTCGACCGGGTCGTCAGCCGTCGAGGGCCTCACGGATGACGGCGGCCGAGCGGTGCAGTCGTGCGGCGATCTGGGCGTCGTCGAGATCCGTCGCCACATGCACCACGGCGATCGCGGCCAGGCGCTGACTCCGCAGGACCAGCGGCACGGCAACGGATTGCACGGTGGGGATGACCTCGTCATGGCTGGTGGCGTAACCGCGGAGCTTCGTCGCCTCCACGTCCGCGGGCAATGACGCGGGCGCTTCGGCGGGCCATTCGGTGCTCGGCAATTGAGCGAGAATCGCTTTGCCCGGGGCGCCGACGGTGATCGGATGCCGGGCGCCGGGGCGCTGGGCGACGCTCGCGACGGCATGCCGCGGTTCGACGCTGGCCAGCGTGATGCACTCGGCCCCGTCGAGGACGGCGAGGAAGCACGTCATCCCGAGCTCGTTGGCGATAGCGGTGAGTTCGGGGAGTGCTTCGGCCTGCAGATCGTGCGCGACGCCGGCCGCGAGTGCCGCCATCCGCGCGCCGAGGCTCACCGCCCCGGCCGCGTCCCGCGTGACGAGGCCGTGGTCCTCGAGCGTGCGCAGCAGGCGGTAGGCGATCGAGCGATGCACGCCGAGACGGGTCGCGATCTCGTCGATCGTGAGGGGGCCGCGGGCGTCGGCGAGGACTTCGAGGATGCGGATGCCGCGGCTCAGCGTCTGCGATGCGGGGGAGGTGCTCGGGGTCTCGGGCATGCGTGCGCTCCCTTGCGGTCACCGGCGCGGCGGTTTAGGCTGTGTTCAATAGTAGAACAGTGTGTTCGAATATAGAACACACATCCCCCGAGCGCAAGACCCGAAGCGCAGGACCGACGAAGAAGTCCGGAAGGAATCGACGACGATGCAGTTCCACCACCACGGCTACGTCTCCGCAGACCCGCGCGTGCAGGACGCCGCCGGCGTCGGGCTCGACCGGCCGACCGACCTCCCCGATGAGATCGACGTGCTGATCGTCGGCTCCGGACCTGCCGGGATGCTCCTCGCCGCCCAGATGTCGCAGTACCCCGGCATCTCCACCCGCATCATCGAGAAGCGCGACGGCCGCCTCCCGTTGGGACAGGCCGACGGGATCCAGCCGCGCAGTGTCGAGACCTTCCAGGCGTTCGGATTCGCCGAGCGGATCATCGCCGAGGCCTACAACATCGGCTGGATGAACTTCTGGGGCCCGAACCCCGACAAGCGCGACGAGATCGTCCGCACCTCGCGCACGGCCGACTACGCGTACGACATCTGCGAGTTCCCGCACCTGATCGTGAACCAGGCGCGCGTGCTGGACTACTTCGCCGAGGCGGCCGCGAACGGCCCCGGCCGCATCGCCCCCGACTACGGAGTCGAGTTCGTGGGGCTCACCGTGCACGAGGAAGGCGAGTACCCGGTCGAGGTCCGCATCCGCTACGTCGTGGGGGAGCGCGCAGGGGAGGAGCGGACGATCCGCACCAAGTTCGTCGCCGGGTGCGACGGCGCCCGCAGCGGCGTGCGCCAGGCGATCGGGCGCACGCACGTCGGTGCCTCGGCCGCGCACGCATGGGGCGTGATGGACGTGCTCGTCAACACCGACTTCCCGGACTGGCGGACCAAGTGCGCCATCAACTCCGAGGCCGGCAACATCCTGCACATCCCGAGGGAGGGCGGCTATCTCTCTCGCATGTACATCGACCTGGGCGAAGTCGCCGCCGATGACGACCACCGGGTGCGGCAGACGCCGATCGAGGAGATCATCCGCCGCGCCAACGAGATCCTCCACCCCTACACCCTCGATGTGCGTGAGGTCGCCTGGCACAGCGTCTACGAGGTCGGCCACCGCGTCACCGACGGGTTCGACGACGTGATCGACGAGTCGGGACGCACGCCGCGCGTCTTCCTCACCGGCGACGCCTGCCACACGCACAGCGCCAAGGCGGGCCAGGGCATGAACGTCTCGATGCAGGACGGCTTCAACCTCGGCTGGAAGCTCGGCTCGGTGCTCACGGGGCGCGCCCCGGAGGCGCTCCTGGCGACGTACGGCGCGGAACGACGTCCGGTGGCGCAGCAGCTCATCGACTTCGACCGCGAGTGGTCGAGCCTGATGGCGCGCAAGCCCGAGGAGATCTCCGACCCCGGCGACCTCGCGACCTACTACCTCGCGACGGCCGAGTTCCCGTCGGGCTTCATGACGCAGTACACCTCGTCGATGATCACCGGCACCGACGCCCACCAGGCGCTCGCCGTCGGCTACCCCCTCGGCAAGCGCTTCAAGTCGGCCGAGGTCATGCGCGTGGGCGACGGCAACGTCACCCACCTCGGACACCACGCGAAGGCGGACGGCCGCTGGCGCGTGTACGCCTTCGGCGACCGCACCGGCGAGGCGCTCGCCGCCTGGGCCGCCGAGGTCGCCCCGTTGTTCGCGCGCTTCACTCCCGCGGATGCCGACGTCGACGCCGTGTTCGACGTGAAGGCCGTGTACCAGCAGCCCTTCGAGGAGGTGGAGGTCACCTCGGCGCCGGACCTGTTCCAGCCGAAGACCGGTCCGCTCGGCCTCACCGACTGGGAGAAGGTCTATGCGGCGGGTCCCAGCAAGTGGACCGAGACCGACATCTTCGCGGCGCGAGAGCTCTCGCGCGACGGCGTGGTGGTCGTCGTGCGACCCGACCAGTACGTAGCGGCGATCCTGCCGCTGGACGCGGTGGACGAGCTCGCCGGGTTCCTCGACGGGGCGCTGCTCCCGGCCCGCTGAATCTCCTCGGCATGACACGTGTCATGCCGAGGAGATGACACCTCCCTCCGGCGTCGTCATGCTCCTGCCGCGAGGCTGGAGACATGAACAACTCCTCCGTGGACGGGTCGGCGACGCAGGTCACCGCGCGTCCGGCATCCGAAGCCTCGAACCATGATCCGGTCGTACTCGAGCTGAACGGCGTCACACGCCACTTCGGCTCGGGCGACCGCCGCGTGCAGGCCGTCGGCGGGGTCGACCTGTCGATCCGCCGCGGCGAGGTCGTCGCGCTGCTCGGACCGAACGGCGCGGGCAAGACGACGACTCTCGACATGCTCCTCGGGCTCACGCAGCCCAGCAGCGGCAGCGTCCGGGTGCTCGGCGTCACGCCGGAGCAGGCGACCTCGAGCGGAGCGATCGGCGCGGTGCTGCAGACCGGCGGCCTTCTGGGCGACCTGACCGTGGGCGAGACCGTGCGCCTCATCGCCTCGCTGTACGGAACGGAAGCGGCCGCGCGGGTGCCTGAGGTCATGGCCCGCGCCGACCTCGAGCACCTCGCCCGCCGCCGCGTCTCCAAGTGCTCGGGGGGAGAGCAGCAGAGGGTGAAGTTCGCGCTCGCGATGGTGTCCGACCCCGACATCCTCGTGCTCGACGAGCCGACGGCCGGGATGGACGTCACCGCCCGGCGACACTTCTGGGACGTGATGCGGGCCGATGCGGATGCCGGACGCACGATCATCTTCGCCACCCACTACCTGGAGGAGGCGGAGCAGTTCGCCCGGCGGACCGTCATGATGCACCGCGGTGCGGTCGTCGCGGATGCGCCCACCGCTCTGCTGCGAGCGAGCCTGGGGGAGCGGAGCGTCTCCGCGACGGTCGGAGAGGGGGGAGCGGCGCTCGTCGCGACGCTGAGCGCGACCGATGGCGTGGTCGACGTGCGGCTCGACGGAGATCGTCTCAGCGTGCGGGCCGCGGACTCCGACGCCGCCGCCCGCATCCTGCTCGACCACGGCGCTCACGACCTGGAGATCGCCGCACCCACCCTCGAAACCGCCTTCACGGCTCTGACGGAGAACTGACATGCTCGTCTCACCCACCATGCTGCGCATCGAAGGCGTCCGCCAGCTGCGCAACCCGTACACGCTCGCGTTCACCCTGGCGATGCCGGTCGCGATGTATCTGCTGTTCGGAGCCGGGATGGGCTTCGGCTCGCTCTCGGCCGGGCACGGCAACGTCTCGTTCTACGTGATGACCTCGATGGCCGCGTACGGCACGGCGGTCGCGATGAGCTCTCTGACCTCGCTCGCCGCGACCGAGGCGAAGCAGGGCTGGGGGCGCCAACTCGCCATGACGCCGCTGACGACCGCGGGCTATGCGCTGACGAAACTGCTCACCTCCGTCGCCTTCGCGGCGCTGGCACTGGTGGCGGTCTTCGCCGCAGGCATGATGACCGGCGCGGAGGTCGAAGACGGCTGGCGCTGGGTGGCGACCGCGGGCATCATCCTCGGGATCGGCCTGATCTACGGCCTCTTCGGGCTCGGTGTCGGCCTGTTCTTCAGCTCCGACTCGGCCGCGGCGCTCGCCTCGATCTCGATGACGTTCTTCGCGTTCTTCGGCAACGTCTTCATGCCCCTCGACGGGGTGATGCTCGACATCGCCCGGTTCACCCCTCTCTACGGCTTCGTGGCCCTGAGCCGCTGGCCGTTGACCGACGGCACCCTCACCACCGGACAGACGGATGAGCTGTGGATGCTGTTCCTGAACGTCGCCGTGTGGCTCGCACTGTTCGTGCTGCTGGTCACCATGGGCATGAAGCGCTCCCGGGCACGGCAGTAGGACTCCGTGCGCATCGGGCGACGACAGTAGGTTGGACGGATGACGCAGCACTCGAAGCGGGCCTCCTCGGAAGTATCCGAGGAGGCCCGGCGGTTCGCCGCCCTGGGAGCCCCGCCGGCCGCGTGGGCAACTCCGGGAGCGCGCCCCCCACGCGGACCGGTGGGAAAGGACCCCTGGGCCCGGTTCGGCTGGCTGATGGCCGTGATCTGGCTGGTCTTCCTCGTGTACCCGGTGATCGCACTGCTGCGCTCGGAGGCGCCGCTCGCGTGGATCGTCGTCGGCTGGATCGCGCTGGTCACGTTCGTCGTGCTGTACGTCACCGGCTTCATACACGGCATGCGCGGCGGTGGAGGACTGGGGCGACCACCGTCGACGCGGCAGTGGGTCACCTTCGCGATCCTCATCGTCTGCGCGCTGGTCTCCGTGCCGGCGGAGGGCGGATCGGCGCTCAGCTTCCTGCCGTTCGTCATGTCGTTCGCCTCGTACGGCCTGACGCGCGTCTGGCACTGGATCACGACGATCGCCGCCATGACGGTCGCGGCGCTGTGCGTCTTCCTCCTCCCCGGAGGCCTCAGCTACCTGTCGGTGCTGGCGATCATCGGCCTGCTCGGCGTGGTCAACACGGTGACGACCTGGCTCATCATCCGCTCCGCCGAGGCCGAACAACTCGGGCTCGAGCTGGCCACGAGTGAGGGTCGCGAAGCCGTCGCCCGCGACGTGCACGACCTGATCGGCCACTCGCTGACGGTCGTCGGTCTGAAGGCGCAGCTCGTGCGACGGCTCATGGACTCCGATCCGGAGCGCGCCAAGGCCGAGCTCGCCGACATCGAGCGACTGACTGCGGAGGCGATCGCCGGGGTGCGGTCGTCGGTTGCCGGTGCACGGGCCACGACGCTCGTCGAACAGCTCGCGTCGTCGCGGGACTCTCTCCGCGCGGCCGACATCGATCTGCGCGTCGACGGGGAGCCTGCTGCTCTGTCACCGGTGCAGGCGATCACCGCGAGTTGGATCCTGCGCGAGGCGACGACCAATGCGCTGCGTCATTCCGAGGCCCACACCGTGCGAGTGCTGCTGGCGCCGGGGCGACTGGTCGTCGAAGACGACGGGGTCGGCATGAAGGACGGCGCGAGTGACGACTCGGGCAACGGGATCCGCGGCATGCGCGAACGCGCGGCGGAGGCGGGTGCGGGTTTCATGATCGCTGCGGCGCGTGAAGCCGAGGGCTCAGGGACCCGGGTGGAGGTGACCTGGTGACGGCCGCCGGGGAGGCCGGCGGCATCCGGCTGCTGATCGCCGACGACCAGGCGCTGGTGCGTGGCGCGTTGGGGGCGCTGCTCGATCTGGAGCCGGATCTCACCGTGATCGGCATGGCTTCCGATGGTGCAGAGGCGCTACGGCTCGCGGAGGAGCTGCGACCGGACGTGTGCCTGATGGACATCCAGATGCCGGGCATGGACGGTGTGGAGGCCACGCGCCGCATCCGCGAGGCGAGTCCGGAGACGCGCATCCTGGTCGTGACCACCTTCGCGCGCCCCGGCTACCTGCGGTCGGCGCTGGATGCCGGAGCCAGCGGATTCATCGTGAAGGACACTCCCGCCGAGCAGCTGGCGGAGGCGGTTCGTCGGGTGCATTCCGGGTTGCGCGTGCTGGATCCGGTGCTCGCCGCAGACAGCCTGTTCGACGGCGCGAACCCGCTGAGCGACCGCGAGCGTCAGGTGCTGCGCCTGGCCGCCGACGGGCGGTCGGCTGCGGCCATCGCGGCGGAGGTGTTCCTGTCGGCCGGCACCGTGCGGAACCATCTCTCCGCGGCGATCGGCAAGACGGGTGCGGGGAACCGGGCGCAGGCCGTGCGGATCGCCCTCGACAAGGGGTGGATCTGACGCTCAGCCGTCTGCAGCGGATCCCGCCTGCGCGCGCTGTGCCGCGGCCTGCTTCTGCCGTGCGAGCCAGGTGTGCCCGGCGATCGCGGCCCTGACCTCGGCGGAGTAGTCCCTTCCCTCGTCCGGGTGACGTAAGAGGTTCCTCCGGTGGAAGGGAGACGCCGCCCGATGCGGCCCACTGCGGTCGATGCGCCGGGCGAGGTCGGTGAGGCTGTCGCGGCCGGCTTCGCGGTACTCCTGGCGCTCGGCCTCATCCAGGCGGATCAGGCACGAGTCGTCGGCCATCGAGGAGATCGTGTACCGGGAGTCGAGGTACAGGTCGCCGTGCTGTTCGACCAGGAACCACAGGCTCGGCTCGTGATCGACGTAGCGCATCGCATCGCGCGCCTCGGCGATGCGCGCGGCGTCGCCCCACTCCTCGACGGGAGGGATGGCTTCGAGGGGCCGTCGCATCGCGGCATCCAGCGGGTGGTACCCGAAGGTCGGGGAGGAATCGCGATACAGGGTGAGGCAGGCGACCCGGCCGCACGCGGTGCACGTGACCTGGCTCTCGACCCGCTCCATCAGGGCGGAGGCGTGCAGCAGCCGGAGGTCGGCGAGGCTCACGGCTCCGCTGGACTCCTTGAGGACTCCTGCTTCGACCCCCGCCACGAGAGCGTCGACCGTGCCGTCCAGATCGAAGGACCCGTCGCCGGTGCGCACGATCAGTTCGCGGCACACCGGGCAGTCCTCGTCGGCCGGGCGGCACGTCTCCTTCGGATCGTCCAGGGTGAACGCCACCCGGCGCAGGTCGCCGGCTCGACGGCCCCCGTGCTTCACGAACTCCGGGCGCAGATACGCTGCCTCGAGGACGAAGTAGCGGTCCCCGTCGGCGAACCTCCAGGGGACGTCGAACATCGCCTTGAAGTCGGCGAAGGTCGCATCGTCGTCGATGCCCGGGATCCATTCCGCGGCGTCGAGGCCACGCGGAGCGAACGGCGTCGGCGTGAGATGCAGGATCACGGCGATCACCGCGTCGTCGTGCAGCACGATCTCTCCGCCCGACTCGAACCGCAGATGCTGTGAGAGCACGGCGGGTTCACCGATCCGGCGCTCCGTCGTCTCCACGGGTTCGGTGCCCAAGGCATCGATCAGGCGACGCACGGGGGCGTCGTCACGTGCCAGGCAGAGGGCGTCGAGAATCAGGGGCATCCGGTCATGCTCTCGGCGTCGCCTCACCCGACCAGTATCGGTCACCGACCGCTCTGGTGCGACGTCGGCGGCCCCGCGTACCGTGGACGCCGACGGGCGACGGCGCCCGACAGGAGGAGCACGTGATGGATTGGAAGATCGAACTCATCTTCGTCCCGGTCTCGGATGTCGACCGGTCGAAGGCCTTCTACGAGAAGATCGGTTTCCACGCCGACCACGACCAGACGCCCGTGGAGGGGCTGCGGTTCGTGCAGATGACTCCACCGGGTTCGGCCTGCTCGATCGCCTTCGGCACCGGCCTCGGCGTCGATCTCGAGCCGGGGCAGCAGAACACGATCCAGGTCGTGGTGCCCGACGCCGACGAGGCGCTGGCGCATCTGCAGGGCCTCGGCGTCGACGCACGAGGCGTCGAGGACATGGACTGGGGGCGGTTCGTTTCTTTCGACGACCCCGACGGCAACAGCTGGACGCTGCAGGAGCTGCCTGACTACGGCGCCCAGGCCTAGGCGGTGGTGGTCGCCGGCGTCGACGTGGTGTCGGCGACCACCTCGACCTTGAAGCCCGCGGCATTCTCGAGCCAGCCCGCGTAGTGCTGCTCGCCGCCGGCGTGCGGGTAACGCTCGGAATAGAGCGGGTGCCAGCCGTGCGCCGGGGCCTCGGACATGAGCGCATCCACGGAAGCGGGGTCGCCACCGTGGAACGCCAGATGGTTGAGCCCGGCGCGCCGGCGGTCGTGCGCGCCATCCGACAGATTCGGAGAGGTCGTGAAGGTGAGGTAGGTCCCGCCCGCAGCCCAGGATTCGCCGTCGGCCCACTCGCTGTCGAGGGTGAAGCCCAGACGATCGAGGATCCAGCGCCATTCCGTGCGCACGGCATCGAGGTCGGCGACCCACAGTTCGACGTGATGGAGACCCGGCATCATCCGAGTCTGCCAGTCGCGTCAGGAGTTCACGCGGATGATCTCCTGCTGGTACGGCGCGATGACGTCCCCGGAGATGCGCAGGTCGAGGAGCAGGAAGCGGCGGGTGGAGGGATCCTCGGCGGTCCAGCTCTCGAGGCGGTCGAGGTCGGCGAGCGTGCGCACGACGACGCCCTCGGCTCCGACGGCCGCGCCGAAGGCGGCGAAGTCCACCTCGGGGATGCGCATCGGGCCCTCGGCGAGGCCCTTGAGCCCGTACAGGTTCACTTCGGCGCCGTATGCCGCGTCGTTCCAGACGACGGCCATGCCCCGGCCGCCGGCCGCGCGGACCGCGGATTCGAGGTCGGCGATCGCCATCAGCCCGCCGCCGTCGCCGGAGGTGAGTACGACGGTCGATTCGCGCCTGGCCAGAGCGGCCCCGACGACGCTCGGCCAGCCCTGCCCGATGGACTGGAACGCGGTGCCGATCATCATCATGCGGTCGGGGGCGGCGACCGGCCAGTACATGTTCGCCCAGCCGATGAAGTGGCCGCCGTCGGACACCACGACACGATTCTCCGGGAGCAGTTCCGCGATACGACGGGCGGCCGATCGCGGGTCGAGGCGTCCGTCGGCGGCGATGTCGTCACCGGCGTCGTACGCTCGGGCCGCGGCGACGTCGACGCTCTCCCGCCACGGGCTCGACGACAGGGAACCACCGAGCCGGGACACGAGAGCCTCGGCGGCCAGGCGGGCGTCCGCGCGTACGAAGCCGCCGACGTGGGCATGGGTGGCGGCGGGGGCGATGTCGACCTGGAAGACCCGCGTCCCCGGCGCGAAGAGTTCGCCGAACCGCATCGTGAACTGGTTCAGGGAGGCGCCGAACACCACGGCGACATCGGCTGTGCGCACGAGGTCCATCGCGCCGTCCGCACCGAAGCCGCCGGTGACGCCCAGGTCGTACTGCGTTTCGGGGAAGATGCCCCGGCCCAGAGCCGAGGACGCCGTCAATGCGCCGGTCGCCGCGGCGAGCTCGCCCAGCGCGGCGCCGGCACCGGAGAGCCACGCGCCGCGACCTGCCAGGAGGAAGGGTCGCCGGGCGGTGCGCAGAGCATCAGCGATCTCGTCGAGCATCCCCTCGGCGAACTCCCCGCGCGGCGCGAGCGGAGCGGGCACCCGCGGCGACGGGGCCGCCGGAACCTCGCCGGCTTCGAGCGCCGCGACGTCGTAGGGGATGGCGAGGACGACCGGGACGCGATAGGTCAGCGCGTGCTCGATGGCGATGATCGTCGTGGCCGCGGCATCCGCTCGGCCGACCGTATAGGTGCGGGCGCCGACGGCCGAGGCGAGGGCGATCTGGTCGACGTCCCACGGGCGCGGGCCGGACGTGGGCTCGTCGCCGACCACGAGCACGAGCGGGACGTGCGCCTGCACGGCCTCGGCGAGGGCGGTCAGGGTGTTGGTGAATCCGGCGCCGTACGTCGAGGTGCCGGCGGCGATGCGCCCGGACGCGCGGAAGTGGGCGTCGGCGGCGACCACGGCCCCCTGCTCGTGACGGACGGCGGTGAAGGAGGCATCCGTCTGCGTCTCGATGGCGTCGAGGAAGTAGGCGTTGCCGTTGCCCATCACGCCGAAGACGGAGTCGATGTGCTGGGCGAGGGTGAGAGCGACGTGTGCGGAGACGGTGGGCATGCGAAAGCCTTTCGAGACAGGGACGGAGGAACTGCGGGATCCGTATGTGTCTCGCCTCCGCGTCTTCGCGAAGTGCTTCGTGCCTCTTTTTCAGGCACCGGCCGGGCCGGACCCGCTCAGTCTAGCGGCGAGAGTGCATACCAGGATGCGAGAGAATGCAGAGATGACGGATGCGGCGCGCGAGCGCGAGACACTGACCTGGGACGGCTTCGGAGCGGCGACACGGGAGCTGGCGCGGAACATCCTCGCCACCGGCTTCGAACCGGAGGTGGTGGTGGCGATCGCCCGCGGCGGGCTGCTCCCGGCCGGAGCCATCGCCTACGGGCTCGGTGCCAAGAACTGCGGCGCGATCAACGTCGAGTTCTACACCGGGATCGGCACGGTGCTCGATGCGCCCGAGGTGCTTCCGCCCGAGCTCGACATGGCGTATCTCGACGGCCGCCGGGTGCTGCTCGTCGACGATGTGGCCGACTCCGGGCGCACGCTCGCGCTGGCCGTGCAGCTGCTGCAGGAGAAGGGTGCCGACGTGCGGTCGGTCACGATCTACACCAAGCCTTCGACGATCATCCAGCCCGACTTCGCCTGGAAGGACACCGACCTGTGGATCAACTTCCCGTGGTCGTTCCAGGGCACGGTGCGCGAAGAAGATCTGGGCCTCGCGCCCTCGGCCTGAACCGCGGCTCCCTCGGGTCAACCCCGCAGCAGCGACCGCAGCGTCTGGATCGTGTCGGCCTCCGCAGGCGACTTGTCCGGACGGTAGCCCTTCACCCGGGCGAAGCGCAGCGCGATGCCGCCCGGATAACGCGGAGAGCGCTGCACACCGTCGATCGCGATCTCGACGACGATGTCGGGGTGCACGAAAACGGTGGATGCCGTGCGGTGCGACTCGTGCTCGGGGAACTCGGTGGTCTGCCAGCGCAGCAGCTCGTCGGTGAGTCCCTTGAAGGTCTTGCCCACCATGACGAACCCACCGGGGTCGCCGAACTCGCCGTCGGGGTCGCGCGCGCCGAGGTGCAGATTCGAGAGCCAGCCGCGACGACGCCCTGAGCCCCACTCCGCGCCCAGGACCACCAGGTCGAAGGTCAGCACCGGCTTGACCTTGACCCACGACTTGCCGCGGCGCCCGGCGGCGTAGGGGGCGTCGATCGCCTTGACCACGACCCCCTCGTGCCCGGCGGCGAGGGCATCGTGCGACAGCTGCTCGGCGGCATCGGCATCGGCCGTGACGATGCCGGGCATCCGCCATTCGCCGGCCACGCGTTCCAGCTCGGCCAGCCGTGTCGAGAGCGGCTCGTCGAGCAGGTCGCGTCCGTCGACATGCAGCATGTCGAAGAACCAGGGCCGCAGCACGAGCTCCCGCGAGACCTCGGCCCCGAACCGCGACATGGTCTCCTGGAACGGGCGCGGCCCGCCGTCTTCGTCGAGCGACAGTGTCTCGCCGTCGAGGATGACGTCGTGCACCGGCAGCGACCGCACGATCTCCACGATCTCGGGCACCCGGTGGGTGATGTCGGCGAGGCTCCGCGTGTAGACACCGACCTCGTCGCCGTGGCGATGCACCTGGATGCGGGCACCGTCGAGCTTGTATTCGACGGACGCTTCGCCGGTGACCTGCAGGGCCTCCGATGCGCTCGCCGCGGTCGATGCCAGCATCGGCAGCACCGGACGCCCCACCTGAAGCCCGACCGCCTCGAGGTCGCCGGGCGCGCCTGTGAGGGCGATGCGCGCGGTCTCACCGAGGTCGCCCGACAGCATCGCCGCGCGTCGGACGACGGCCGCCGGACGGTCGGACGCCCGGGCGATCGCGTCGAGGAGCACGCCCGACAGAGCGCCGGTGCGGAGCTCACCGAGCATCGCGCGCACCAGGAAGTCCCACTCGGCGGCGGTCGCTCGCGAGCCGAGATCGACGAGGATGCCGGTGCGGCCCGCCGCCGAGCCCGAACCGGATGTCGAGGCGAGGGCATCGAGCGAGTCATCGACATCGCCGACCGTCAGGGTGGATTCGTCGGCGTGCGCGATCTCGATGGCCGAGAGCCCGCGCCAGCCGACGCCCAGCCTGCCCTGGCGCGGTGACGCGAGGAGGAGACCCATGACGATCGGGAGCTCGGAGGGGTCGGCGCGCGCGAGGAGCTCGGCGAGGGCATCGATCTTGGCGAGCCGGGACGACGTGGCGCCGACGCGGTCGGTCGTGGTGACGAGCTCTGCGAGCTTCATCCGAGCATTCTCGCACCGGCCTCCGACATCGGGTCGGTGTCGGGTCTCAGCGCCCGCGGAACTCCGGCTTGCGCTTCTCCTGGAAGGCGGCGAACCCTTCGCGATAGTCATCGGTGTCGCACAGGGCGGCCTGCGCCGCGTTCTCGATGCCGACCGCATCCCACAGCGCGAGTCGCTCGTCGCGGATGCGCGCGATCAGCTCCTTGCTCGCGAGGAAGGCCGCCGTGGCGCCGCGGGCGGCGGCGGCCGCGGCATCCGTCGTGGCCTGCACGACCTCGTCATCGGGGAAGACCCGTGAGAAGAGGCCCGAGGACACGGCCTCGGCTCCGCTCATCAAGCGGCCGGTGTAGATGAGGTCGAGCGTCTTGTGCGCCCCGAGGCGGTCGAGGAAGAGCGCATGGCCGCCGGAGTCGAGCGTCGCACCGAGCGCGGCGAACGGGGATCCGATCTTCGCGGACTCGGCGACGTAGACGACATCGGTCGCGATCAACAGGCCGAGGCCGACGCCGAGACAGGCGCCGTGCGCGACCGCGAAGGTCGGTGCAGGGAACCGCGTCATCCGCTGCAGCAGCGGGGTGACGAGCCCGCCGAGGTAGCCGAGTACATCGTCGTTCCGCGGGTCGACGCCCGAGATGTCCCGGCCAGCGCAGAACGCACGCCCCTCACCGCGGAGCACCAGTGCACGCACGCCCGCGACCTCCGCGGCCTCGTAGGCGGCATCCAACTCGGCCAGAGCCCGCTCGTCGAGAGCATTGAGCTTCGCCGGCGCATTCAGCGCGATCGTCGCGACGTCGTCGGCGACGGTGAGGTCGATCATGGGGGCTCCTGGTCAGACGTCGTAGTCGACGACCACACGGTCGCTGGTCGGGTGGGACTGGCAGGTGAGGACGAATCCGCGTTCGAGCTCGTCGGGCTCCAGTGCGTAGTGCTCGGTCATCGTGACGCTGCCCTCGAGCACCCGCGCGCGGCAGGTGCCGCAGACCCCGCCCGCACAGGCGAACGGCGCATCGGGGCGCACGCGCAGGGCGGCGTTCAGTACCGACTCGTGCGCATCGACCGGGCTCTCGACCGTCGATGAGACACCGTCGAGGGTGACCTCGATTCGCACGGTCTTCTCGCCGGCGCGCACCTGCACCGGTCGGGCCGCGCGCGCGGGCTCGTCGCCGGTCGTGAAGAGCTCGAAGCGGATGTGCGAGCGGTCGACGCCGACATCGGCCAGCACCTCGCGGCAGAGGTCGACCAGGGCGAGCGGTCCGCAGAGGAACCACTCGTCGACGGTGGCCGGAGGGATGAGCGTGCCGAGGATCGTCCGCAGCTTCTCCTCGTCGATCCGGCCCGAGAGCACCGGGGCCGCCCGCTGCTCGCGGGAGAGCACATGGTGCAGCACGAGTCGCGTCGGATACCGGTCCTTGAGGTCGGCGAGGTCCTCCAGGAACATCACGTCGAGCGTGGCGCGGTTCGTGTACAGCAGGGTGAACCGCGACGTGTCCGACCGGGTGAGCACCGTGTGGGCGAGAGCCATCAGCGGCGTGATGCCGGAGCCCGCGGCGATCCCGACCACGTGCCGGTCGTCGAGGTCGGGAAGCGCCGAGGTGAACGTGCCTTGCGGGCTCATCACGTCGATCTCGAATCCGGGCTGGAGCCCGGTCTGCGCCCACGTCGAGAACAGCCCGCCCTCGTCGCGCTTCACCGCGACGCTGAGGCGCGTGTCCTGCCCGTCGTCGCGGTGCTCCGGCGCGCGGCACAGCGAGTAGGAGCGCCGCACCTCGACCCCGTCGAGCGTCGTGCGCAGGGCGACGTACTGTCCGGGCAGGTGGTCGTACTCGTCCGCGAGCGCGGCGGGCACCGTGAACGTGACCTCGACCGCGTCGTCGGTGAGCGGACGCACGTCCTCGACCGTGAGCGTGTGGAAGCGGGCGCGCTTTCGAGGAGCGGTCTCGCGGGCGGTCGTCGCGCGGGGGACGGATGCCGGCGCGGACGTGAAGAGCGACATGTCAGTGCACCTTGAAGTGGTCGAAGGGCTCGAGGCAGGCCCGGCATTCGAACAGCGCCTTGCACGAGGTGGAGCCGAAGTGCGAGACCTCGCGGGTGTCGAGGGAGCCACACCGCGGGCAGCGCACGCTGAGCGCGAGCCGGATCGGACCGGTCGACACCGCGGCGCGGCCGGACGGCGGGGCGATGCCGTAGGCGGCGAGCTTGGCCTTGCCGGCATCCGACATCCAGTCGGTCGTCCAGGCGGGGGAGAGGACGAGGCGCACCTCGACCCGGTCGTATCCCGCCGCCGTGAGCGCGAGGATGACGTCGTCGCGGATCGTGTCCATCGCCGGGCAGCCGCTGTAGGTCGGGGTGATGTCGACCCGCACGCGATCACCGTCGGCCTCGACCGCGCGGAGCACACCGAGGTCCTCGATCGTGAGGACGGGCACCTCGGGGTCGGGGACCGCCGCGGCGATGCGCCAGGCATCCTGGGTGGGAGTGAGGGTCACCATGACGCCCCCGGATGCCGGCGTGCGAGCACCTGCATCTCGGCGAGGATGTGGCCGAGCGGCGTCGCGTGGGCACCGTGCCGTCCGCCGGCGGAGGATGCCGCGACCGCCGGGACCGACAGCTCCGCCTCGGCGAAGACCGTGTCGACCACGCCGTCGAATCCGGCTCGGAGGCTCGATGGGCGCACCGCGGCATCACCGAGACGCTCGATCAGTTCGTCGTCGCGGAACAGCTCATCGACATACGGCCAGACGTCGCCGATTGCACGGAGGATCCTGGTGCGGGACTCCTCGGTGCCCCCGGCGAGGCGCAGCATCCACTGCACGGCGTGGTCCCGGTGGTAGTCGACCTCTTTGAGGGACTTCTCCGCGATCGCCGCGAACGTCTCGTCGCTGCTCGCCCGGAGGGCCGAGTACAACTCGAACATGTAGGTGGCCACCACGAACTGCCGGGCGATCGTCTGGGCGAAGTCGCCGTTGGGCTGCTGCACGATCCAGGCGCAGCGGAACTCGGGCTCGTCGCGGAAGAAGGCCAGGTCGTCTTCGCTGCGCCTGTCGTACGACCCCGCGTAGTGCAGGAAGGAGCGCGCGTGCCCGAGCAGGTCGAGGGCGATGTTGCCCAGCGCCACGTCTTCCTCGAGCTCGGGAGCGCGCGAGATCCAGGCGCCCAGCTGCTGGGAGAGGATGAGCGCGTCGTCGCCGAGGCGCAGGGCGTACTCGGCGATGTCGGCCGAAGCCGCGACCGCGCCGGTGCCGGAGAGCTCCTGAGAGAGTCGGAGCTCGTCGACCGACACGTCGCCGTGGACGTCGATGTCCTCGTGCGCGGTGTTCGGGTGTGCGGTGTTCGGGTGTGCGGTGCTCACAGGTGCGGCACCCCCTCGGAGGCCGTGTAGTACACGGCATGGCGGTAGTTCTTGCCGGCGGGACTCTCGAAGTAGGCGCCCTTGGCATCCGGATCGCTCGTCGTGATCGCCTCGGCCGGTGCGACCCAGATCGACACGCCCTCACCGCGGCGGGTGTAGAGGTCGCGGGCGTTGCGGATCGCCATCTCGGCGTCCGGCGCATGCAGCGAGCCGACGTGCACGTGGCTCAGCCCGCGATTCGCGCGGACGAAGACCTCCCACAGCGGCCAGGGTTCGCGTTCGTCGGCACCCGGAGTCGCCATCACGCCACCGCCTTCGTCTTCAGGGACTGCTTTCGCGCGTATTCGGCCGCGGCCTCCCGCACCCAGGCGCCCTCTTCATGCGCGGTGCGACGGCGCTCCAGCCTCTCGGCGTTGCACGGACCGTTGCCGCGGAGCACTTCGAAGAACTCGTCCCAGTCGATCTCGCCGATCACGTACTGCCCGGTCTCGTCGTCGAGGCGCAGCTCGGGGTCGGGCAGCGTGACGCCGAGGATCTCGGCCTGCGGCACGAGCATCCCCACGAAGCGCTGACGCAGCTCGTCGTTCGTGAAGCGCTTGATCTTCCACTTCATCGACTGGGCGGAGTTCGGGGACTGGTCATCGGGCGGCCCGAACATGGCGAGGCTCGGCCAGTACCAGCGGTTCACGGCATCCTGCGCCATCTCGCGCTGCTCGTCGGTGCCGCGCATGAGTGAGAGCAGGATCTCGAAGCCCTGGCGCTGGTGGAACGACTCCTCCTTGCACACCCGCACCATCGCGCGTCCGTAGGGGCCGTACGACGCGCGGCACAGCGGCACCTGATTGCAGATCGCGGCGCCGTCGACGAGCCATCCGATCGCGCCCATGTCGGCCCAGGTGGGCGTGGGGTAGTTGAATATCGAGGAGTACTTGGCTTTGCCGCTGATGAGCTGGTCCATCATCTCGTCGCGGGTGGTACCGAGGGTCTGCGCGGCGGAGTAGAGGTAGAGCCCGTGACCCGCTTCGTCCTGCACCTTGGCCATCAGGATCGCCTTGCGCTTGAGGCTCGGGGCGCGCGTGATCCAGTTGCCCTCCGGCTGCATGCCGATGATCTCGGAGTGCGCGTGCTGGGAGATCTGGCGCACCAGGGTCTTGCGGTACGCATCGGGCATCCAGTCGCGCGGCTCGATGCGCTGCTCGTTCGCGATGAGCTCGTCGAAGAGACGTTCCTCATCGGAGATCTCGCCCACGAGGGACAGGTCTGCGGGACTGGTCATCATCGACTCCTCGGCATCAGGCCATCTTTACTGACCGATCGTTAGGTAATTCTGACACAGCGGATGGCCGGTTTCAAGACGGCCCTGAGTGCGGCTCAGTGTGAGCGGGAGATCAACGCCAGCAGCGCGCGCCCATATGCTTCGGACGGATCCGGATGCTCGAAGACCGAAGTGGCGTCCGCGATCTCGATCTCGACACGGAAGGTGTCCTCGACGCGCGACAGCGAGCGGAACGTGCCGCGCAGCAGCTCGCGCAGCTGATCCTCCCGCGGCAGCCACACCGCGTCGGCGAGCGTCACCGCGTCGAGCGCCCACTCGGTCGTGCCGTTGAAGGCGAGGTCGGTGCCGCTCGGGGTCTGTCTGGCCTCGATCGTCATCTCGCTGACCGTGAAGATCTCGGCCTCGGCCTCGAGCTCGACCTCATCGGGGAGATCGAGCTGGAAACGGTCGCCCTCCGCCGGGTGCCAGACGAGTCCGGCCTCTCGAAGGGTGACGGCGAGCTCGCGAGTGATCATTCCTTCACGCTAGACGACGGATGCGCGCCCGGGATGCGAGCGGGCTGAGGATGAGGGGCCGGCCGTGTCGGCGGGGTGAGGCAGAGTGGAGGCATGACCTCCCTCGTTCCTGCCGACACCCGCGATGCCGCACTGTCAGCCCTTCGGGAGCTCGTCGGCCGACCGGATGCCGACTTCCACGACGGCCAGTACGAGGCGATCGAGGCTCTGGTCGAAGGGCGCCGGCGTGCGCTCGTGGTGCAGCGCACGGGATGGGGCAAGTCCGCGGTGTACTTCGTGGCGACGCTGCTGCTGCGGCGTCAGGGCGCGGGACCGACCGTGCTCGTCTCGCCGTTGCTGGCGCTCATGCGCGACCAGATCGCCGCCGCCGAGCGGGCGGGAGTGCGTGCGGTCGCGATCAACTCGACCAACGCGCATGAGTGGTCCGACGTGCTCGCGCAGCTCGATCGCGACGAGGTCGACGTGCTGCTGGTGTCTCCCGAGCGGCTCAACAACCCTGCCTTCCGCGAGCAGCAGCTGCCGGCGCTCGTGCGTCGCATCGGCATGCTCGTGGTCGACGAGGCGCACTGCATCAGCGACTGGGGCCACGACTTCCGCCCCGACTACCGGCGGCTGCGTGATCTGATCGCGCAGATGCCGGCGGACGTGCCGGTGCTCGCGACCACCGCGACCGCGAACAGCCGGGTCGTGGCCGATGTCGCCGAGCAGCTGGGCAGCCTCCAGGCGGGCGAGGGTGACGCGGCGCCCGTGCTCACGATCCGCGGGCCGCTCGCGCGGACCTCGCTGCGTCTCGGCGTGCTGCGGCTGCGCGACTCGGCGAGCCGCCTGGCCTGGCTGTTGAGTCACCTCGACGACCTGCCGGGGTCCGGCATCATCTACACGCTGACCGTCGCCGCGGCGGTCGACACGGCCCGGCTGCTGCGTGATCACGGGCACGACGTCCGCGCGTACACCGGGCAGACCGACACCGACGAGCGCGCGGAGTCCGAGGGGATGCTCAAGCGCAACGAGGTCAAGGCGCTGGTCGCGACCAGCGCCTTGGGCATGGGGTTCGACAAGCCCGATCTGGGTTTCGTCCTGCACCTCGGTGCCCCATCCTCGCCTGTGGCCTATTACCAGCAGGTCGGCCGTGCCGGTCGAGCGAGCGAGAGCGCCGACGTGCTGCTGCTCCCCGGCGTCGAGGACCGCGACATCTGGCACTACTTCGCCACCGCGTCGATGCCCGACCGGGAGCGGGCGGAGCGGGTGATCGGCGCGCTCGGCGATGCGCCGATCTCGACGCCGGCACTCGAGGCGATGGTCGACATCCGGCGGACGCCGCTCGAGCTGCTGCTCAAGGTGCTCGACGTCGACGGTGCGGTGCGACGCGTGCAGGGCGGCTGGGTCGCGACGGGCGAGCCCTGGGCGTACGACGCGGAGCGCTACGAGCGCATCGCCGCCGAGCGCCTCGCCGAGCAGCAGCACATGATCGAGTACGAGCAGACCGACGGATGCCGCATGGAGTTCCTGCAGCGCTCGCTCGATGATGACACGGCCGCTCCCTGCGGACGGTGCGACAACTGCGCGGGCGGATGGTTCCCCCGCGAGATCGGGGAGTCGGCGACCACCCAGGCCGCGGAGTCGCTCGACCGGGTCGGTGTTCCGATCGAACCTCGTCGCGCCTGGCCGACCGGTGCCGATCGGTTGGAGGTGCCGGTCAAGGGCCGCATCCCCACCGACGAGCAGGCGGGAGAGGGACGAGCCCTGGCTCGACTCACGGATCTCGGGTGGGGCGGTGCGCTGCGCGAGCTCTTCGCCGCGGGGGCGACGGATGCCCCGGTGACGCCGCAGTTGCTGCAGGCCTGCATTCGTGTGCTCGCCGGGTGGGGCTGGGACGAGCGGCCGGTGGCCGTGGTCGCCCTGCCGTCGCGGTCGCATCCGCTGCTCGTCGACTCGCTCGCGCGCGGCCTCGCCGACGTCGGACGACTGCCCTATCTCGGAGCGCTCGAACCGGTCGGTGGCGGTCCTACCGGGCAGCCGGGCGGCAACAGCGTGTTCCGCCTCGGCGGCGTCTGGGATCGGTTCAGTGCCGAGCACCTCGACGTTCCGGCGGGGCCGGTGCTTCTCGTGGACGACCTGGTCGACAGCCGGTGGACGATGACGGTCGCCGCCCGGGTGCTACGGCAGGCCGGCGCGACGCAGGTGCTGCCGTTCGCCCTGGCGCTTCGGGGGTAGGCGGGGATAGGCGATCAGTCGTCGGCGGGCGCGACGCGCGACTTGAAGACATCATCCTGGGGATGGTTGCCTCGTATGCTGGGGCCACAGACGGTCAGAAGATTGCGGGAGATTCATGCGGATTACGCACGTAGAGGCGAGTAACTGGCGCAACTTCAAGACGGTAAACGTCGACGTCGAGAACCGACTCTTCGTTGTCGGCCCTAACGCTTCCGGCAAGTCGAACTTGCTCGACCTCTTCCGCTTCATGGGCGACATCGTTGTCTCCGGCGGCGGGCTAGATTCAGCGATTCGGCGGCGAGGAGGACTGAGTAAGGTCCGAAGCCTCTTCGCGCGAAATCACCAAGGTGGCCGTCTGGTTCTCGACTTGACCCTGCAGGACGGGGATGAGGAGTGGGGATATCGTCTAGCCGTCCGAGGCCAGAAAGGCGGCCTGAACCGTCCTATCGTGCACGAAGAGCGTGTCACGCTAAATGGTGAGGTGCTGCTCCAGCGACCGGACAAGCACGACCTTGCTGACACGGAACTCTTGACTCAGACTCACCTTGAACAGACCTCGGCGAACAAGCGATTCCGGGTGCTTGCGGACTACTTCGGCAAAGTTCAATATTTTCACCTCGTCCCGCAGATTATTCGCGATCCGGGGCGGATCAGTGTTGCTGTTTCGGATCCGTACGGCGCTGACTTCATCGCTCAGATGAACGCGGTACCTGGCCGAACGCGGGACGCGTGGTTTCGACGCATGGAAGCGGCGTTGCGCTCCGCGGTTCCCGAATTCCAGTCGTTGGGGCTGCAAGTCGATGCGGCTGGAGTCCCGCATTTGATTGCAGGCTACAAGAACTGGCGTGAGAGCCCCGCCCGTCAGAGCGAAGCTGATTTCTCCGACGGAACCCTCAGGCTGATTGGGCTCTTGTGGACTTTGGTGAGCGCTCCCGCAAACGGCGGCATCATGTTGCTCGAGGAACCTGAGCTCTCTCTAAACTCGGCGATTGTTAAGATGTTGCCCACCGTTCTCGCTGCAGCGCAGCGCGATAAATCGCTGCAAGTGATTCTCTCGACACACGCCCCAGAGCTTCTCGATGACGAAGGGGTGCGTCCGGAGGAAGTGTTGGTCTTGCGAGTGACAAGTGATGGGACTACTGCCCAGAAGCTCTCTGAGATCGAAGAAGTTGAGGGTGAAATCGCTGCGGAATTGCCTGTATCAGACATCGTCGATGGATTGATTGCGCCTCAGGATCTCGGCGGTTTGATCGACGTTGGGCGAGCAAGGAAGCGCGCTTGATCAATATCGTGGTCGAGGGGGAGTCTGACCGCGAAACTGCGAAAGCGGTGGTGCGTGCTGCTGGACGTAACCCGTCGCGCGTTGTCGTTACGGGCGGTACGGGCAGGATGGATGCGCGAATCGCAAGCTATAACCGCGCCGCCGCGCAATATCCGTGGGTCGTGTTTCGCGATTCGGACGCCTCATGTCCGGTCCAGCTGAGGGCGCGGCTAACGGCGTCAATCAGTCAGTGGGATTCGAAGTTCGCACTTCGAATCGCCCACTCGATGTCGGAAGCGTGGTTGCTCGCTGATCGCGAGAGATTCGCTGAATACTTCAGCGTCCCGATCAACAGGATCACGTCCGATCCGGAAGCTCTGCCTCACGCAAAGCGCACGTTGCTAACTTTGTGCGCAGGATCCCGATCGTCGGCGGTACGGAAGGAAGTGACAGTGAACGGTGGCCAGGTTGGGCCTCTGTACGTACTCCGACTCAACGAGTTCGCTTCAACGGTATGGCGACCGGATTCCGCCGCGGATTCGAGCGACAGCTTGCGCCGAGCGATCGAACGGATACAGGAGCTGCCCCTCTCTTAGCCCGACAGCGGGCCGTACGACAGAACTTTTTGCGTACGGCGTCAGTCGTCGGCGGGCGCGACCCGGGGCGGCCACGAGGTCGCTCCGAGTTCCCGCGAGATGTTCCTGGCGGTCTCGCGCAGCGCGTTCATGATCGCGTCGGAGGCCGGCGTCTGCGATGTCGGCAGCACGACCGCGACCGCCGCGACGATGTCGTTCGAGGCGTCGGCGACGGGGGCGGCGAGCGAGGACTCGCCCAGCACCGCTTCATCGAACTCGCCCGCGGTGCCGCGCTCCGCGATCGCCGGCAGCTCCAGGGTCAGGCGGGCGACGTCGGTGATCGTGTCGCCCGTGAGGCTGCGTAGCGGCTGCTCGAAGACGCTCTGCTGGAATCCCTGGTCGTAGGCGAGCAGCACCTTGCCCATCGCGGAGGCGTGCGCGGGGATGGCGACGCCGGTCTCGAGCATCTGCTGGCTGTCGTCGGGACGAAGGTTGTGGTGGATGACGAGCACGTCGGTGAAGTGGGGGGCGCCGAGCCGCACGGAGAGGTCGGTGCGACGAGCGAGCTCCTGCGTCCAGCGCATGGCCCGCGCACGCACGTCGAGGGTGTCGAGGTACACGTTGCTCAGGCGCAGCAGCGTCGGCCCGAGCATGTAGCGCTGGCCACCGCGCTCCTTCGCGACGAGGCCGTGCGATCGCAGCGACTTCACGATCCCGTGCACGGTCGACGGCGGCAGGCTTAGGGCTGCGGCGAGGTCGGTGATGCCGAGGTGGCGTGCTCCCTGGAGCAGTTCGAGGATCTTCGCCGCGCGGTCGATGGCCTGGATCACGGGGGAGCCTCCTTCCGGTGCGTCGTCGAGCCGGTGCGTGTGCCGTGCCGGTCTTCAAGATGATCTTGACAACCCGGCAGGCTCCGAGCATATTCGACATTAACGAATTGCTTTCGGATTGCGCGAAAGAAATCCCGAGGATCAAAGGAGATCGAACGATGAAGAAGCTCATCAACGCCCCCGAGGACGTTCTCGTCGAATCGCTGAAGGGGGTCGCGCTCGCTCACCCCGAGCTCTCGGTCGACCTGGAGAACCACGTCATCACGCGGGCGACGCCCAAGGCGCAGGGCAAGGTCGCCATCGTGTCCGGTGGCGGTTCGGGCCACGAGCCCCTGCACGGCGGCTTCGTCGGCACCGGGATGTTGGATGCCGCCGTGGCCGGCGAGGTCTTCACCTCCCCGACGCCGGACCGTGTCCAGGTCGCCACCAAGGCCGTCGACCGCGGGGCCGGCGTGCTCCACATCGTGAAGAACTACACCGGCGACGTGCTGAACTTCGAGATGGCCGCCGAGCTCGCCTCCATGGAGGGGATCGAGGTGGGCAGCATCACGGTAGACGATGACGTCGCCGTGCAGGATTCCCTGTACACGGCAGGTCGCCGCGGCGTGGGTCTGACTGTGCTGCTCGAGAAGATCGTCGGTGCCGCCGCGGAAGAGGGCCGCGACCTCGCCGCTGTCGTGGAACTCGCCAAGAAGGTCAACGGCCAGGGTCGCTCGATGGGCATGGCGCTCACCAGCTGCACGGTTCCCGCCGCGGGCAAGCCCACCTTCGACCTCCCCGACGACCAGATGGAGATCGGCATCGGCATCCACGGTGAGCCCGGTCGTCATCGCGAACCGCTCGCTCCGGCATCCGACATCGCCCGGCAGCTGGTGGAGCCGATCCTCGCCGACATCGATGCCGCGGGCCCCGCGATCGTGATGCTCAACGGCATGGGCGCGACACCGCTGATCGAGCTGTACCTGATGTACGCCGAGGTCGCGGCGATCCTCGAGAAGTCCGGGGTGCAGATCGCGCGGAACCTGGTCGGCAACTACATCACCTCGCTCGACATGGCGGGCTGCTCGGTCACGGTGCTCAAGGCGGATGACGAGCTGCTGCGCCTGTGGGACGCCCCGGTGAACACCCCCGGCCTGCGGTGGGGTGCGTGATGGCGGCTGTCGACACCGCTGTGCTCGCCGACTGGGTCTCCCGTTTCGGCGCGGCTGTCACGGAGAAGCGCGACTGGCTCACCGAACTCGACTCGGCGATCGGCGACGCCGACCACGGCGCGAACATGGCCCGCGGGATGAGCGCGGTGAGCGAGAAGCTCGGGGCGAGCACTCCGGCCACGGTCGATGAGCTGCTGAAAACCGTGGGCATGACGCTGGTGAGCTCCGTGGGCGGGGCGAGCGGACCGCTCTACGGCACGTTCTTCCTGCGGATGGGGATGGCGGCCGGTGCCGTGTCGGAGCTCGACGGGCCGGCGCTCGCCGCCGCCCTGCGCGCAGGACTCGACGGCATCGTGGCGCGAGGCAAGGCCGAGGCGGGCGACAAGACGATGTTCGACGCGATGGCTCCGGCCGTCGATGCGCTCGACACCGCGCTCGCCGGTGGCGCGTCCGTCGCCGTTGCCGCCCGGACCGCAGCGGATGCGGCGGCGGCCGGCCGCGACGCCACGCTCCCGCTCGTCGCCCGAAAGGGCAGGGCCAGCTATCTCGGCGAACGCAGCGCCGGGCACCTCGATCCGGGAGCCGCATCGACGGCGATCCTGTTCGACACGCTCGCCGCAGCGGTGGAGGGCAGCGCCGGATGATCGGCATCGTCGCCGTCTCCCACAGTGCGCGGCTCGGGGAGGCGGCCCTGGAGCTTGCCCTGCAGATGGTGCAGGGCGGCGGGGTGCGCGTGCAGGTCGCCGCCGGCGCGGGAGTGGACGGCGACGGCACGCCGATCCTCGGGACGGATGCAGTGGCGGTGGCCGCCGCGATCGACGAGCTCGCGGCGGACTGCGACGGCGTCCTGGTCCTCATGGATCTCGGATCGGCCGTGCTGAGCGCCGAGCTCGCACTCGAGCTGCGTGCGAGTGACGTGCCCGTGCGCCTCGTGCCGGCTCCGTTCGTGGAGGGGCTGCTCGCCGCGGTCGTCTCCGCCGCGGCGGGGGGCGGGCTGGACGCGGTCGCGGCGGAAGCGACCGCCGCACTCGGCGCGAAGACCGGGCAACTCGGGGTGCCTGACGACGCGGCGCCGTCGCCCGACGCCGAGCCCACATCCGGTGTCGCAGAGGATGGGGGGCCGACCGGCGAGGAGATCGTCCGACGGGTGCGGGTGCGCAATCCGCTGGGCATCCATGCGCGCCCCGCCGCGCTGATCGCCGAAGCCTCGGCGGGGGCCGATGTGCGGCTGCGTCGTCTACCCGACGGTCCCGACGCGCCGGCCGCGAGCCTCTCTCGACTGCTGATACTCGGGGCTCGGCAGGGCGAAGAACTGGAGCTGGTCGCGCGCGGCCCGGAAGCCGACGCGGTGCTGGAGAAGCTGTCCGCGCTGTTCGACGACGGCTTCGGCGAGGGGACGGACGAAGCAGCACCGACGGCGGCTGCGGCGGCCTCGGGATCCACCGCCCCGCTCTCCGACGCCCCGGCGCCCGTCATCGCGTCCGGCGCGGTGTTGCGGGGCCGCGGTGTCAGTCCCGGTCGCGTGGCCGCACCGCTCGTGCACCTCGCGCCGGCGGTCGGCGAACCGGAGGCGGGCGAGGTCGTCGCTTCGGCCGACCGCGACGCCGAGGTCTCGGCGATCGAGTGGGCCGCCGTGGCCGTGGCGGATCAGCTGCGCGCACGGACGTCTCAGGCGACGGGGGAGACCAGGGCGATCCTCGATGCGTCGCGCCTGCTGGCCTCCGACCCCGAGCTGGTCTCGGAGGCGACGGCGCTCGTCCGGTCGAAGGGCCGCAGTGCGGCGCGCGCGATCTGGGAGACCGCAGCGGCGCACGAGAAGGGTGTCGCCGCGTTGGGGGGCCGGATGGCGGAGCGTGTCGCCGACATCCGCGACGTGCGGGACCGGATCATCGCCGAGATCCTCCAGGTCGACATGCCCGGGGTGCCCGAGCGCGATGAACCGTTCGTGCTCGTCGCGACCGACCTCGCGCCCGCCGACACCGCGGCCCTCGCCGGAGGGCACTGCGTCGCGCTCGTCACCGAGCAGGGCGGGCCGACTTCGCACACCGCGATCATCGCGCGATCGCTCGGTCTTCCCGCCGTCGTCGGCGTCACCGGCGCGGTCGGCATCCCGGTCGGCTCGACGCTCCTCGTCGACGGCGGGCGCGGCACGGTCGAGGTCGATCCGCCCGCATCCCGCGTCGCCGAAGCAGAGGCCGCCGCGACCGTCGTGGAGTTCGACGGATCCGGGCGTCTCGCCGACGGCCACCGTGTGGCGCTGCTGGCCAACGTGGGCGGTGCCCCGGACGCGGTGAACGCTGCGGCAGCACGAGCAGAGGGCATCGGTCTGTTCCGTACCGAGTTCTGCTTCCTCGACCGGACCGAAGCGCCGACGGTCGAGGAGCAGACCGCCGCCTACCGCGGTGTCCTGGCCGCATTCACCGATCGCAAGGTCGTCGTGCGCACACTGGACGCGGGGAGCGACAAGCCCCTCCCGTTCGCGAACTCCGACGACGAGGACAATCCGGCACTCGGCGTGCGGGGGCTCCGGATCGCGCGCCGCCGGCCGCAGTTGCTCGACGACCAGCTGCGAGCACTCGCGCTCGCCGCCACCGCGGAGTCGGCCGAGGTCGAGGTGATGGCCCCGATGGTGGCCACCGTCGAAGAGGCCAGGGCGTTCGCCGAGCGCGCGCGTGCGGCGGGGATCAGCCGGGTCGGCATCATGATCGAGACGCCGTCGGCGGCGCTTCTCGCGGCCGAGCTGTTCGAGGTGGTCGACTTCGTGAGCCTCGGAACCAACGACCTCGCGCAGTACACGCTCGCCGCCGATCGGCTGCTCAGCGACCTGGGTGATCTGAACGATCCGTGGCAGCCCGCGGTGCTGCGCCTGATCGGCATGGTCGGAGCGGCGGGGCGTGCGGCGGGGAAGCCGGTGGGTGTCTGCGGAGAGGCGGGCGGCGATCCGACCCTCGCTCCGGTGCTCGTGGGGCTCGGGGCCACCTCGCTCTCGATGACCCCGAGGTCGCTCGGACGAGTCGCGGAGGCGCTCCGCGATGTGACTGAGGAGGAGTGCCGTCGCGCCGCCGAGGTCGTGCTCGAGGCCGCCACCGCGGACGAGGCCAGAGCCGTGGGCGCCGCCGCTCTGCAGCGTGCCGATGCTCGGTGATCGCACCGCATATGCGTGCTCCGGCATGTGCAGAATCTCATTCTGATCTCGACGTGGAACGAGCGCCTCAGATGCCCGGGGCGAGGCTCTAGGCTCGGCTGCACGGGGGTGCGCCGATGCCGGCGCCGAGTGTGGATCGGAGTGGGACATGTCGCGGTCGAGGACGTTCGTGCAGGGCCTGATCGGTGTGGTCGCGGTCGGGGCATTGGCGGCTCTTTCCGGGTGCGCTCCGACTCCGCAGTCCACGCCCACACCCGAGCCCACGGCCGCGCCGGAATCCCCGGCTCCCGACCCGTATGCCGGACCCATCGCCTTCGTCGGCGACGAGCTGGACTGGTTCCTGCTGAGTGCCGAGGAGATCTCCGGTCTGCTTCCCGATGTGGGTGACGTCAGCCCGGCGGTGCCCTCCCTGATCCAGGTGTCCGACGGGGGCGGCTACGAGCCGGATCCCTCCATCTGCAACGCGGTCTACGCCGAGGCCTCGCTGGGCTCCATCGGTGCGCGGTCCGTCACGTGGACGACGACCGTTTCCGAAGGGCGAGACGGCTGGCTCCACGTGATGCAGTTCGCCGATGAAGCGGCCGCCACGGCGCGCATGGACCAGTACGCCCAAGCCGCGGAGCAGTGCGGTGAGTTCACCGTCGGCGGGGCGCCTTCTTCCTTCGCCTCGTCGACGGCCGAGGGCGACGGGGGCGTCCGCGCCATCGCCGGATCCCTGGTCCTCACCTACCCGGGCGGCGACGGTCACTCCCTCTACAAGACCTACTCCTCGGTCGGAAACGTGGTCGTCGAGATGTGGCAGCCCTTCACGGGGGAACCCGCGTTCGACACCGAGGCCGCTGCAGCCCAGCTGCGTGATCGCGCGAGCGAGGCGAGGGCGAAGCTGATCGACGAGCTGACGGAGAACCCGCCGGTTCCGGTGGACGTCCCCGCAGCTGACCCCGCGGCGCCCTGGAGCGAGTGGGAGATCACGACGGCGGGGGTCGGCCCCGTGCGCCTGGGCGTCGAGCTCGATGAGGCGATCGCCGCGGTCCCCGGAGCTCGGGTCGACAAGCCCGAGTGGGTGGGTGGAACGACGCGTCTGACCTCGCCCGATGAATCGGCCTCGCTGCTGCTCTGGACGCAGGAGGGCACGAGCGTCGTCTCCGCCGTGTCCGTCGGCATCGGGAACGTCGCGGGCGAGCCGACTCATGAGGGCGCGTCGCTTCCGTCCGCCGGTGGTGTGCGAATCGGAGATCCGGTCAGCGCCGCGGCAGCTGCCTTCCCCGAGGGGACGGCACTGCGCATCATCTCGTCGGGCGAGTACTTTTACGAGTGGTCCAGCCGCGAGGGGGTCGTCATGCGGTTCCGCCTGGATCGCGACTCGACGGCAGACCCCGCCGCGGTGATCACCGGCATCACGGTCGACGACGCCACGCTCGCAAAGCCGCTGGTCTTCGGCTGACCCGCGTGCGGCGAGCCGCCGCGGACCACCCTTTTTTACCGACCGAGCGGTCAGTTAGTATGGGCCTGTCGGGCGCTGCTGCGGTGGCATCCGCGCGACGAGGAGGTCGACGATGACGGATGCGACGCCGCGGGCCACGGACGCCGTGCGCCCCAACCGCGCCATGATGGAGCGCGATCGTGCGTCCGCCTCGCTGGGCCTCGTCGTCGAACGCGATGATCCCGGACACGCCGTGGTCTCGATGCGCGTGCGCGACGACATGACCAACGGGTTCCACATCACCCATGGCGGTTTCGTCTTCGCCCTGGCCGACACGGCCTTCGCGATCGCCTGCAACGAGGACGATCGGGTCACGGTGGCTGCGGGCGCCGACATCTCCTTCCTGAAATCCACCGTCTCCGGACAGACGCTGACCGCGACGGCCGTGCGGCGCACCCGCAGCGGCCGCTCCGGCATCTACGACGTGACGGTCGTCGACGAACTCGGCGATCCGGTCGCGGAGTTCCGTGGTCGCTCGCGCACCACCGACCAGACCTACTGACCCGTGCTGCCGCTCCCGGCCGACAGCGCGATCCGATGCGAGACTGTGGGGATGTCCGAGATGCAGAGCACGCGACGAGGCCGCCCCGGGTACGACCAGCAGGGCATCCTCGCGGTCGCCGTCGCCGCATTCAACGAGCACGGGTACGACGCGACCTCGATCGGCATGCTGGCCGAGCGGCTCGGCCTGTCGAAGTCGGCGATCTACCATCACTTCGGATCGAAGGACGAGATGCTCGACCTCGCCCTCGACGCCGCGCTCGGGGGGCTCGAGGCCGTGGTGGACGACCCGCTCCCGGCCACCGTCGATCGTGACGATTCCCGCGCGGTCGCCCGCCTCGAGCACGTCCTCCGGGGTGCCGTCCACGTGCTGGTGGACCAGCTCCCCGCCGTGACGCTCCTGCTGCGAGTGCGCGGCAACACCGATGTCGAGCGCCGTGCGCTCACTCGACGTCGCGCGTTCGACCGCCGGATCACCGCGCTCGTCTCGGAAGCACAGGCCGAAGGTACGCTGCGCGCCGACATCGACGCCAGCGTCGTGGCCCGCCTGGCGTTCGGAATGATCAACTCGATCGTGGAGTGGTACCGACCGGGCGGACGCGAGGGCGCGGATCGGCTCGCCGACGACGTCGTCGCCATCGCCCTCGACGGTTTGCGCCGACGATCCGACGATCCCGCGAGCGCCCCGGTCTCCTGACCGGCGCGCACGCGGGGGCGACTCAGGCCGCCGCGTCCTGCTCCTTCGCGACGAGGGTGAGCACGTCGTACGTGGCGACGATCTCGTCGCGCTGATTCTTCAGCACCGAGTCCCATCGCACCTCGCCGTACTCGTCCGTCTCACGCGGGGTGATCTGCTTGGCGGTGAGCTCGACGCGGATCTCGTCGCCGGGGGAGACCGGGGTCAGGAAGCGCAGGTTCTCCAAGCCCGAGTTCGCGAGGACGGGACCGGGCGCCGGGTCGACGAAGAGGCCGGCAGCCCACGACACGAGCAGGTAGCCGTGGGCGACGCGACCGGGGAAGAACGGGTTCGCCGCCGCGGAGGCCTCGTCCATGTGCGCATAGAAGGTGTCGCCGGTGAACGCCGCGAACGTCTCGATGTCCTCGAGCGTCACCGTGCGCGAGCCGCTCGCGACCTGATCGCCGATCCGCAGCTCGGCCAGCGACTTACGGAAGGGGTGCACGCCGCCGCTCTCCTGGTACGGACGCGCCACCGTGCCCTGATGCCAGACCCCGGTGAGGGCGGTCAGCATCGCAGGGGAACCCTGCACCGCGGTGCGCTGCATGTGGTGCAGCACCGCGCGGATGCCGCCGAGCTCCTCACCGCCGCCGGCGCGACCGGGGCCGCCGTGCACGAGGTTCGGCAGCGGCGAGCCGTGACCCGTCGAGCTGCGGGCGTCGTCGCGATCGAGGAACAGCACTCGTCCGTTGTAGGCGGCCATGCCCGTGGCGAGCGCGACGGCGACCTCGGGGTCGTGCGTGACGACGCTGGTGACCAGCGAGCCGCCGCCGCGCGCGACCAGGGCGCTCGCCTCGTCGAGGGTGCGATAGCCGACGATGCTCGAGACCGGGCCGAACGCCTCGATCTCGTTGACCGCCGCGCTCTCCGGGTCGGAGAAGCGCAGCAGCATCGGCGCGAGGAAGGCGCCATCCGGAGAGGGCCCCTCCGTTCCGTCGCCGTGCCGCACGTCCGGAGCGTCGGTCGAGCCGATGACCAGCTCGCCGCCGCCGTCCTGCAGCCGTGCCACCTGGCGCAGCACCTCGTCACGCTGCGCGGTCGAGGCCAGCGGCCCCATCGTGACGCCCTCCGCCCGGGGGTCGCCGAGCACGATGCGTTCGGACAGCCGTGCCCGCACGGCGCCGATCACGTCGTCGACGGTGCCGGCCGGCACGATCGCGCGTCGGATCGCCGTGCACTTCTGCCCGGCCTTGCTGGTCATCTCCGCCACGAGCTGCTTGACGTAGGCGTCGAACTCCGGCGTGCCCGCGACGGCGTCCGTCCCGAGGATGGACGCGTTGATGGAGTCGGTCTCGCTCGTGAAGCGCACGCCGCCGGTCTGTACCGCATCGTGGGCGCGCAGCCCCTCCGCGGTCGACGCCGATCCGGTGAAGGCCACCAGATCACCGAGCCGCAGCTCGTCGAAGATACCGGGAATGCTGCCCGAGACGAGTTGCAGCGACCCCTCGGGCAGCAGGCCGGACTCGACCATGATCCGCACCATCGCCTCGGCCAGGTACCCGGTCGGCGTCGCGGGCTTCACGACGGTCGGCACACCGGCGAGGAAAGCGGGCGCGAACTTCTCCAGCGACCCCCAGACCGGGAAGTTGAAGGCGTTGATCTGCACCGCGACGCCGGGGAGCCGGGTGTAGATGTGGCGCCCGAGGAACGAGCCGTCCCTGGACAGGTTCTCCACCGCGCCGTCGACGTAGACCTTCGCATTCGGCAGCTCCCGCCGGCCCTTGCTGGAGTATGCGAACAGCACCCCGATGCCGCCGTCGATGTCGACCCACGAGTCCTGCGCGGTCGCGCCCGTGCGGCTCGAGATCTCGTACAGCTCGGCCTTGCGCTCCGTGAGCGCGAGCGCGAGCTGCTTGAGCCGCACCGCGCGCTGGTGGAAGGTCAGCTCACCGAGCGAAGCCTGCCCCGCGGTGCGGGCGTAGGCGAGAGCCGCCGAGAGGTCGATGCCCTCGGTCGACACGCGGGCGACGATCTCGCCCGTCGAGGCGTCGCGCACCTCGGTCGCCTCGGCGTCGGCAGCCGGCGACCACCAGGATCCCTGCAGGTAGCTGGGGAGGATCTCGGTCATGTCAGTTCCCTTCATGAGACGTCCCATTCGTAGAAGCCGCGTCCGCTCTTGCGTCCGAGGTGGCCCTCGGCGACGAGGCGGCGCAGCAGAGCCGGCGGTTCGAAGCGTTCGCCGAGGTTCGCGGCGAGGTATTCGGAGATGCCGAGCCGCACGTCGAGCCCGACGATGTCGGTGAGGCGGAGCGGCCCGACCGGATGCTTGTAGCCCAAGGTCATCGCGGCGTCGATGTCTTCGGCGGAGGCGACGCCCTCTTCGAGCATGCGGATCGCCTCCAGGCCGATCGCGACGCCGAGTCTCGACGACGCGAACCCGGGGGCATCGGCCACGACGATCGGCGTCTTGCCGAGGGCGTGCACCCAGGCCCTCGCATCGTCGACGAGCGGGGGAGCGGTGGCCGTGCCGCGCACGATCTCGACCAGGGTGGACGCGGGCACCGGGTTGAAGAAGTGCATTCCGAGGAAGCGCGACGGACGGTCCAGCACTGCGGCGAGCTCATCGATCGAGATCGACGAGGTGTTCGAGGCGAGGACGGCGTCCGGTCCGATCTGCGCTTCGACGCGAGTGAGGGCGTCGACCTTCAAGGCCAGATCCTCGGGCACGGCTTCCACGACGAGGTCGCACGGCGCGAACAGCGCGACCTCCGTGCCCGTGTCGAAGCGTGAACGGTACGCGTCTCCCGGTTCGGCCGCGGTGCCGCGGGCGATCGAGGCATCGACCGACTCGAGCACGCGGTGCGCGGCAGCCTCGGCAGCATCCGCATCGCGTTCGACGACGGTCACGCGCGAACCCGCCAGCAGGAACGCGTGGGCGATGCCGGCGCCCATGCGCCCGCCGCCGAGCACCCCGACGTGCGCGGGATCGTGGGGCGTGGCCTCGGTCATCGGTCTCTCCGTTCCAGGAAGTCGGTCATGCGTCGGAACTTCTCCGGGCTCTCGAAGAGCTCGGCCTGGGCTTCCAGATCGGCGGCGGGGTGGCGGTCGCGGGGCGCGCGGAACACCCGTTTCGTCGCGATGGTGGCGGCCGGGTCGTTGCGGGCGATCCGGTCGGCGATCGCCTCGGCCGCAGCCAGCAGTTCCTCGGGGTCGTGGATCGCCGAGACGAGACCGATGCGCAGCGCCTCCTCGGCCCTCACCGTGCGCCCGGTGAGCAGCAGCTCGATCGCCCTGGCGTCGCCGACGATCTCCTTCAGCCGCCAGCTCGCGCCGGCGGCGGCGAGGATGCCGAGGCCCGTCTCCGGGTTGCCGATCGCGAGTGCGGGTGTGGCGATGCGGATGTCTGCGGCGTAGGCGAGTTCGGCGCCGCCTCCCAGGGCATAGCCGTCGATCGCTGCGATGACCGGCATCGGCAGCTCGGCGACCCGGACGAAGGCGTGCGCGTTGATGCCGCGCAGCGCGTCGGCGGCCCGGCGTTCGCGCAGCTCGGCGATGTCGGCGCCCGCCGCGAAGACGCCGTCGGCGCCGACGAGGATCAGGGTTCGCGGCGTCTCTTCGAGTTCGGCGCAGAGCAGGTGCAGGGCATCGATCGTGGCCTGGTCGATCGCGTTGCGCTTGTGCGGACGGTGGAGAGTGGCGACCACACGGTCGGGGTGCCGCTCGACGAGCAACGGCTCTTCGGGATTCGCCGGGCCGGGCATCACACCTTCTCCAGGATCACGGCCGCACCCTGACCGACGCCCACGCACATCGTCGCGAGTCCGTACCGCGAGCCCTCGCGCTCCATGCGCCCGAGCAGTGTGACCAGCAGGCGGGAGCCGGACGAGCCGAGCGGATGGCCGAGGGCGATGGCCCCGCCGTCGGCATTGACGCGCTCATCGTCGAGGCCGAGACGGCGGATGCAGGCGATCGACTGCGTGGCGAACGCCTCGTTGAGCTCGACGGAGCCGATGTCGTCGATGGTGAGTCCGGCGCGGCGGAGCGCCTTCTGCGTCGCGGGCACCGGGCCGAGGCCCATGACCTCCGGTGCGAGACCGGCGCTGGTGCCGACGACGATCCGGGCGCGGGGCACGAGACCATGGCGCTCGACCGCCTCGGCGCTCGCCACGACGATCGCCGAGGCGCCGTCGTTGAGGGCGCTGGAGTTCCCGGCCGTCACGACCTGGCCGCCGGCGACCACGGGGCGCAGTCGGGCGAGCGCCTCGAGCGTGGTCTCGGGCCGTGGGCCCTCGTCGACCCGCACCTCTCCGGCCGCGGTCGGCACGCCGACGATCTCGGGGGCGAAGCGTCCGGTCGCGATCGCGGCGGCGGCGCGTTGCTGCGAGCGGAGGGCGAAGGCGTCGGCCTCGTCACGCGTGATCCTGTCGATCCGTGCGACCTCCTCCGCGGTCTCGGGCATCGAGAAGGTCGCCTTGTCGCGGGCGACGAGGCGGGGGTTCGGGAAGCGCCAGCCGATCGAGGTGTCGAAGGCCGCGCCCGGTTTGGACCAGGCCTTCTCGGGCTTGGCCTGCACCCAGGGCGCACGGGTCATGGACTCGACGCCGCCGGCGACGATGAGGTCGGCATCGCCCGCGCGGATCGCCTGCGCGGCCATGGTCACGGCGGACATGCCCGAAGCGCAGAGCCGGTTCACCGTGATGCCCGGAACGCTGTCGGGGAGCCCGGCGAGCAGCACCGCCATCCGGGCGACGTTGCGGTTGTCCTCGCCGGCCTGGTTCGCCGCCCCCAGGATCACCTCGTCGATGTCGATTCGCGTCGGGTCGATGCCGGCCCGGCGCACGGCCTCGGCCACCACGATCGAGGCCAGGTCGTCGGGGCGGACGGTGGCCAGCGCGCCGCCGTAGCGCCCGACCGGGGTGCGCGCCCCTCCGACGAGGAATGCCTCGGTCATGCGGATCTCCTGACTTCGTCGTCTCGGCGAGGGGTCGTCGCCCTCTCGCATGGCCAGGAATTACTGACCGATCGTATGGTAATTATGGCACACGCGCCGCGTCGGCCCGAGGGGCTTCGGGCGGTCTCAGACCCGCACGAACGCGCGCAGCGGATGCTCGATGAGCTCGGTGACGCGCCGCAGGAATCCCGCCGCGTACCCGCCGTCGCAGACGCGATGGTCGAACGCGAGCGACAGCTGCACGATACGACGCGCGACGATCGCCCCGTCGACGACCCACGGCCGCTCGATGATCCGGCCGATGCCGAGGATGGCGACGTCCGGGTGGTTGATGATCGCCGCCGAGCCGTCGACACCCAACCCGCCGTAGTTGTTGAGGGTGAAGGTCGAGCCGCGCAGGCGTTCCGGCGGCATCGTGCCTGCTCTGGCCGTGGCGGTGAGCTCGCGCAGTGCCGCATCGAGCTGCTCCACGGTGAGGGCGTGCGCACGGGGGACGACGGGGACCAGGAGTCCGCGTTCGGTGTCCGCCGCGATCCCGAGGTTCACGCCGTCGAACGAGATCAGCTCCTCGCCGCTCTCGTCGAGTCGCGAGGCCAGCACGGGGTAGTCCTCGAGGGCGAGCAGGACGAAGCGCGCGAACAGTGCCGTGACCGAGGGGGCCTTGCCGCCCTCCGGGGCCATCTGCGCGCGGAGGTCCCATAGGGACGTGGCATCGACGTCGACCCAGACGGTGGCCTCGGGGATCTCGGTGCGACTGCGCGTGAGCTTCGCGCTGACCGCGCGCCGCAACGGCGACATGCGCTCGCGGGAGACGACGTCGAGCGCGTCGACGGACTCACCCGTCCCGTTCGTGGCGCGGTGATGCGCGGCGGCGCCGTCGACGGCGTTCTCGACAGCGGCCTGCAGCACGTCGGCGCGGGTGATCGCCCCGTCCGGGCCGGTCGCGGCGATCGTGTGCACGTCGAGGCCGAGATCGCGGGCGAGGCGACGGACGAGGGGGGAGCGCACGGCCACCGGGCGGCGGACGGACGCGGCGAGGGCAGGG
>NZ_JARE01000006.1:0-55864 GCF_000708325.1 Microbacterium sp. Cr-K20 | reverse complement strand
CGCAGGGGCGACAGGCGCTGCGGGCGCCGGAGCCTTCGCGGGCGACGACGGTTGGGTGACCCCGGGGACGTAGGCGATCATGCCGGAGTCCTGCACCGGGGTCGTGAAGCTCCGGGCAACCGGCGCCGGGGCAGCGGGCGGGGCCGGCTCCGCGGCCTGTGCGGGTGCCGGTGCGGGATGCGCCGCCGGAGCGAATCCCGGCATCGGTGCCGGAGGAAGGCGCTCGAACGACGGCGCCGGCAGCAGCGGCGGCGCCTCGGGCACCGGTGCCTCCTCGACGACGGGTTCCGGTGCGGGCACCCGGGCGTCGAGCATCAGCGACGACGCGACCTTGTCATGCCACCCCTGGAAGCGGCCCGAGCCGTCGAACAGCGGGCTGAAGTAGCCGACGACGATGGCTCCGGCGAGGCCGAAGATGATGTTGCGGAGCAGCGCGCGCCCGAACCCGAGCGGCTCTCCGTCGGCGGCGGAGACCAGGCGCAGGCCCTTCGCCCGCATCCCGATCGAGCCCTTACCCGCCTGCATGACGGTGTACACGATGAACCAGGCGAGCAGCACCAGGCTCACGACCGGGCCGCCGATGAGGAGCACGGTGATCGAGGCCTCGAGTCCACCCGAGAGCATCGAGGCGAGGAGCAGGCCACCGCCGAGAACGATGCCGAGTCCGCCGGCGATCAGGGCGTCGATGACGTAGGCGACCGCGCGACGGGAGATCGGCGCGATCTGATCGAGCGCTGGCTGCGTCATGGGGTCTCACTCTCGGAGGACGAAGTCGTCGTGCTGTTCTTGATGGTGCCAGGTTCGCGACGAACGCGCGCGGCGGCCGCTTCCTTCAGGTTCTGCAGTCCGTTCGAGACCGCCGTGCCGCCGACCAGGGACCGCACGCTCAGTCGCGCCTTGACGCGCTTCCAGAAGCCGGCCTCCTTGCCGAGTCCGCCGACGATCTCATCGACCTCGTGCCAGAACGACTCCACGTCCTGCGGGCTCGGTTCGGCGGGACCGAACACCTCGGCGTCGGCGCGCTCGGCCAGCGCGGTGACCCGCGGGACAGTCAGGGAAGACGCCACGACGGCGGCCTCTTCGATCCGGGTGCCGCCGGGGGCCAGGCGCGCTCCGTAATCGACGGCGCGGTCGGTCAGCTCGTCCCAGCCACCGCTGATGCGGTCGGAGGTGCGGGCGGCGGCGCGACGGGAGCGACGCTTCGCGGCCTTCCACGCGCCAATCACGATGAACGGCGAGGCGAGCACGGCGATCACCGCGAGCGAGATCCCGCCGATCAGCAGGATCGCGCCGATGATGCCGGCGAGGTTCAGGCTCTCGTCCTCCGACTCGCGATCGTCGGGCAGCGTCGGCGGCAGGTCGACCGGCTCCTGCGGCGGGGGCGGCGGCTGCAGCACCTGCGGCTTCGGGTCGACGCGGGGCTTGGTGTTCTGGTCGTTGGGGACCTGGTCCTCGGGCGGGGTCGGGTTGAACGTCATCCATCCGACGCCCTCGAAGTTGACCTCGACCCACGCGTGCACGTTGTCGCCGGTCGCGGTGAAGACCGCTTCTCCCGCCTGCTCATCGTCGGGGTAGTACCCCATGACGACGCGGGCGGGGATGTCGAGCTGTCCGGCGAGCAGCGCCATCGCCACGGCGTACTGCTCATCGTCGCCGATCATCTGGTCGGCGCCGACGAGCGTCGAGATGCGCTCGGCGGTGTGCCCGGCACGCGACAGCACCTCTCCCTCGAGGCCGTGGCTGAAGAAGCCACCCTCGGAGAGGAAGGTCTCCAGCGCCCGCACCTGCTCGATCGGCGTCTCCGCACCCGCCACGGTCTCGGCGGCCAGCGAGGTCAGCTCTTCCGGCACGTTGCTGGGCTTCGGCATCGACACCTTGCCGAACGCCACCTCGGCCAGCTGCTCGTCGTCGGGCTCGCTCGGCATCACCGCGTCGACCGCGTACTCGTCGCCGGCAGTCAGCTTCGGCGTGGCCACGGCCGTGCCGGTCACCGTGTTGACGAAGGTGCCGCGGCGCAGGTCCTCCGCGCGGTCGCCGTCGAACCGGATCTCGGACAGTTCGCCGGCCGTCGGCATCCACACGCCGCGGTACTCGTCGATCGCGAACTTCAGCGTGACGGGCACGCCCTCGGCCTCCGGCGCCATGTTCGACCGCAGCGGAGCGAACGCGCTCGACGACGTCGGACCGCCGTCGGTGACGTTGTAGACCATGCCGTCGAACTGGTCCATCACGGCCGTGCGGATGCGTGCCCCCTTGGGCAGACCCTGCACGGTGAAGAGCGTCTCCTCGGCCTCATCGCGCACGTTCTTGCGGAAGGCCTGCAGCGGGCTCGGGTAGTCGCGGATGTCGAACGGAGGGATGATGACGTCGCGGAACACGTGACGCGGCTGTGCGGGGGTCGCGACCGCGGCCGTGGCGACGCCCGCTCCACCCGCTACGGCCAGCACGGCGACTCCGGCCAGCAGACGACGGGTGCGCATGTGCGCCGCGCGGGACGGATCGACCTCGCTCACCGACACGGCCATGTTCTGCGGCGCCCAGAGCTGGCGCAGCGCCAGCCACGACATGCTCACCACGGCGAACACGAGCCCTTGCACGAGGGGGAAGGCCGGCTCCGGGGTGCCCAGCGCGATCACGAGCATGAGCAGCACGCCGGCCGGCAGCAGCGCCCACGCGACCTGCGACAGGCGCAGTGCGAGCGAGGCGGTCAGGGTGGTCACCACGAGTGCCAGCAGGAACGGGACGATCAGGTGACCGTCGGCCGCTGCCACCGGGGCGACCGTGGTGAGCATCTGCTTCCACGCGGTGACCGTGCCCAGCGCGAGCTTCTGCAGCGTCTCGAGCGTGGGGATGAATCCGAGGATCGCGGTCTGCGGCAGCGCGAACGCCGCGCCGAACACGAAGTACGCGGCGACGGTGAGCCCCGCGATGATCAGGATGCCCCAGCGACGCCACGTCGCGACGGCCGCGATCGCGAGGCCGAGCAGGATGCCGCCGATGACGGCGGGGAGGAAGGAGGGCCCGGCGAAGGTCGGCCAGAATCCGACCATCGACGTCGCGACCAGGAGAGCCGTCGCCCCGAGGTCGAGGATCCAACGCCGCGGGGTCAGCGTGGCGGACGCGGTGGCGGGCGCGGTCATGCGAGCACCTTCTGCAGAGCGAGGGGAATCTGTTCGAGCGCACCGACCGTGACGACGTCGGCATCGCCGATACGCCGCAGCGTCGGTGCGGTCGCGGTCGTGTCGGTCACGACGGCGAGCACCTTGGCGCCGAAGGGCAGCCGCGAGCAGGCGAGGCGGAGGTCGTCGGAGGGCACGCGGGAGCCGCACACGAGCACCACCACGCTGGCGAGCGGCATCGTGGCCGAGACGATGCCGGCGAGGTCGGCGATCCCGCCCTCCTTCGCCTTGCTGTTCTCGACGGCGGCGAGGGAGTCGAGCAGCTGCTTGCCGGTGCCAGCGGGCAGCTCCCGGCCCTGCACGCGCACGTCGACGCGCTGCGAGTCGCGGAGGGCACGGAGGCCGATCGAGCCCGCGGCGGAGATGCCGAGCTCGAAGTCATCGGCCGTGGCGTATTCGTTGAGGGAGCGAGACAGGCCGATCACGAAGTGCGAGCGACGGGTCTCCTCGTACTGACGGACCATCATCGTGCCCGTCCGGGCGGTGGACTTCCAGTGCACGTGACGCAGGTCGTCTCCGGGCTGGTACTCCAGGAGCGCGTGGAAGGAGACGTCGTCACGGGAGAGGTCCGCGGCCGGAAGCCCCTCGAGGTCGCGCAGGTAGCCGAGCGACTGGCCGTCGAACAGCACGGTGCGCGGGTGCACGAACAGGTCGACCGGATCGTCACGGCGGTGCGCGCGCTCGAAGAGTCCGAGCGGATCGCCGCGGACGACGCTCACCGGGCCGACCTTGACCACGCCGCGGCGCTGGGTGGGGATGGCGAAGAGCTCCTCCGCCTCCTCTCCCGGTGCGAGCCGCTGGATGCCGAACTCGCCGCGGCCGGAGCCGACGGGGAGCACCACGCGCGAGGGCAGGATGGCCCGGCTGCCGCGGTTGGCCAGGGTGAGGGCGCCGACCGCGCGCTCCCCCACGACCACACGGGTGCGGGCGAGGTCGAGCGAGACGTCGTAGGCGGTGCGGCCGATCAGGAACAGCGCGCACACGCCCACGGCGATCGCGATGACTGCGGCGGCGATCGTGAACTCCGACCACCCGGCGATCTGCCCGATCACCCAGAAGCCGACGGCGATGGCCATCAGCACCCAGGCCAGCGGGCGGATCGCCGCGGTGATCTTCCGGAGGCGCGTCAGCACGCGCGCGCCGATGACGGCCGCGATGTCACGCCATCCGGCGTCGCGTTCCGTCTGCGGCGGCGCCGACTGAAGAGCCTCCGCGGTCATCAGGCCGCTGCTCGGGCCTGAGGTGCCGCGACGCCGTCGAGGACGCGGGCGATGACGGTGTCGCTGCTCGTACCGGCGAACTCCGCCTCGGCGTCGAGCAGCAGACGGTGCTGCCACACGGGCCGCGCGAGGGCCTTGATGTCGTCGGGCAGCACGAAGTGGCGGCCCTGCGCGGCGGCCCACACCTTGGCGATGCGGATCATCGCGATCGCACCACGCACCGAGACGCCCAGGCGGATCGCGCCGTCCTCACGGGTCGCCTCGGCAAGCTCCGCCACATAGCGCAGCACGGCCGGCTCGACGTGCACGGTCGCGGCGAGGTCGGCCATGTCGGCGACGGCGCTCGTCGTGATGATCGCCGAGAGGCCGGCCGACGGGTTGCGGTCGGATGCTCCGGCCAGGATGCTCTCGGTGACCGCGAGGTCGGGGTACCCGATCGACGTCTTGATCAGGAAGCGGTCGAGCTGGGCCTCGGGGAGCTTGTAGGTTCCCGCCTGCTCGATCGGGTTCTGCGTGGCGATGACGAGGAACGGGCGACCGGCCTCGTGCGTGACGCCGTCGACCGTGACCCGCGACTCCTCCATGACCTCGAGCAGCGCCGACTGCGTCTTCGGCGAGGCGCGGTTGATCTCGTCGGCCAGCACTATCGACGCGAAGATCGGGCCCTTGTGGAACTCGAACCGGTGCGACTGCTGGTCGTAGATCGTCACACCCGTGACGTCGGACGGCAGCAGGTCGGGCGTGAACTGGATGCGCGCGCTGGTGCCCTGCACGGTCGCAGCGAGCGCCTTGGCGAGGCTCGTCTTGCCGGTGCCGGGGGCATCCTCGAGGAGCACGTGGCCCTCGGCGAGCATCGACGCCATCACGAGACCGACGATCTCCTTCTTGCCCTGCACCGCCTTGTCGACGTTCTCGACCAGTCGCTGGAAGGTGCCCTGGAACCAGGCGGCCTGCTCGGGGGTCATTGTCATGAGGGTGGGATTCCTTTGTCGTGAGGGAGTTCGTGTAGCGGGAGCCGTGGCTGTTACGGCCAGGTGGTGCCTTCGGACCAACCGACGCCCTGGATGTCGGCCTGCAGCGTGCGGTTCATACCGCCGTGCCAGCACGAGAGCGTGATCGTGCCGTTCGCCGGCACGTTGTACCGGTTGTAGGTCGAGGTCTGACCGGACGACGAGCGGTACGGCTGGCCGTTGTCGAGGCAGCGGATCATGTAGCTGCCGGCGGGGACGTTCGCCGTGTTGAGGTTGAGCTTGTAACAGGTATCGGGGTTGCAGTTGCCGGAGTCCGGACCCTGCGACGCCCACCAACGCGGCTGCGGCTTGGCCTGCGCGGTCGCGCCTCTCGTGGGGCTCTCGTTCGACCAGACGCCCGTGCTGTCCTTCGCTCGCGCCTTGATGTTGTGGCTCTCGCTGTACGTCCCCACGTTGGTCGAACCGGTCATGCCGACACCCTGCCACCCACCCCCGTCGATGCTGACCTGCACCTCGGTGATCGTTCGTCCGTTGTCTGAGCCGTTCGCGTTCCAGTTCAACCGCACCTGGCTCTCGAGCGACTCCGCGCTGACCTCCGGCGGGTTCGGTTTCCCGTACGGGTTGCCCTTCGCGGCATTCGAGACGGCACCGGCATAGGTCGACCCGTCGAAGTCCGTTGTGGCGAGGCGCGTGACGCCCCGCACCTCGACGGTGTAGTCGCGACCGTTCGTGAGTCCGCCGATGGTCTTGTTGCCCGGCATCGTGTTCCAGTCGCCGCCGTTCAGCCGGTACTGGTAGGTGATCTCGCCAGGAGACGCGCCACCGCTCGACCCCGGACGGTAGTCGATGACCAGTGCCCGATCGGCTTCCTTGGTGACCTTCAGACTCGTCGGCGCGCCCGGTGCGATCACGCCGCGGCGCGGTGCGGACGGGGCGCTCATATCGCCCCAGCCGGCCTTGTTGTAGGCCTGGATGCGGTAGGTGTACGCCGTCTCCGAGGTGTCGACGACGACCGCCTGGCTCCTCGCCTCGGGGCCGGGGGTGATGGTGCGCACGACCTGGCCGCCGCGCAGCACTTCGAGCTTGTAGCCGCGGATCGCGTCGCCGTTCTTGTCCGGCGGGGTCCAGTTCACCTGCATCTGCGCCTGGTTGCCGACGGGCGAGAGCTCGACCGTCGTCGGGGCAGCCGGAGCCAGCGGAGGTCCGGCCGGAATCTCGGACGCCGACCAGCCGCTCCAGCTGGAGGGGTCGGGCGCCTTGTTGTGCGCCTGCACCTTCACCTGGTAGTCCGAGCCGTTCTCCAGCCCCTCCCACGTGATCGAGTTGCCCGTGACCTCCTTCTGCGTCACGCCGGAAGGCGGCGCGGGCGAGATCTCGAGCGTGTACCGATCGACGGGCGAGCCCGGCGTGGTGGGGGTGACCCACGACACCTGGAGCGACTTGTCGCCGAACTTCAGGGTCGGCGGGTTGGGGGTGTCCGGACGTGCGTCAGGGCGTGCGGGCGCCGACAGGGCGGACGGATCGGACTCGCCGACGCGGTTGGTCGCGGTCACCTGGAACGTGTACTCGACGTTGTTGGTGAGACCGTCGAGCGTGCAGGTGGTGGACTGGCACTCCTTGGTGTACGCGCTGCCGCCGACCGACTTCACGGTGTACTTCGTGATCTCGGCGCCGTTGTTCGATGGTGCCGAGAACGACACCACGACCGTGCGGTCCTGCACGCTCGCGATCACCGGGACTCCTGGCGCATCCGGCACATCCTGCACGGTGACCACGATCTGGCCGTTGACCTCGCGGTCGGCATCCTCGGTCGCATCCTGGATGCGGTAGCGGACGACGAGCGTTCCGACGAACGACTCGTTCGGGGTGACCGTGACCTCGCTGTCGGTGAACGTGACCTCGCCGGAGCCCGACTCCGCGACCGCGGTCACGATCTTCAGCGGTGTCTCGGGGAACGGGTTGTAGTCGTTCGCGAGGGCGGGCACCGTGATGGTCTTGCCCGCATCCGCCTCGGCGACCGTGTCGGTGTTCGCCGCCGGCATCGGCCTCGTCGACGCCGTGACCGTGACCTGGACTGTGCCCTCGACCGGTTCGGTCGTGCCGTCGGAGATGCGGATCTTGAGCGCGACGGCAGTGCCCTTCTTGGCATTCGACGCGGCCTCGACGACGAGCTTGTCGTCACCGTCGATGCGGGCGGAGACGCCCTTCTCCTCGCCGCCGACGAGGGAGTAGTCGTGCTTGCCCTCGTCTTCGGGGTCGGGGTCGTCGGTGAGGGCGACCAGGTCGAGCGAGGTCGCCGGCTCGCCGGGGGCGACGTTGACCTGCCCCTGCACGAAGGTGGGCTGCTGGTTCTCGGGCGGCAGCACGTTGATCGGGATGCTGAGCGTGGCCTTGCGGCCCTCGGGGTCGTCCGGTCCATCGCCGTCGGTCACCTCGAACGTGAGGGCATCCGGTCCGAAGAATCCCTCGGCCGAGGTGTAGACGAGGGTCTTCGCATCCTTGAGCAGGTCGGAGCCGTCGGCGTGGTTCGCCCTGATCTTCGCCTTCTCAGTGATCACCACGTCGCCTCCGCCGGCGACCGTGACGTACTCCGACAGCGGAACCTCCTCGGTCTCGCCGCTGACGACCTCGAGCGGCTTCGTGGAGGTGAGTGTCGGGCGGAGATCGGCGCGCGACGGCACGAAGATGAATGCCGAAGCCCGCTGGTCATCGCGGTCGACGAGCGTGTAGCGGATCAGCTGCAGCTCGTCGGTGACGGTGACGCGCACCTTGCCGTTCTCGAGCTGCGTTCCCCCTTCACCGACCTCGACAGTGAGGCTGTCGGTGGTGCCGTCGGGGTCCTCGTCGTTGGCGAGGATCTCGAGGTCGGCGCTCAGGCCACCATCCTTGAGGTCCACCGGCTGCAGCCGGTCGTCGCGGGCGACCGGCGCCTGCAGCGGAACATCCTCGTCGACCGTGATCTGCAGCGTCGCCGTGGCTTCGGCACCACGCGCGTCGACCGCGGTGTACTGCAGCGAGGTCTCGGTCGGGCCGTTCGGCGCCTGCACGAGCACCCGGTCACCGGAGACGCGCGCCTCCAGCCCGTCGGGAAGCTCGAGGCCGTCCTTGAGGAGCGACACCTTGTCACCCTCGGGGTCGGAGTCGTTCGCGAGCACCGGCACGGCGATCTCGCGGCCCGGTCGCACGACCACCGCGTCCTTCACCGCGTACGGAGGCTGATTGATCTGCTCGGTGGGGGCGATGCCGACGCGGATGGTCGCGACGCCCTCTGCCCCGAGCCGATCGCGCACGCGGTACTTGAACACGTCGACACCGGACGCCCCGTCGGACGCCTCGTACGTGAAGTAGTTCGGGCCGTTCGTGATGCGTCCCTTGGCGGGGCTCGACTCGATGCCCACGAGTTCCACGGAGTCGCCGTCGGTGTCGATGCCGTCGAGGGGCACCGCGATGTTCACCTCGGTGCCGGCGAGGGCGCGGGCGACGAGATCCTGCGGCCGGGGAGCTGCGTTGTTCTCCTCGTCGATGGGCAGGATCTGGATCGTGACGTAGCCGGCAGCCTTCTGCTGGCGCGAGTCGGAGACCTCGTACGTGAGGTACACGGTCTTCGCCTCGGGGCCCGCCTTGAAGCGCACCGCGTCCTGCGAGACGAAGGCCTCGCCGTCTTCCGGATCGATGAACGGCTCGATGAGCTCGGGCTCGACGTGCATGACGTCGTCGCTGGGGTGGGTGTCGTTGTCGAGCACCGGGATGGTCACGACGTCGCCGACGCGGACGGTCGCCGTGTCGGGATTCGCGATCGGCTGCAGGAGCTCGTCCGGCGCGGGGATCGGAATGACCACGACCTCGCCCTCGGCCGACTTGGAGCCGTTCGAGATGCGGTACTTGACGCGCACCTGCTCTTCGAGCGCACCCTGATCCGTGATCCGCAACGTCTCGTGGTTGAGCACCGACACCGAGATGCCGCTGTTCGGTTCCAGAGACACCGACTGCACGACGAGGATGCCGCCGGCGGGGTCGGTGTCGTTGTTGAGCACGCCGAGCAGCACATCGCCGCCGGTGGGCAGCAGCGCGACGTCGCGGACGGCCACGGGCGGGAGGTCGGTCTCCGACTCGGGCATCACGTCGACGCGGACGATACCCTCGCCGTTCTTCGGGCCTGTGGTGACCTGGTACTGCACGTAGTAGACGCCGGGCTTCTCCGCCATGAAGGAGAAGGTCTTGTTCGCCGTGTTCGGGACGATCGTCGCCCCGGCCGTGTCGAGCACCCGGCTCAGACGCAGCTGCTCGCGGGAGGTGCTCGTGTCGTTCGCGGTCGGGGCGACGGTGACCTGCTCGCCGGCCCGCGTGATCACGTGGTCGGCGTTGGTCTTGGGGTTCGTCGAGCCCTGCGGGCGCACGTCGAGCGCGATGGTCGCGGTGCCGAGCTTGCCGAAGGCGTCGGCGACGGTGACCTGCACGTCTTTACGCCCCTGCAGGCTCGCGGTCGCCTTGTAGGTGATCTGACCGTCCTTGCTGAAGTCGACCTCGTCGCCGGGGGCGGCGAGCACCTCCTTGAGGTAGATGTCGTCGCCGTCGGGGTCGATCCAGTCCGGCAGGATGTTGTACGAGATCGTGCCGCCGGTCTCGACCGCGAGCGAGGTCTTCCGTTTCGACGTGGGACCGGCGTTCTCGTTCCAGTCGTGCACCGCGAGGGTCACGACCGCGGTGTCCTTGCCCTTGCGTCCGTCATCGACCTCGTAGGTGAAGCTGGCGGTGCCGGAGGCCTTCTCGCCGACGGTGATCTGCAGCGAGCCGCCGTTGTTGATCGGCTGCACGGTCCCGATGGACGGCTGCGCCTCGGCGAGCGCCGCGACGAGCACGTCACCGTCGGGGTCGTTGTCGTTGTCGAGCACGGGGAGCAGCGTCGTGGCGCCGGGGCGCACGCCGTACGAGTCGTCTTCGGCGATGGGAGGCGTGTTCTCCTCGCTGCGCTCCGGGAGCGTGGTCTCGACCGTCTCCTCGGTCGAGTCCTCCTGGTTCTCCGTCTCGCCCTCGGGCGGCGTCAGGTCGTTCCAGTTGTCGACGCGCTGCAGGCTCTCGTTGGCCATCCAGGCGGCGCCGCCGACGGCGTCGTTGAGGATGATCACGTCGCGGTTGACGCGGAACGTCAGGCTGGCGGATTCCTCGGCGCCGTCGATCGGGGCGTTCACGTCGTTGTTGTCTCCGGGGCACTCGCGGATGAAGGTCGCCGACCCCGCCCAGGCCCCGTAGGTGCAGCCGCGGAGCCAGACCGGTGCCGCAGCGGTGCCCTCGCCGCCCGCAGAGATCTGCTCCGGTTCGCTGCCGTCGAGCGGCACGCGCAGGAGTGCGGTAGGAGTGGCGATCGCGACGGCGTCGGTCTCGGCCGACGCCTGCTGCAGCACGGCATCCGCCGCGCCCTCGACCTCGGTGCGGAGGCCTCCCGGCGTCGTGACGACTCCGGCCGCCTCGTCGAACACGACCGGCGTGCGTCCGACGGCGGTGATGGTGGGGCGCGCCGACAGGTCGAGCTCGCCGACCGACGCGGTCGACGTCTCGCCCGGAGCACCTTCGTTGTCGACGGGGACCGTGACGACCTCGCCACGTTCGCCGGAGAGACCGAAGACCGTGCCGTCGTCGGCCACCGTCACGTCGGAGTTCTCGCCGAGCTCGACGACCGGCTCGGCCGCCTCGATCTCGAAGGAGGCGATGCCCTTGACCGGCACGACCCACAGGTCGCCGGACTTCTCGTCGAGGATGGCCGCCGTGTTCGCCCCCATGGCGACCTTGGCGGAAGAGGGGATGATCGTGGAGTCGCCGAGCGAGACCCGGGCCGGATCGATCGCGGTGACGGTGGACGCGCTCTGGTCGACGACGAGCACGTTGGCGGCGGCCTGGAGGATGTCGTAGTTCTCGCTGGTGGTGCGCAGACCGCCGTCGAGGATCGTGGACTCGTGGTTGAAGTGGCCCACGAGCAGGCTCGAGGTCTTGGTGATCCAGACGCCGCCGTCGTTCAGGTCGACCTTGGTGGTCGGGAAGCCCTCATAGGTGAAGGCCATGGTCGTGATGGCGATGACGCCGACGGTGACGCCGGCGGCAGACGCCAGCGTCTTGGGTCGCGCGCGCATCCATGACAAGGCCTTCATGCCCGGTTCCCCCCCAGGGTCACACTCTCCGATTACTCATGCGCAGGCCCGACTGGCCGCTGAGCACTCGTACATCCTAACCGCGTCGCGGAATATCACTCGATGGGCAGATATCCCCATCACCCTCCGTTACGCGCGCCAGCATCCGGCGATGTGATCGTCGACCATCCCGGCCGACTGCATGAGCGCATACATGGTGGTCGGCCCGACGAAGCGGAACCCGCGTCGACGCAGCTCTTTACTCATCGCCGTCGACTCCGGCGTGACCGCCGGAACCTCGGCGAACGACGCCGGACGGGTGTCGGATGCCGGCGGCGCGAACGACCACATCAGCTCATCGAGCTCGCCCTCCGCCATCGCGCGCACCAGGCGGGCGTTGCCGATCGTGGCCAGGATCTTGGCGCGGTTGCGGATGATGCCGGCATCCGCCATGAGCCGCTCGACATCGGCCTCATCGAACTCCGACACCGCCTCGGGCTCGAACCCGGCGAACACCTCGCGGAACCGCGGGCGCTTGCGCAGGATCGTGATCCACGAGAGTCCGGCCTGGAAGCCCTCGAGCGCCATCTTCTCGAACAGGGCGCGGTCGCCGTGCAGAGGCACACCCCACTCCTCGTCGTGGTAGCGGCGGTACTCGACGTCGTCGCCCACCCAGGCGCAGCGGTCGCGGGCATCGGGGCCCGTGAGAAGAGAGGTCATCCGCTCAGGCTATCCGCGGCGGCGGACATGGCATGCGCCGAGTGCTATGCCACCCCCACGAGGCTGCTCCGGCACTCCTTGAACTTGTCCCAGTCCGTCGCCCCTGTGGACGCCGCGAAGATCTCGAACGCCTTCCCCTGCACATCGAAGAGCGATTTCGACGGATCCACGAAGCGCACGGGCTCCTCAGAGTTGAGAGCGTGGAAGTACACCGCCATGAAGGCGATCTTCCGGCCCCACTCCCGCAGATAGCCGTCGTTCTCGAGGCGCTGGAACGTCGCTGTCATCTCGTCCCTGGTCTGCTTCGCGACGTTCGGGAGACTGATCGCGGCGGCGATGAGCCCGATGATCGCCGCCGCGAGCGTGAGTCCGAGCGCGACGAAGTTGAGCGAGGATGCCGTGAACAAGGACATGGCGATCCCCACTCCGATTCCTGACGCCACGACGGCAATGCCGTCCGAGACGAGCCACAGCCAGGTGGAAGCCCCGACCATGCCGCCGCTGGCGACGATCGCAGCGATGTCCGAGCTGACGAACAGCAGATCCGCGATGAGGCCCGCCCCCGCGAGCGATGCGGTGAAGACCTTCGACGCCAGGGAGGCGGACGGTTTCGCAAGGATGGCTCCCTGCTCGATGGACGCCTGCTCCACGATGCGCGTGCTCGCGGTCTCGACTGCGCTAGTGAGAGCCTGCGAGGCCACAGCACGTTGAGCGGAAGGCACCTTGGCACCGGCGTCCGCCGAGGCCTGTGTGAAGAACACCGTCACCCTGTCCTCGGCGGTATCGACCAGTTTGCTGGAGGTGCTGGACATCGCGTCGGCGAAGCTCGTCGACGCCGCCTGCGCCTCCGTCGGGATGTCTGCAGCGGGCCTCGCCGCGCTCCACATCGCTCCCGTCGTCATCTCATACATCTCGGGAGAGACAGTGTTCCAACTGAGGATCCGAGCCGCCGTGCGCGCCGCTGTCGGAGCCGCCGTCAGGAATGACATCGTCAGGTTCCTGAGCGCCCCGAACGACGAGTACACAGCGACGATGCGCGCGGTGAAGCCGATGGCCTGAGCCGGAGAGACCTCGCCTTTGCCGATGGCATCGTGGAGCAGCAGGGACTCGAGCACGAGTCGCGTGACTCCGATCACCGCCGAGATGCTGCCGAGGATCCCGCTGCTGTTGAACGCGAGCAACGCAGTGCTCAACTTCGCCTTGACGGTCGTGTTGTCGGTGATCAGCTTGCCTCCGGCGCCGAGGGCCTCATTGATCTGATCGTCCGTGAAGATCCCGCTCGACTTGCCGAGGTACTCGAAGGAGGTCAGCCGCATGAAGACGTTCCTGATGGCCACGCTCTGCTCGAGTCCGGGAACGTCCTCGGGCTTCTCGGTGAACAGGGTGAGGAGGGCATCGAAGGATGCGAGGACGCTCTTCAGGCTCGAGGACGAAGACCCGGCGACGGTCGCCTGGGCCTTCGCGAGAATGTAGTGCTGAATGGTCTGGTCGTAGGCGGCGACAGGCTCCGGGTATTTGCCGGCGAGCATGTCGTCGAAGGGTGTGGCCAGGTACGCGCTCGCCTGCACTGCTCCCACACGAAGAGAGAGTCCCTCGTTGAGGATGTTCAGTGTCTCGGACTCTTTGGCATGCCAGTACTTCTCGGCGTCTCGGAGGGAGTCGTCGGCGTTCACCTCGCGAAGATAGTTCTGATATCCGGTGGTCGAGCGCGCGTCGAAGAGCGTCTGCGCCCACTGCTGCGATGGCGGCGTCTTCCCCCCGGACGTCGACGCCAGCGAGTTGGTCGCCCCGATGCAGAAGTTGCTGTAGTCGCACACGATGGCGCGGTTCGACAGCGCGCTGCTCAGGTCTCGCAGCGCCCCGGCCTGACCGGCACCGGGCGTGTTGGTCGTGCCGTTGACGATGTATGTCATATCCGACGGATACACGGGGAAGCTGTATTCACCGCCCGCTACTCCGCCGGCCGTCACAGAGCTGGTGTACTCCGCATTCCCCAGAATCCCCGTCGCGCACAGCTTCAAGCAGTTCGACGCGTTCGCGAAGAGTGCGCGATTCGAGACGGCCGCCTTGCCACCGTCCGAGCCTGCGTCGGGGTCGGTGTCGGCCGCGTTGTGAGCATTCGCGTCAACGCTGAACTGCAGCGCTTTGCTCCACGACATATTCGTGTCCTTGGCGTAGGCCGCCGCGAGCTCCATGACCGCAACCGCTCCGATCGGGGTCTTCCCGTCGGCGGAGATCGTCCCCGCCACATCCGAAAGCTCCGTCGTCGGCACCGTGAACTTCGTGCGGAGCGCATTCAGCTTCTGGGTGGCCTCGTCGGTGGGCCTCGCGACGGTGGGTGCCGGCGCGGCCCCGTCGACCGCTGTCCGCAGCGTGCCCCCGCCGAGAGCCTGAGGAGCTGTCGGATCAGTTGCCGGAAGCCTCAACTGCACGGCGGCAGATGCCGCCGACACCACCGCAAATCCGATGAACTCTCGCCGACCAAATCCAGGGCACATACAATCTCCGATCTCCGATCCGTCGACACACCTCGAGCGGTGGTCACGTGGAATGTTACATAACGGAGACCGAGCCGTGGCCTAATACCGAAATTCAGGCGTATAATCCCGAAATTCAGGCGAAAGTGGCCGCGTCGATCACGAACCGATACCGCACGTCGGAAGCGAGCACGCGCTCGTAGGCGGCGTTGATCTCGGATGCCGGGATCACCTCGATCTCCGCGGCGAGACCGTGCTCGGCGCAGAAGTCGAGCATCTCCTGCGTCTCGCGGATGCCGCCGATGTTGCTACCGGCGAGCGAACGCCTTCCGCCGATCAGCGACATGACGCCGACCGACAGCGGTTCGGCCGGCGCGCCGACGCACACGAGCGCACCCCCGACGTCGAGCAGGCTCAGGTAGGAGCGCAGGTCGATCACGGCGCTCACGGTGTTGAGGATCACGTCGAACGACGAACGCAGCTCGCGGAAGGTCTCCTGATCGCTCGTGGCGCGATAGTGGTGGGCGCCGAGCCGCAGGCCGTCGTCCTTCTTGTTCAGGGTCTGCGAGAGCACGGTCACCTCGGCACCGAGTGCATGCGCGATCTGCACGCCTATGTGCCCGAGCCCACCGAGGCCGACGACCGCGACGCGGGTGCCGGGACCGACGTTCCAGTGCCGCAGCGGCGAGTAGGTCGTGATGCCGGCACACAGCAGGGGCGCAGCCACATCCAGGGGCAGGGAGTCGGGGATGCGCAGGACGAATTTCTCGGCCACGACGACCTGCTCGGAGTAGCCTCCCTGCGTGACGGTGCCGTCGCGGTCCGTGCTGCCGTAGGTCTGCACCGCGCCCTCGGTGCAGTACTGCTCCTCACCGCGCAGGCAGTTGCGGCACTCGCCGCACGAGTTCACCAGGCATCCGACGCCGACGCGATCGCCGACCGCGTGCCGGGTCACGGCATCGCCCACCGCCGCGACCGTCCCGGTGATCTCATGCCCCGGAGCGAGCGGGTACCTCTGCGGCCCCCAGTCGCCGCGCACGGTGTGGATGTCGGAGTGGCAGATGCCGGCGAACGCGATGTCGATGAGCACATCGGACGGCCCGAGCTCGCGCCGTTCGATGACGGTCTTCTCCAGCGGGGCGGCTTCACGGGGTGCGGCGTAGGCGTTGACGCGGGTCACGGGGACTCCTTCTTCTGGTGGCGCGATCCACCCTACGCACCCGCTGCCGTCAAGGCCCCTGACGGTCGATGCGAACGGTCCGTACCCTCGACATCATGAGCATCCACACCGACCGGATCGAACAGTACCTCGCGCGCTATGCGGCATCCCTGACGGAGTTCGACGCCGAAGCCGCCGTCGAGCTGTGGTCGACGCCCGGCATGATCGCCGACGACCGGGTCTCCGGCGTCCTGGACACCCGGGAGGAGATGGTCGCGGGGCTGAAGCAGTCCTATCCCCTGTACCGGGAGCTCGGTCTCGCCTCCGTCGGGCACGAGCTCCTCGACGCGAACGAATTGTCCGATCGACTCGTGCTGGTGAAGGTGCGCTGGCTGTTCCGCGACGCCGAGGGAGAGCTGCTGACCGACGCGAACAGCTACTACCTGCTGCGCGACGACGCCGCCGCGGGCCTGCAGGCGTGCGTCTGCGTAGAGACGGATTCCGCCGAGCACCTTCAGGCGCTGGCGGAGGAGCGCGGCATCGACCTCACGAAATGGTCATCCTGACCGACGCCCCGCCCCCGACAGATCAGCGCTGCTTCTTCTTGAGCGCCTTCTCCTGGATCGGCGCCTTGCCCGTGGCGGCGAGGTCGGCGTAGTAGGCCCGGGCCTCGTCCTGACGCTGCTTCTCGATGCCGCTGGCGATCGGCGCCCGCACGTGCTCGGGCTCGTAGCCGAACGCGTTCACCAGGTCGAGGGCATGGGGGCGCAGCCGCGCGCACAGCCGGTCGATGTAGCTCGACACGGCGGCGGCGCGCTGGGTCGACAGGCGTCCGTTGATCAGGTGCCAGGCGAGGTGCTTCTCGATGAGCTGCAGACCGAACAGGTCGCGCAGCCAGGTGAGCACCTTCTTGGTGTCGGCGTCGTCGATCTGGTGCACGGCGTCGGTGAACGCCTCCCACTGCAGCAGCTCTCCGTGCGCACGAGCGGCTTCGATCAGCTCGGCCTGGTTCTCGTTGAACAGGCGGGCGCCGAGGGCCTTGTCCTTCGCCCCGGGGCGAAGGCGGGAGGCGATGTCGGCCACCATCTGCTGCACGCGTCCGGCGAGCAGATCGTGCTGCTGCTCCTCGCGGAGGCCCCGCTCGACCGACCGGCTGACCTGACCGAAGTCGGAGACGGCCTGGCCCAGCTGACGGAGTCCGGCGCCATGGAACAGCTTGCCCGCGGTCATCCCGACGGCGAACTTGGCGAGCGCCGCGGCATCCTTGCCCTGGAACTGCTTGGCGTAATCGGTCAGTAGACGCTTGCCCACCAGCTGCAGCAGGACGTTGTTGTCGCCCTCGAACGTCACGTAGATGTCGAGGTCGGCGCGCAGGCCCACCAGACGGTTCTCGAACATGAAGCCGGCACCGCCGGTGGCCTCACGAGCCTCCTGCAGCGTGTCGAGCGCGTGCCAGGTCGACAGCGGCTTGAGAGCGGCGGCCAGCGTCTCGAGGTCTTCGCGGTCGGCCGGGGTGTCGGTGCGCCCCGAGAAGACGGCGTCGAACTTCTGCAGGAACTCGTCGTGCGCGAAGATCTGCGCGTACGTGGTCGCCAGACGCGGGAGCAGACGGCGCTGGTGCTTGCCGTAGTCCATGAGCACGACCTCCTGCCCGTCCGCGCCGTCGAACTGGCGACGCTGGGTGGCGTAGGTGATCGCGATGTGCAGGCCGAGTGCGGAGGCCCAGGATGCCGCACCGTCGAGCGACACGCGTCCCTGCACGAGCGTTCCGAGCATCGTGAAGAAGCGGCGGCCGGGGCTGTCGATCGCGCTGGAGTACGTGCCGTCCGCGGCCACATCACCGTAGCGGTTGAGCAGGTTCGTGCGCGGGATGCGCACGTGGTCGAAAGACAGACGGCCGTTGTCGATGCCGTTGAGGCCGCCCTTGAGGCCGTCGTCCTCGCGGCCGATACCGGGGAGGTCGACGCCGTCCTCTCCACGCAGCGGCACGTAGAAGCAGTGCACCCCGTGGTTCACGCCGTTGGTGATCAGCTGCGCGAACACGGTCGCCGCGACACCGTGCAGCGCGGCGTTGCCGAGGTACTCCTTGGTGGCCGCCCGGAACGGGGTGTTGATGACGAACTCTTCGGTCGCCGCGTCGTAGGTCGCGGTCGTCCCGACCGCGGCGACATCCGAGCCGTGGCCGATCTCGGTCATCGCGAAGGCGCCGGGGATCGAGAGGTCCATGATGCCGGGGAGCCACTTCTCGTGGTGCTCCGCGGTGCCGAGCTGCAGCACGGCCGAGCCGAAGAGCCCCCACTGCACGCCCGACTTGATCTGCAGACTAGGGTCGGCGACCACGAGCTCCTCGAAGCCGGCGATGTTGGCGCCGTTGTTCTCCTCGCCGCCGAGCGACTTGGGGAACGCCCGGTGCACGGCCTTGTTCTCGACCAGCAGGTGCAGCTGGCTGAGCACGCGCTCGCGGTGCTCGTCCTTGCCGAGCTCGTCCTTGCGCCAGAACGCCGAGTCCTTGATCATCTCGCGCGCCTGACGGCGCACGTCGCCCCAGGTGCCCATCAGGGCCTCGTTGACTCGGGCGACGTCCATCTGCGGGGCGAGCGCGGTCGCGGGCGATTCATCGGGTGTCGTCGAAGGACGGACGGCAGCGTCGACCATGGCATTCCTCCAGGGAAGTAGGGGTGCCTCCATGGTAGGTCTGCGACAAACCGGGGCGAACTCCGCTGTGAGCATCCTCCAACCGCGTGCGGGCATATGCCGGCGTTCCGTTGTCGCCTCGCGACAGGGCGACCGCGACAAAGGCTCAACGAGTGCGGAGATGTTCCCGCAGTCCGGGGATCGCGAAGTCGACGCGACCGTGGCCCGCTGGTTGGATCAGGCCCGCAGCGATGAGCCGCGCGCGGTAGTTGCCGACCGTGTTCTTCTTATCACCGAGGCGACGGCCGATGTCTGCCGCGGTCGCAGGGATATCGTCTTCGGCCATCGCTCTGAGGAAGTCGAGGTCCTTCGGGGAGACAGCGGACAGTGCAGCCTCGATGACCACACGGGCATTTCTGCGGTGTGCGGCAGACAGCGCCAGGTCGACGTCCTCGGCGCCGAGCGGTCGATCCGTCGATTCGGCCACCTGCCACAGGTGATAACCGATCAGCTGGATCAGAAACGGATAGCCGCCCGTCGACTCCGCCGCAGCCCTGATCAGCACAGGATCGAGTGGCGTGTCCCAGACGGCGAAGATGTCTGCGAATGAGTTCTCGACTTCGTCGATGGCTGCAGCGTGCAGATCGATCCGATCCGCCCGCCGCAGGAAGGTCGCGACCCCCTCGTTGAGGAGATCGGACACCGCCGCGGGGAGGCCCGCGAAGAGGAGCGCGATCGGGAGACCATCGCGGATGTAGTGCTGGACCGAGGCTGCGAGCTGAGCGAGTTCATCCCGGTCTGCCCCGTGGATCTCATCCAGGGTGATGACCAGCCCGGTTCCGTTCTCGTCGAGCTGTCGGAGAAGTTTCTCGCCGACCTGTCGCCATCCTGCTTGCTGTTCGGGAGGGAGCTGCGTCGTGATGGAGAAGCCTGCGGCGCCGATACCGGTGATCCGCCTTCCGGCCGGACCCTGCCCCTGTTCTTCTGCGGCGGCGCGCATCGCCTCGCCGATGCGACCCAGGAAGCCACGGGTCGCGGTCTCCGAGACAACCATCCAGCCGTGAGTGAGCGCCGCGTCCTCGGCTTCACCGAGCATGACGGTCTTGCCGATGCCTCGCGCGCCGGTGAAGATGGTCAGCAGCCCCGGCGCCCCGGAGCGGATGCGGAGCCCGTAGCGGAACTCATCGAGGATCCCGGCACGACCGATCAACTGCGGAGGCTCGGCTCCGGCTGTCGGGCGGAAGGGATTCACGCCGATCATCGCTGCCCTTCTGTGAACTCTTGTGTACCCAGTGTACTTAGGTGTTCTTGCCGCTCTCCCGACCGCACGCTATGGGTCTATGCGATTGGGCCGCGGTGGTCAGGCGGCGGCGATGACCGCCAGCACGCCCTCGCCGTAGGCCTCGCGCTTCTTGGCGCCGATGCCGGTGATGCCGTCGAGGTCGGCGAGGGAAGCCGGCCGGTGCTCGGCGAGCGCGCGCAGGGTCGCGTCGCCGAACACGATGTACGCCGGCACACCCTGCTCCCGAGCGGTCTCGGCCCGCCAGGCGCGCAGCGCCTCGAACAGCCCGCGGTCACCGGCATCCAGCGCGTCGGCGGCACTGGCCTTGCGCGCCCGCGACGAAGAGGTCGGACGCCCGATCGTGTCTTTGCGCAGCGGCACCGCGGTCTCGCCGCGCAGCACACCCGCGGCCTGCTCCCCGGGGGCGAGGGTGCCGTAGTCGCCCTGGGCGACCAGGATGCCGCGGGCCAGCAGCTGCCGAACGACGCTGCGCCAATCCTGGTCGGAGAGGTCGTTGCCGATGCCGTACGTCGCGAGCTCGTCGTGCCCCTGCTGCCGGATGCGCTCGGTCGAGGCACCCCGGAGGATGTCGATGAGGTGCCCCGCGCCGAACGACTGGTTGCGCTCGCGCTTGAGCCGAACGATCGTCGAGAGCAGCTTCTGCGCCGGCACGAGGCCGTCGAACGTCTCGGTGTCGTCGAGGCAGGTGTCGCAGTTGCCGCAGGGCTGCGACTCCTGGCCGAAGTACCCGAGCAGGTTCTGCCGGCGGCACTCGACCGTCTCGCACAGCGCGAGCATGGCGTCGAGGTGCTGCCCCATCCGCATCTTGAACGTGCGATCGCCGGGGCTCTGGTCGATGAGCCGGCGCTGCTGCACGACGTCGCCGAGCCCGTACGCCATCCAGGCCACCGCGGGCTCGCCGTCGCGGCCGGCACGACCCGTCTCCTGGTAGTACCCCTCGACCGACTTCGGCAGGTCGATGTGCGCGACGAAGCGCACATCGGGCTTGTCGATACCCATGCCGAACGCGATGGTCGCGACCATGACCACGCCGTCTTCCCGGAGGAAGCGCGCCTGGTTGGCCGCCCGCACCTCGGCGGGAAGACCCGCGTGATACGGCAGCGCGTCGAGGCCCTGTGCGGCGAGATAGGTCGCCGTCTGCTCGACCGACTTGCGGCTGAGGGCGTACACGATGCCCGCGGGCTGCGCGCCGTCGTCGCTCGCCGGGGTCTGTGCCTTGATGAAGGCGACCAGCTGCTTGCGCGGGTCGACCTTGGGCACGATCCGGTACTGGATGTTCGGGCGGTCGAAGCTCGCGACGAAGTGCTTCGCGGTGTCGAGGCGCAGCCGCTCGGTGATCTCCTTGTGCGTCGCCGCCGTCGCGGTGGCCGTGAGCGCCATACGCGGCACCCCGGGGAACCGCTCGCCCAGGTCGCCGAGGGTGAGGTAGTCGGGACGGAAGTCGTGGCCCCACTGCGACACGCAGTGCGCCTCGTCGATCGCGATCACGCTGAGGGTTCCGCGCTGGAGGAGCGCCGTCGTCTGCGCGTTCGACAGGCGCTCGGGGGCGACGTAGATGAGGTCGAGCTCGCCTGCGACGTAGGCCCGCTCGACCTCGCGGCGCTCGTCGATCGCCTGCGTGGAGTTGAGGTACGCGGCGTTGACGCCGTTGGCGCGCAGCGCGTCGACCTGGTCGTGCATGAGCGCGATCAGCGGGCTGATGACGAGCCCCGTGCCCTCGCGCACGAGTGCCGGCACCTGGTACGTGATGCTCTTTCCGCCACCGGTCGGCATCAGGACGACGGCGTCGCCGCCCGCGATGACCTGCTCGACGATGTCGGCCTGGTCGCCGCGGAACTCGTCGTAGCCGAAGACCGTGTGCAGCGCCTCGCGCGCAGTCGGATAGCGGCTCGGGGCGGCCTGGCGTACGACGGGCGCACGACCGGCGGACGATGCCGGAGCCACCGGAGTGACCGGCCCCTGTCCCCAGTCGAGCGGCGGCTCGTAGCCCGCGCCCTGCGGCTCCCAGTCCATGGGCTCCGGCGGGGCGGACGACTCCCAGCCGTCGTCGTAGGGCTCGTCGGCGTACGGCAGATCCGCGTACGGGTCACGGGGAGTCTGCGGCATCCCTCCAGCGTAACGACCCCCGCCGACGCGGGCGGCGCCTCATCCACAGCCGCCCCTCCCCCGCACGCGGGCGTAGGTTGGAGGCACCCCGTTCGAAGGAGCATCCGATGACCGAAATCACCGTGACCCGCGACGACGACGCATCGCGCTACGAGATCCGCTCCGACGACGTGCTCGCGGGTTTCGCGGCGTACGATCTGCGCCCCGGATCCATCCGCTTCCTCCACACCGAGGTCGACCCCGCGTTCCAGGGCCACGGGCTGGCGGGGAAGCTCGCCGCGGCCGCGCTGGCGGATGCCGCCGAGCGCGGCGAGGCGATCGTTCCCCTCTGCCCCTACATCGCGAAGTACCTCGAGACGCATGAGGTGCCGGGCGCCGAGATCCGCTGGCCGCAGACCCCCGCGGGACCTGCCGGATCCGCGGGTGAGGACCCGACGGGCCGAGCGGAATGATCGGGCAGCGCCGCCTCATCCTCGAGCCGCGCGAGGTGCCGCTGGGCGGGGTGCGCGGCATGAACGTGCTGCGGGCACTGCCGCACCGCAACCTGCCGACGATCGGCGCCTGGTGCTTCCTCGACCGGTTCGGCCCCGCCGACACGAAGATGCGGGTCGAGCCGCATCCGCACATCGGGCTGCAGACGGTGACGTGGCCCCTGGTCGGCGAGATCCGCCACCGCGACTCGCTCGGCAGCGACGCCGACCTGCGCCGCGGTCAGTTGAACCTGATGACCGCGGGCAACGGGATCTCCCACTCCGAGTACTCGATCGGCGAGGGACCGGTGCCCCTCGACGCCCTGCAGTTCTGGGTCGTGCTGCCGGATTCCGCCCGCCACGGCGCGGCCGGGTTCGAGCGCCACACCGAGCTGCCCTCCGTCGCACTCCCGGCTGACGATGGAGCGGATGCCGAGGCCACGGTCGTGCTCGGCGAGTTCGCGGGCGTGCGCTCGCCCGCCACGGTGCACACTCCGATCGTCGGTGCGGAGATCGTGCTCGCCCCGGGTTCCCGCGTGCGACTGCCGCTGGGCTCCGACTGGGAGCACGCCCTCATGCTCGTCGAAGGCGACGCCGTGGTGGCGGAGCATCCGCTCGACCGGAACGGGCTGCTCTATCTGGGCGACTCCCGCGACGAGGTCGAGGTCGAGAGCCGCGACGGCGCCCTGCTGTTCCTGCTCGGCGGCGAGCCCTTCGAAGACGACATCGTGATGTGGTGGAACTTCGCCGGTCGCACGCACGACGAGATCGTCGCGGCGCGCGAGGAGTGGGAGGCGGAGTCCGCGACGGGCGCGGCATCCCCGCGCTTCGGCGCGGTCGAGGGTCACGATGTGCGCATCCCGGCCCCGCCGCTCCCCGACGTGCGGCTCATGCCGCGGAGCCGGAAGCTCTAGCCCGATGTCGACGTCAGACATCTTCCCCGGGGCGCCCGCGCCGATGCCGGACGCCATGGCATCCGCCATGGTGATCTGGCCGAGTCCCGAGCTGGTCGCGCCTCCGCGATTCGTGGAGGGCTTCGAGCTCTTCGAGGCCTTCGCGCGCGAGGCCGGCACCGACCCCGCCGTCCTCGCCGCCGACCTCGGCGCCCTCTGGGACTTCGTGGCCGCGCATCCCGAGCTCCTCGACGCTCCCGAGACGACGAAGGCGGCGGAACGGTTCCTGGGGAACGCGATCGCCGTGGCGCATCCGGCGGCGAGGTGGCGCTTCACGAGCGAACCCGAGGTGGGCACCTCGACGATCTCGGTCCCGGTCGCCGGCCTGCTGAGGGGGATCACCGAGCACCCGGAACAGCGCGAGCCGTTCCGGGAGATGCTCGCGTCCTGGCCGCAGGCCGACCGCGACGCCGAGGAGCTCGACGCCCTGCGGCGCGAAGAGGTGGACATCGAATTCGTCGTCGCCCCGGTGCCGTTCACGCGCCCGGTGCTCGCGATCCCGGAGTTCGTCGACGAGTCCGGCCGTGTCATCCACTACGGATCCCGCTGGGCCGGTGGCTCGCCTCCGGAAGACGCCTACTCACGGGTGACCCATCCGGAACGGTTCGCCCCGGTGATAGGCGTCGTCGATGCCCTGGTCGACCACCTCGAGACCTGGTACGACGTCGATGTCGACCGACGGTCCGACGATTCGGGGACACGCATCTGGCACCTGCGCCCCACCACAGGGGCGCAGATCACCCTCACCGGGACGGCCGAATCCGTCTTCATCCAGTCCGGAGCCCTGACCCGGGAATACGCGCCCAGTTGCACCTGCGATGCCTGCGACGAGACCGCCGAGAGTGTCGCCGACCAGCTCGAGGAGACCCTGCTCGCGATCGCCGCCGGAGGACTGCGGGAGGTCTTCCCCGTCGGGCAGCGACGCTGGCTGCATACCGAGCTGCGCACCCCTGACGGGGGCGGACGGTCGGGCGGCGGCGAACCCGACCCGTCTTTCCCGGCCGAGGAGCTGGACGATGCCGAAGACCTCCTCGCGCGTCTCCCTGACGGCTGGTGGCCGGCCTGGACGCTGCGGTCCGTCCAGCCCTGACTCCCGGTCCTGACTCAGCCCACTGACTCAGCCGCGCTCCGGGGTGTGCACCCGCGCGAGGAAGCGTTCCGTGCGCGGCGACGGCCCCCGCGGGTCGAGGAGCGAGACCACGACCGTCACCGCCGTGGCGAGCGGGATGGTCCAGGCGGCCGGCTGCGCGAGGTAGGGCGCGGCGACCCCTACTCCCCCGACCGCCGCGTGCACGAGCAGCGCGAGCCCCGCGGCCAGCCCGCCGGACACCATCCCGGCCACGGCCCCTCGAGCGGTGAGCCCACGCCACCACACGCCGAGCAGCACCACCGGCGACAGCGTCGAGGCCGCCACCACGAACACCACGCCGACGCTCGATCCGAGCCCCGCCGGCGCCGTGAGCAGCGCGATCACGAGCGGCACCAGGGCGCAGAGCACCGCCGACAGGCGGAACGAGCGCACCGAGCCCGAGAACACGTCCTGGCTGATCACCCCCGCGAGCGACACGACGAGTCCGGCCGAGGTCGCCAGGAACGCGGCGAACGCTCCGGCGACGATCAGCGCGGTCAGCAGCTCCCCGAGCATTCCGGGGAAGACCCGCGAGGGCAGCAGCAGCACCACCGTGTCCGCCACACCCGGCACGGCGAGGTCGGGAGCGGCGATGCGGGCCAGCAGCCCCATCGTGCTCGACACCGCATAGAACGCGCTCACCATGCCGATCACGATCACCGTCGTGCGACGAGCGGACACCCCGGTCGGGCTCGTGTAGAACCGCACCAGCACGTGCGGCAGGCCCATCGTGCCCAGCAGCAGTGCCAGCAGGAGGGAGGCCGTCTCGTACACGTCGAAGCCGGAGGGACCGGCCTCGACGGGGAACACGAGCGCCGGATCGAAGTCGTGCGGCCCCCCGCTCAGGGCGAAGGCGATGAAGACCACGGGCACGAGGAGAGCGGTGAGCTTGAGCCAGTACTGGAACGCCTGCACGTAGGTGATCGCCCGCATACCGCCCGCCGCGACCGCCGCCGCCACGAGCACCGCGACGGTCACCGCCCCCACCCACTCCGGCAGACCGGCGACGACGAGCAGGGTGAGCCCGGCGCCGTGCAGCTGCGGCACGATGTACAGCCAGCCGATGACGAGCACCGCGATGCTGGTCACCCGCCGTGCAGAAGTCGATTCCAGCCGCGCCTCGATGAAGTCGGGGATCGTGTACGCGCCGCTGCGCCGGAGCGGGGCGGCGACGAATGCGAGCACCAGCAGGTAGCCGGCGGCATAGCCGATCGGGAACCAGAAGCCGCGGGCACCGTCGAGCAGCACCAGGCCCGACAGCCCGAGGAACGTGCCGGCGGACAGATACTCGCCGCTGATCGCCGACGCGTTCCACACCGGTCGCACCGTGCGCGAGGCGACGAAGAAGTCGCCCGTCGTGCGCGAGATGCGCAGTCCGTAGACGCCGATCAGCAGCGTCGCGACGATGACCAGCGCGACCCCGATGAGGTCGAGCACCGCGTTCATTCGCGGTCCCGCAGCGCCCGGTACCGGCGCTCGTTGCGGCCGGCCGTGCGCACGTAGAGCACCGCGAAGACGACGATGATCGGGTAGAACGCGTACGCCTGCAGCAGCCACGACAGCGGCAGGCCCCACACCAGGATCCGCCCGATCTCGGGGATGAGCGCGATCGCCAGGGTCAGTGCGACGACCACGACCACGAACCCGGCGACGGTCCCCAGCGCGAGGCGAAGCTGGCTGCGCATCAGGGCCCGCGCGTAGACGGCATCCGCCTCGTCCACGGGGGCACCGGGCAGTGCGATGCCGCGGGTCAGGGGCACCGGGCGCCGGTCGGGGAGGTCGGCGGTGACGCGGACCCGCTTCGGTTTCTCGGTCATCCCGCGCCCTCGCCGCGCACCAACGCCTCGCGCACGGCCGGCACCATCCTCCGACTCACCGGAAGCGAGAGTCCACCGATCGAGACGGCGGCATCCGCGCCGGAGAGCCGAGCCTCGGTCACGGCGGAGATGCGCACAAGCGACGAGCGGTGGATGCGCAGGAACCCGACATCCGTCCACCGCGTCTCGAGCTCGGAGATCGGGATGCGCACCAGATGCCCCGCGCCGTCGCTGGTGTGCAGCCGGGAGTAGTCGCCCTGCGCCTGCACCCAGGTCACGTCGCTGCGCCGCACGAACCGCACCGCGGAGCCGACCGTGACCGGCAGCATCTCGTCGTCGCCGGATGCCCCGGTGTCGCCGAGCTCGACCACGCGGTCGACCGCCTGACGCAGCCGCGCGGTCCGCACGGGCTTGAGCAGGTAATCCGCGGCTCGCAGCTCGAACGCCTCCACCGCCTTGGCGTCGTCGGCCGTGACGAACACGACCGCCGGCGGCACGGCGAGAGTCATCAGCGCCCGCGCGAGGTCGGTGCCGCTGAGCCCCGGCATGTGGATGTCGAGGAACGCGATCCGCACCGCGCGCTCGGACATCAGCCGCAGCGCCTCGGCACCCGACGACGCCGTGAGGATCTGCCCGATGCGCGGATCGGTGCGCAACAGATGCACGAGCTCGTCCAGCGCGGGGCTCTCGTCGTCGGCGACGAGGACGTCGACCGGGGGTGCACTGTTCGTCGGCATCGTCGTCACTCGGTGTCCGGATCGTGCTGCGGCTGAGATTTCGGGACCCGCATGCGCACCAGGGTACCCGCGCCGGTGTTCGTCTCGACCACCAGACCGCCGTCCGCACCGTAGAGCTGACGGAGCCGGGTGTCGACGTTGCGGAGGCCGACGTGCACGCCGTCGTCGCTCGCGGTGAGCGTGGCGCGCAGGGCCTCGGGATCCATTCCCACACCGTCGTCCTCGACCGTGATCTCGGTGTGCGTGCCGTCGTCGCGTGAGGCGATGCGGATCTCTCCGCCGCCCTCACCCGGTTCGAGTCCGTGGCGCACCGCGTTCTCGACGAGCGGCTGCACCGAGAGGAAGGGGATGACCGTCGCGAGGGTCTCCGGCGCGATCTGCAGCGTCACCCGCAGCCGATCCCCGAAGCGGGCGCGCTCCAGTTCGAGGTAGGAGTGGATGCTGCCCAGTTCCTCGGCGAGCGTGGTGAACTCCCCCTGTCGCCGGAACGAGTAGCGCGTGAAATCGGCGAACTCGAGCACCAGCTCGCGGGCACGCTCGGGGTCGGTGAGGATGAACGAGGCGATCGCCGTGAGGGCGTTGTAGATGAAGTGCGGGGAGATCTGCGCTCGCAGCGATCGCAGCTCCGCCTCGGCGAGCTGGGTCCGCGACGAGTCGAGCACCCCGAGTTCGACCTGCGCGGCGCACCAGTCGGCGACCTCTTCGGCGGCCCGCACGAGCGCTGCCCCGACGGGTGCCGCGAACGCGACGACGACGCCGACCACGCGGCCGTCGACGCGGATCGGCGCCCCGACGGCCTCGAGGTCGTCGTCGCGCCCCGACGCGGGGAACACCTGTCGACGCCCGGAGGCCCGGACCTGCGCCGCGATACGGACCGCCGCCGACTCCAGCCCGTCGGACGAGCCGTCGAACGAGACGGTGTCATCGGCGCTGACGATCGCCACGGCGGCGCTGCCGAGCAGCACCCGCAGGTGGCGCGCGGCCTTGACGACATCGGGGGCGGCGAGACCGGCGCGCAGGTGCGGAGCGGCGAGACTCGCCTGGTGCAACGCGGTGAGCGCCGCCTGCTCCGCATCGCTGCCGAGGTCGGCCGCCCCGCGCGCGAGACGGCGAGCGAGCAGCAGCAGCAGCGTCAGGACGACGCCGCCGAGCACGCCGAGCACTGCGGCGAGAACGACGTCGGTCATGGGATCAGCCTACGGAGCCGTGCACAACTCCTCAGAAACAAGGTCATCCGGTGCTGATCCGGACGCTCCTGGGACGAATCGCCGCAGATCTGAGGAGTTGTGTACGCGTCAGCAGCAGCGGGCACCGGGGTTGCGGTCCTGGTCGTCCATCCGCTCCCGCCAGAACTGCCGCTCGGTCAGCGGATCCTCGTCGGGGTGCACGCGGCGCTGATGGGCGACATAGGTCGCATAGGCGCTGTCGCCCATCAGGTTCGTCATGTACCAGCGGATGCCGCGGCCCACCCGCCCCACGGCGCCCAGCAGGATCCGCAGGAGGGTGGTCGCGGCATCCGTCCGACTCATGGTGTCGGCCATCTCAGTGGGACGACGCCTTGCGCTCGTCGGCGAGGATCGGCTCCCACTGCTTCTCGAGCTCGCGTTCCGCGCTGCTCGGCAGGAACCCGGCCGGAGCGAAGCGGCGCGAGGCGACCGGCTCGTCTTCGGTGTTCTCGCCGCCGCCGTTGCGGATGGCCTTGACCGTGACGATCACGGCGGTGACCATCACGACGATCGCGAGCGTGACGAAGATGATCGACAGGGTGCCCTGCACGGCCGTGTTGCGGATGACCGCGTCGAGAACCGCCGGCTCACCGAGCGCGGTGTCACCGGAGTCGCGGGCCGCCACGTACTTGAAGTGGTTCGCCCAGTAGCCGATGGCGGGGACCGGGGAGAGGATCTTGTAGAGCGACGCCGTGATGGTCACGACCGCGGTGAACGCGAGCGGCAGCGCGATGATCCACAGCCACTTGAAGTAACTCCGGCCGCGCTTGGCGACGATGGCCAGCACCACGGCGAGCGCGATCGCGGCGAGCAGCTGGTTGGCGATGCCGAACAGCGGGAAGAAGGTGTTGATGCCGCCGAGCGGGTCGGTGACACCGAGGATGAGGATCGCACCCCAGCCGGCCACCATGATCGCCGTGCAGATCCAGACGCCGGGGCGCCACGAGACGTCGCGGAACTTGGGGAACCAGGCGCCGATCGAGTCCTGCAGCATGAAGCGGGCGACGCGGGTGCCGGCATCCACCGCGGTGAGGATGAACAGCGCCTCGAACATGATCGCGAAGTGGTACCAGAACGCCATGAGCGCCTGACCGCCGAGGGCCTGCTGCATGATGTGCGCGAGGCCGAGGGCGAGCGTCGGAGCCCCACCGGTGCGCGAGACGATCGACTCCTCGCCGACCGCCGCTGCCGTGCCGGTGAGCATCTCGGGCGTGAGGTTCACCCCCGTCAGGCCCAGCGAGTTCACGAAGGCGACGGCCCCTTCGACCGTGCCGCCCGTCGCCGAGGCCGGCGCGTTCATCGCGAAGTAGATGCCCTGGTCGATCGAGATCGCGGCGACGAGGGCCATGATCGCGACGAACGACTCCATGAGCATGCCGCCGTAGCCGATGAAGCGGGTCTGGCGCTCCTTCTCGATGAGCTTCGGTGTGGTTCCGGACGCGATCAGCGCATGGAACCCCGAAAGCGCACCGCAGGCGATCGTGACGAACAGGAACGGGAAGAGCGGACCGGCGAACACCGGACCCATGCCGTTCTCGCCGAAGATGCTGACCGCGGGAACCGTGATCTCGGGGCGCACCAGGACGATGGCTCCGGCGAGCATGACGATCACGCCGATCTTCATGAAGGTCGACAGATAGTCGCGGGGAGCGAGCAGCAGCCAGACCGGGAGCACGGCGGCGATGAAACCGTAGATGATGATGCCCCACGCGATGGTGGTGCGGTCGAGGTGGAAGATCGCCTGACCCCACTCGGTGCCCGCGACCCAGCCGCCGCCGATGATGGCGGCCATCAGCAGCGCGAAGCCGATGATCGAGACCTCGGTGACCTTGCCAGGGCGCAGGTAGCGCAGGTAGACGCCCATGAAGAGCGCGATCGGGATGGTCATGGCGACCGAGAAGACACCCCAGGGGCTTTCGCCGAGCGCGTTGACGACGACGAGCGCGAGGATCGCGACGATGATCAGCATGATCAGCAGCGAGGCGATGATCGCGGCGGTGCCACCGATCTTGCCGAGCTCCTGGCGGGCCATCTGGCCGATCGTGCGGCCGCCGCGGCGCATCGAGAAGAAGAGGACCGTGTAGTCCTGCACGGCACCGGCGAGCACGACACCGACGATGATCCAGATGGTGCCGGGCAGGTAGCCCATCTGCGCGGCGAGCACCGGGCCGACGAGCGGTCCGGCGCCGGCGATGGCGGCGAAGTGGTGGCCGTAGAGCACGCGCCGGTCGGTGGGGACGTAGTCCTTGCCGTCCTGGCGGACCTCGGCGGGGGTGGCCCGGCGGTCATCGGGCCGCGTGATGTACTTCTCGATCACCTTCGAGTAGAACCGGTAGCCGATCAGATACGTGCAGACCGCGGCGAACACGAACCAGATCGCGTTGACGGTCTCGCCACGCACGATCGCGAGCATGGTCCAGGCCACAGCACCCAGCAGGGCGATCGCCGCCCAGAGGATGATCTTCGGCAGGGTCCAGCGGTTCGCCTTCTCGTGATGCTCCTCGGTGAGGGCGACGGAGGGGAGTTTCGGGTCGGTGACGATGACGGGTTCGGTGCCCGGTGCGGTCATGGGAGTCTCCTCGGGATACGCGACATTGCGTTCCCCCACGTTAGGAAGACGCGGAGACCGGAGGCCTTGGTGGGAGCGGATGCTGCGACGAGCGGCGCCGATCACGCGATGAACGGATGCCCGTGCGCGCACACAGCGCCCCGCGGAAGGGAGACCGCGGGGCGCTGTGCTGTGGGGGCTACTCCGGCTTCGGCGTCTCCGGGGCCTCCGTCTCCGGTGCCGGGGTCTCCGGGGCCGGGGTCGGTGCCGGAGTCGGTGCGGGAGTCTCCGGGGCCTTCGTCTCGGGTGCCGGAGTCTCCGGCGCATCCGTCGGCGGCGCCTGCTTCGCGGCGTCCGGCGTCGTCACCGTGACGACGGTGCGGACGGCCGAGTCACCGTACTGGACGAGTCCGAGATAGCGGGCGCCGGCGGTCAGGCCGGTCCAGCTGAGGTCGTAGCTCGTCTTCTCACCGCGGACCGCGGCGATCGGATTCGGCGTCGCGGTGAACGCCCCGTCGCCGGCGGGCTGCACGTTGGCGTAGGACATGTCCCACGTCATCGGCCCCGTCGTCGCGTACACGTTCGCCACCACCAGATAGGTGCCGGCGGTCGGTGCCGGCACCGTGACCTGCTCGTCCGCCGAGCCGGTCGCCGACTGCCAGTTCTCGTAATACCGCAGGTCGTCCGGGCTCACCACGCGGTACACGGTGAGGTCGAGGTCGCTGCCGTCGTCGTCCGACGAGTCGAGGTCGAACCGGGAGAGCGTCGTGCCCTCCGGGACGTCCACGATCCAGGCGACGTCCTTGTTCGCATCACCCGAGTTCTCATCGCCCGAGTGCCCCTCGACCGGGTTGTCCGGGTCGGTCAGGAGCTCGTAGGCGGTGAGGCCCGAGAGGTTCAGAGCCAGATCGCCGTCGAGACCGGGGGTGATCTCCACGGACGTGCTGCCGTCGACGCCGGTGCCGGTGACCTCGGCCGGAGCGTCCGCCGTGACCGGGAACACCGCGATCGGCGAACGCACCGAGTTCTTCGCGCTCTTCCAGGTGAGCGAACCGGTCGCCCACTCCTCGACCGGCGCGCTCTTGTTGTCGAACGTGACGGTGAAGGTCTTGGTCTGCCCCGGCCTGTCGAACTTCAACTGCTGCGGGGTGACCTTGACGTTCACGCCGGGGACGGAGGCCTTCGCGGTGAAGGTGCCCTTCTCGGTCGAGGTGACCGTGCGGGTGACGGTCTGCGCGCTGGCCAGCGAGCCGATCGAGATCGAGGCCTGGTTCAGGTCGCTGCCGTCGATGGGCTCGATCCCCGGGAAGTCCGACAAGCCCTTCCCGTCGAGGAACGCCGCCCAGTCCTTGACCCCGTTGAGGTACAGCAGGCCGGGGTTCAGGTACCGCTTCGGGTCGACCTGACCGGCCCCCTGCTCGAACGGGTCGGTGTTCTTCGAACCGTCGGGGAGCACGGTGTCGTACGCGGTGGTCATCATCGCCGAGCGGATCTCCGCCGGCGTCGCCTTCGGGTGCTCACCGAGGTACAGCGCTCCGAGGCCGGCCACGTGCGGCGAGGCCATCGAAGTGCCGGAGAGGATGCCGAAGGTCGGCTCCTCGTCGGGTCCGTTGTTCGTCGCCGCGAGGATCGCGACGCCGGGGGCCGCGACATCCGGCTTCAGCACATCACTGCCGTCGGCCAGCATCGGCCCGCGGCTCGAGAAGCCCGCGATCTGCGGCGTCGGGGTGGTCACGCCCGTGGTGTTCTCCCCGACGAGGGTGATCGGACGGTCGACCCCGCCCTGGACGTACGCCAGCACGGCGGCGCGATGTACGGCGTTCAGGTGAACCGTCGGCACGGCGTGGAAGTCGTTGTCGAGCGAGTCCGCGCCACCCGGCACGTTCACGAGGACCATGCCGATGCCCCCGGCATCCTTCACGACCTGCGACTTCTCGGCGCGTGCGTTGCCGCCGCGGTCGCAGACCACGATGCGCCCTGTGACCTTCGCGGGGTCGAGGGTGCCCGGCAGGCAGAGCTGCGGGTCGACCGCTCCTGCCGCGGCGGCATCCACCGCGGCGATCGACGGGCCGGTGACGCTCTCACCGAACGGCACGCTCACCGAGGCTCCGGCCTGCTCGAACCCGTCGAACTGCACGGTGCCCTCCCAGGTCGGGATGGTCGATGCGGCGACGGTCGTGTACCACGGCGAGGCGTGGTCGGCCGTGACCGGGTCGGGGCCGTCGTTGCCGGCACTCGTCGCGACGAAGACACCCGCGGCCGCGGCGTTGAAGAACGCGAGGTCCTCCGGCGACAGCACGGTGCTCGCCGCCCCTCCGCCGATGGAGTAGTTGATCACGTCGACGCCGTCGGCGACCGCCTGGTCGATCGCGGCGACGAGGTCGCTCAGCGCGCAGATGTCGTCGGTGGTGACGGTCGTGTCCGGCCCGACGTAGCAGGCCTTGTAGGCCGCGACCTTCGCACCGGGTGCGACGCCCGAGACCGTCCCGAAGTCGACGCCCTCGATGGCGGCGTCGACCTTGAAGTTACCCGCCGCGGTGCTCGCGGTGTGCGAGCCGTGGCCGTCGCCGTCACGCGGCGAGAGGTAGTCGTACTGGAAGTCGAATCCGGCGGCCTCGGCCCCGGCGTAGAAGTACTGTCCGCCGATGAGCTTCGAGGAGTAGTCGCTCGTGTCCCAGTCCTGGCCTTCGACCATCGCGGCCTGGAACTGCCCGCCGTCGGACTTGTCGAAGTACACGTTGGTGCCGTCGGTGTAGGGCTGGTTGCCCTTGTGTCGGCTCTGCTGCTTCTTCTGCTTCTTGATCTTCTTGCCCTCGAAGGACGGATGCTCTGGCGCGATGCCGGTGTCGATCACGCCGACCACGACGCCCTCGCCGGCCTTCTCGACGCCGCCGGTCTGCTGCCACACTCCGCCTCGCCCCTTGCGGTCGTCGCCGAGGCCGAGGAAGTCGGTGGACGTCTGCGCGTCGGGGTGCCGGACCTCGTCCGGGTACACGCCGAGGACATCCTTCGACGCACGCAGCGCATCGACCTGCTCACCGGAGAGGTCGGCGCTGAAACCGTTGAGCGCGACCTGATAGGTGTTGTCGGGCGTGACTCCGATGTCGCCGACCAGGTCGGTCTGCTGCGTCTGCAGGTGCTTGACGTACCGCTGCGAGTCCTGCGATTGCGTCTCGAGCTGCTCGCCCTCGGCGGGCTTCGTCGCCTTCAGGCCTTTGACGTCGCCCTCATAACTGGCGAGCGGATCGGACTTCATGACCACGATGTAGTGGCCGGGCGTGCCTGCGACCGGGACGGGATGCGTCACCTCCCCGGTCGCCGCGTAGCCGGTGGTTGCCGTCGATGCGATGAACAGAGTCGCCAGGGTGGTGGCTGCTGCCATCCGGAGGGGTGTTCGACCCATGTGGTGCTCCCGATGATCACGGTGCAACCGCGTTGCTGCACCGCGGCCAACATAGTCCCGCTCTTCGCCGCCGGAGAGAGAACTGGCCGATCGGCCAACCGGCCTTCGCCGATCGGCCAGGGTTATCCACGGCCTCCCTCCCGATAGGTCGACAGTAAGCTGGAGAGGTGGCCCGCACCCCCCTCCTGTCGACTCGAGTACTGCTCGTCTGCGCAGCGATCGGAGTGGCCACGGGCATCCTCGCGGGCATCGCCGGATGGGTGACTCCCGTGCTGCTGGCGAGCCCCCTCCTCTTCCTCTACGGACTCGTGCTCGGCTCGCACGTGCTGCCGGGGATCATCGCCCAGGAGGTGCTGCGGCTCCCGCTCGTCGCCCTGATCACGCACGTGTTCGCGGCGCTGATCGCGAGTGCCTTCAACCCGGCGTGGGCGCTGCGGTTCATCGGCACGGCCCTGCTGTTCGGCCTCATCCAGGAGGGCGTCGCCGCCCTCACCCGCTATCGCGCCTGGGGGCCGTGGCGCTTCTTCATCTCGGCCGCCGTGATCGGGGTCATCGTCGCGGTCGTCGTGTTCTTCGCCGCGCACCTGTCGGTCATGGCGCCGTGGGCGCAGATCCTGTACCTGGCGATCTCGGTGCTCGGCCCGATCGCGTGGACCGCAGTGGGGCTCGCGATCGGCTCGGCGCTGCGCCGGGCCGGAGTCGCTCGGCACTGACCCCTCGGCACCGGTCGCCTGGGCGCCGGTCGCCCCGTGCCGGTCGATGGCGGATCAGGTAAGGCTCAGCTAAGTTAGACGGGTACGATCCGTCGACCCGGGACTCCGCCGTGCGCCCATCTGCGCCCCTGCTGAGCGTGCGTGAGCTCTCGCTCACCCACGCCGATGCCGCGCACCCCTCGCCGCGCGACGTGACGTTCGACATCGGCCCCGGCGAGGTCGTCCTCCTGCTCGGACCCTCCGGATCCGGCAAGTCGACGCTCACGCTCGCCCTCAACGGCCTGATCCCGCATGCCCTGCCGGCGACCATGGTCGGCACCGTCGAGGCCGGCGGAATCGACACCGCCGCCGCGCAGCCCGCCGCTCTGAGCACGCACGTCGCGATGGTGTTCCAGGACCCGGACTCGCAGATCGTCACCGGCACCGTCTACGACGAAGTCGCGTTCGGCCCGGAGAATCTCCTGCTCGCACTCGACGTCGTGCGGGGTCGCGTCGAAGCGGCGCTGCGCCGGGTCGGGCTCTGGGATCGGCGGGACGAGAACCCGGACCACCTGTCCGGCGGCGGACGGCAGCGGCTCGCGATCGCCTGCGCCCTCGCGATGGATTCGCCGCTGATCGTGCTCGACGAGCCGACCGCCAACCTCGATCCGCAGGGCATCGACGACGTCTATGCGGCGCTGGCGGATGTGGTCGCCGCCGGAGACCGCGCGATCCTCCTCGTCGAGCACAACCTCGACGCGGCGATGGACTTCGTGACGCGCACGATCGTGCTCGACCGCGACGGCAGGGTCGTGTTCGACGGGCCGGCGGGCGAGATCATCCGCGCGCATGCCGACGAGCTCGTCGGCATGGGTGTCTGGCTGCCGGCAGCGACGCTGGCCGCGCTCCGGCTGCGGGATCAGGGCCTCTCGTTCGATCCGCTGCCGCTGACTCCGGATGAGCTCGCCGCAGGGCTTGATCGGAAGGGCGTTTCAGCTGGCTCGACTGGCTCGGCTGGCTCGACTGGCTCGGCTGGCTCGGCTGGCGATGAGGGCAGCGACGCGAAACGCGCGGACGCCAGCCGACCCGAGCCGATCATCCGCGCCCGCGGGTTGACCGTGCGGCGCCGGCGGACCGAGATCCTGCACAGGATCGACCTCGACCTCGAGCCCGGAAGCCTCACCGCGATCGTCGGCGCGAACGGTGCCGGCAAGACGACACTGATCCAGGCTCTCGCGGGCGTCGTACCACCCCCGCGGGGTCAGGTGTCGGTCGACGGCATCGATCCGGGCACGGCCTCACCTCGCGACCTCGCCGCGCGCATCGGATTCGTGTTCCAGAACCCCGAGCACCAGTTCATCGCGCACACGGTCTTCGACGAGCTGGCGCATGGGTTGCGGCTGCGGCACGTGCCGGACGCGGAGATCGCCGCGCGCGTCGAGGAGATGCTCGCGCGGTTCGGCCTCGAGCACAAGGCGGACGTGCACCCGTTCCTCCTGTCAGGAGGCGAGAAGCGACGGCTCTCGGTGGGGACGGCTCTGATCACGCGGCCGCGCGTCCTCGCGCTGGACGAGCCGACCTTCGGGCAGGACCGCGCACGGGCGGCCGAGCTCCTCGCCCTCCTGCAGAATCTCCGTGCCGAGGGCACGACGATCGTGATCGTCACGCACGACCTGCAGCTCGTCGCAGAGCACAGCACGCACGTCGTGCTCCTCGCCGGCGGGCAGGTGCGGGCGGCGGGCGCCACCGCAGCGCTGTTCCGCGACCAGCAGCTGTTCGCCGACGCCGGGCTCCGCATGCCCGCGCTGCAGCGCGTGCTGGCATCCGCGGGACTCGAGGTGACCCGGTGAGCGCCGACGTCACGGGCAGCGCCACCCGCAGCACTCCCACCGCAGGAGATCGCGCTTTCGACCCGTACGCCCGGATGACGGCGACCTCGCCCCGGCAGTTCCTGTACGCCCTGAATCCGCTCGCCAAGGTCGCGGGTTTCGCCCCGGCGATGGTGCTGCTCGTGTTCGTCCGCGACCTCGCCACCCCGGCCGCGTTCCTCGTGCTCGCATACGCGCTGATCCTGGTCGGCGCCCGCCTCACGCGACGTCTGCTCGCTCTGCTGCTTCTCGGACTCCCGGCCGGGATGCTGCTGGTCGCGGTCGGATTCTCGCTGTGGGTGGATGCCGGGCTCGTCGACGGCAGCACGCCGGTGGTGTGGATCGGCGACTGGACGCTGTACAGCGGCGCTCTGGTGATCGGCGCGGCGACCGCGCTGCGGCTCGGCTCGATCATGGCGCTCGCCCTCGTCGGCGGGCTCACCACCAGCGGCCCCGACCTCGTACGGGCGAGCGTGCAGCAGCTCCGGGTGCCCTACCGCGTCGGCTACACGGCGCTCGCGGCGTTCCGGTTCGTGCCGCGATTCGGGCATGAGCTGGCCGTGATCCGCGCGGCGCATCGGGTGCGCGGGTACCACGGCGGGCGCGGACCGTTCGCCCGTATCGCGCGCGGTTGGGGCTACATCGTGCCGCTGCTCGCCGGGGCCATCCGCCATGCCGAGCGCGTCGCCCTGGCGATGGATTCCCGGGCGTTCGGCGCTCATCCCACCCGCACCGAGCGGCATCTCGTGCCGTTCCGCACGCGGGACACGGTCTTCACTCTCGTGACACTGCTGGCGTCCGCCGCCATCTTCGTCGCCTTCTTCCCCTGGCAGCTTCCCTGAAAGGCGCCCCATGGCATACAGCAAGATGGTCAAGCCCGAGACGACCGAGCTCATCCATCTGACGGTCCTGCGCTCGGAGCGCCTCTCGGCGCACTGGATCCGCGTGACTCTCGGCGGCGGCGAGATCGAGAAGTTCCGCCCGATGGGCTTCGACCAGTGGTTCCGCCTGTTCCTGCCGATCGGCGGCGACGCCGGCCTCGAGCGGGTGCCCGCCAAGGCGAACAAGATGTTCGGGTATCTGAAGTTCCTGCGCATCCCCGACGGCGAACGCCCCGTGATGCGCAACTACAGCGTGCGCGCCTATCGTGCGGCGACGGCGGAGGCCGGCGCCGAGATCGACGTGGACTTCGTGCTGCACGGCTCGGCGGCCGACGGCACGGCCGGCCCGGCGTCGCGCTGGGCGGAGACCTGCCAGCCGGGCGAGCACGTGCTGATCATCGACGAGGGGCTCACCTTCAACCCGCAGCGCGGCACGGACCGCGTGGTGCTGGTCGGCGATGAGACGGCGCTGCCGGCGATCGCCTCGATCAGTGCCTCGCTGCCCGCGGATGCCACCGGCACGGCGATCATCGAGGTGCCGAGCGAGGAGGATGCGCTGGAGTTCCCGCATCCGTCCGGTCTCGAGGTCGTCTGGCTCGTGCGGCCTCACGATGTCGCTCCCGGTGCGCTGGCGCTGCAGGCGCTGGGCCGCACCGCGCTGCCGGATGCCCCGTTCCACGCGTATGCGGCCGGCGAGCAGGCACTCGCCTCGGGCGCTCGCAAGCACCTGGTGGGCGAGCGCGGTGTCGACAAGAACGCGGTCAGCTTCTGCGGGTATTGGAGGATCGGCGCAGCCTCACCCGCGTCGAAGGCCGCTCGCGAGGCGGCAGCGGAGCCGCTGGCATGAGCGGAGTGGATGCTGTCGTTCGTGGGTCGGGCCCCCGTCGGCGGTTCCGGTTTCCCACCGCGATCCTGCTGACCTGTGCCGCCCTCGGCGTCGCCGGAGCGGTGCTGCTCGCGCCGATGAACTGGCTCTCGACGCTGCTGACCGGTCCGCTGCCCTTCGTCGGCATGGCGCTCGCCGGGCTGTGGCTGCTGCCGTCGGTGATCGCGCTTCGCCTGCTGCGGCGTCCGCTCGTCGGACTGCTCGTGGCTCTGATCGCCGGTCTCGTGCTCGTGCCCTTCTCGGGCTACGGGTTCGGCAGCGTGCTGACCAACCTCTGGTGGGCGGCGTTCACCGAGCTGCCGTTCCTGTTCGTGCTGTGGCGCTACTGGGGCACCTGGATGCACTACGTCGGCGCCGTCGCGGTGGGGATCGTCTACCCGATCTCGGCGTGGGCGTGGTTCGATCTCGGCTCGATGACCCTCTTCGCGCAGGTCGCGTTCTTCGCGGTGACGATGGCAAGCTGCGTGGGCGGAACAGCCCTCGGTATCGTCATCGCCGACCGGCTCCGGAAGGCCGGCGTCGGCGGGCGCGGTTCGCAGCGATCCTGAGGTGATGCCGGCCGCGACCGCTGCCCGAGCCCCATCCGCGCAGGCGTGTCTCATGCGGCGATGTCGAAGCGGGCGCGTCCGCCGAGTCGTGGGGTGCGGGTGGGGTCGACGTGCGGCGGCGGGAGGAACCATACTCGTCCCCCGATTCCGTGCCCCTGCCCGCGCCCTTCGATGCGGATGGCCCATCCGTTGTCGTGGATGCGGTGGTGGCAGGTCTCACACAGCAACACCCCGTTGGACAGGTCGGTGGGCCCGTGGTCGCGTTTCCACCAGCGGATGTGGTGTGCTTTGGTCATCTCCGGGGGGAGCCCGCACATCGCGCACCCGCCATCACGTTCCACGAGGGAGAGGCGTTGCGCCCGGGTGAACAGGCGTTTCTCCCGCCCCCAGTCCAACACTTCGCTGTCCGTTCCGAGGACGCAAGGGATGATGCCACCGCCGGCGGCCATCCGCCGTGCCGCTCCGATACTGACCGGTTGGTCCAGACCATCCACGGTCGCCGACCCGGTGCCGGATTCGAGGTCTTCGACACGCATCCGGACGATCACGGTTGCCCCGGCGACCGGGACCCGCTTCTCACAGCCGAGGACGTGCGCGCAGAACACCGCGAGCGCATCGGCCTGGATCATCGGGACCGTGCGCCGGTCCGCATCCGGAGCATCAGTGTCGGGAGCACCCTGCCGGGCGGCGAACGCCGCGGTGACGAACCCGCGGATCGCGGCGACGATCGGGGCGGCGGTCTCGGCATCCAGGCGCGCGTTCAGGTGCAGCATCCCGCCGCGCTCGAACATCGTCAACGACCTCTTCCCGCGCCGCTCCTCTTCTTTCGGCTCGACACCGTCAGGGTCAAGCCACGCCTCCACCCGGACGACGAGCCGGCGGACATGGTCCAGCGCCAACCCGACCGCGGCCTCGGTCAGCAGGCGTTCCGCCTCCGCGACCCGCTCCACCCCGGCCGCAACCCGGCACCGGTCCAGCATTCCGATGATCATCGCCGCCGCCTGCGCGCCCAGCACGCCCGCGCGCAGCGCTTCCCGCACCACCGGATACCGTGCCGGCAACCGCGCCCCCAACAGGTCCGCACGCGGCGCTGTCGCCTCGCCGACCTTCACCAACCGGGCCGCATCGCCCGTGGAAACCCCGCTGGTCGCGGCGATCAACGCCGCCGCCGTGCGGAACCCCTGCTGCTTCGCCAGGCTCTCCGCCCCCAACTCCGGCCGCGACTCGTAGGCGAGGCGCGCGGCGACCTCGACATGCATCGCATCCACCCGCCGCTGCAGCGCACCCATCGCGTCACTGACCGCGATCAACTGCGCCCGGGACAGAACCCCCGCCTCCCCGGCACCCGCCCACGCCTCGCCGAGGTGACTCATCGCCTCGCGCAACCCGGTCAAAGTGGACATGCTTCATTCTAACCGACTAACACGCTACCTTCGCAGCTTTGTTCGCATCGAATGCCAGAATTCTGCCGAATCCCGCCACAGCACGCTCGCGACCTCTCCTCCAGAGGACTCGCCAGCTTCGAAGCTATCCACGTACGCCACAACAGGCACAACAGGTCATCACAGACCGCCGACAACCCCGCTACTTCACGCTCCCCTGCGTCAACCCACCGACGAGCCACTTCTGCAGGAAGAGCGCCAGCAGATAGATGGGGATCAACCCGGACAGGCTCGCGGCCGCCATCTGCCCGAACATCACCTCGCGGCCGCCCTGCATCAGGGCGATGCCGACCGGGAGCGTCTGGGAGTCCACACTCTGCGTGAGCAGCAGCGGGATCAGGAAGTCGTTGTACGCGAGGATGAACACGATGATCGAGACCGCGACGATCCCCGGCGCGGTGAGCGGCAGGATCACCGCCCACAGCGTGCGGAGCGGTCCGCATCCGTCGATCTGCGCCGCCTCGTCGATCTCGAACGGGATCGCGCGGAAGAAGCCGTCCAGCAGCCAGACGGCGACCGGCGTGAGCAGCAGACCCTCGACGATCCCGAGTCCGAGAACCGAGTCCATCAGCCCCGCCGAGCGCACCAGCACGAAGAGCGGGATGATCGCGACGACCGGCGGGGCGACGTAGGCCGAGACGATCAGCCCGAGCGTCTGCTTCCCGCCGGCGCGCAGCCGGGCCATCGCGTAGTTCGCGGGGATCGACACGAGGAGCGACACCAGCACGGCGATGATCGCCGCGCCGAACGAGTTGCGCAGGTAGGTGAGGATCGGCCAGTTCTCGAAGGCCGCGGTCCAGTTCTCGAACGCGAGACGCGAGGGGAGGATCCGTGTCGACAGGATGTCGTCCGGACTCTTGAACGACATGCCGACCATGTACAGCACGGGCAGGAGCGCGAGCGTGATCGCGACGACGATCACGGCCCACTTCACCGCCGTGACCAGTGCGGACGGACGCCCGGGGCGCGACGTGCTCGACGTGCGCACCTTGGAGCGCCCTCGGCGACGGGCGGAGGGGACGATGAGCGTCTCGGTCGCGCTCTCCTCGAGGCGATCGGATGCGCGGAGCATGAGCGACATGGTCAACTCTCCTTGTGCAGGCGCTGCCGCACGGCGTTGAGCGGCAGGATGACGATGGTGACCAGGACGAGGAAGGCGATGGTCTGCGCGGCCGCCGCCCCCACATCGAAGGTCTGCAGACCGGTGCGATAGATCTCGTAGCTGCTGACGGTGGTGTCGAAGCCCGGCCCGCCGCTGGTCATGATGAACACGAGGTCGAAGACCTTGAACGAGACGACGAGCTTCAGCAGGAGGACCGTGATCAGGCTCGGCAGCACCAGCGGGAGGGTGATGCGCCAGAAGGTCTGCCACACTCCGGCGCCGTCGACCTGCGAGGCCTCGTACACCTCGGTGGGCAATGTCTGCAGCGCGGCGAACACCAGCAGGACGCAGAACGGCGTCCACTGCCAGGCGTCGACCGTGATCACCGAGATCATCGCGGCGGGGCTCGACCCGAGGAACAGGAACGGCTCGGAGCCCGGATCGAGCGATTGCCCGATGTTGTTGAGCAGCCCGCCCGTGGGGGCCAGCATGAGCTTCCAGATGACTCCGGCCATGACCGGCGGTGTCATCAGCGGGAGCAGGAGCAGCACCCGGATGATGCGCCCGCCCTTGACGGCCGCATCGAGCGAGAGCGCGACCGCCAACCCTGCGATCAGCGCGATGAGCGCCGACGGGATGGCGAAGAGGAGCGACCTGCCGAGGGACGGGAGGGTGATCCCGTCCCCCAGCAGCGCCGCGAAGTTGTCGAACCCGACCCATTCCGAGAACGGACGTCCCAGCGACGACTCCGAGAAGGAGGCGGCGACGATGTAGCCGAGCGGGTAGATCGCGATGATGACGATCGCGATGACGGCGGGGGCGAGCAGGGCGCGCCCCGTCCACGACGCACGTCGGGAGACGCGTCGGTGGGTGACGGGCTGCGACATGAGCGGTCCTTTCGGGTTCGACGAGCGGATCAGCCGGCCAGGGACTGCCAGGAGTCCCAGGTCTGCTGCATCGCCTGTTCGGCGGTCAGGCTCCCCTGGAGCATGAGCGCGAGGTTGTCGCTCAGCGACTGGATCATCTCCGGTGCCTGCGGCGACGTGGGCCACGACTGCGCGTTCGGCAGGACCTGCGCGGCGACCGCCGACACCTCGGGGGCGAACTCGACGTATTCCGGGCTCTCCAGCGTCGAGGTCCGGGTGGGATCCACTCCGGAGCCGGTCGTCGTGATCAGCTTCTCGTTGGTCTCCTTCGAGGAGGCGAAGGCCACGAAGTCCTTGGCGAGCTCCTCATCGCTCGCGTTGGGGCTGATTCCCATCGCCCATCCGGCGTTCAGCGCTCCGGAGATCTTGCCCTCCGGCCCGATGGGCAGCGGTGCCACACCCCAGCCGTCGACGATCTTCGACTGCTCGGGATCTTGCGCGAAGACACCGAGGTCGGTCCAGAACTCGATCATGCCGACGGACCCCGAGAGGAACTGCGGCAGCGCCTGCTCGAACCCGATCTCCAGCGGGCTGGGCAGGGCCGAGGGGGCGGCGTCGAGCATCGACTGCGCGGCCGCGACCGCGTACTCGGTGTCGAGCTGGGGCATCTGCGGGTCTATCGGATCGGGCGACATCGTGGCGAGACGGTTGAAGAAGGTCGAGCCGATGTTGAACGCGCTCTTCGAGCCGAGCAGGGCGTTGCCGTACACGCCGTCCGCCTTCTCGGCATCGGTGATCTTCTTCGAGACCTCGATGTACTCGTCCCACGTGGTCGGCACCTCGACGCCGTTCCGCTCGAAGATCGCCTTGTTGTAGAAGAGCACGTGCGTGTCGCCGTCGATCGGCAGGCCGTAGGTGCCTCCCTCGTACTGCGAGTACGGGCCGAAGATCGCCTCGATGAAGTCGGACGAGTCGATGTCTTCGTCGGATTCGACCCAGTCGGTGATGTCGGCGAGCGCACCGGCGTCGGCGAGCGCGCCGACCGACGTGTACCAGTACTGGATGACGTCGTAGTTGTTGGTTCCGGACTGTGCGTCGAGGACCGCCTTGGTCTGGATCTGGTCGTAGGGCACGACCTCGACTTCGACCTCGACACCGGTCTCGGCTTCGAAATCGGCCTCGAGGATCTTGCCGGCCCCCTCCTGCGGAGCAGCGATCAGGACCTTGAGGGTCTTGTCACCACCGTCGCCGGAGGATCCGCCGGCGTCGCCGGAGCAGCCCGCGAGCACGAGGCCCGCGACGGAAGCCAGGGCGATGACGGGCAGGGAGCGACGCGCGTAGCGCGCGAGGGATGAGGAGCGTCGTTGCACACTCATGGTGCTGTCCTTTCGATGTTCTTCTTCGGGTGAGGGGGTGAAGCGGTCAGGATGCGGATTCGGGGTCCGGCGTCCAAGGGCGATCGACCTTGTCGCCATCGACCCAGGGGGTCTTCACGAAGACGGCTCGGAATGTCTCGTCGAACGGGTTGCGTACGAAATGCTCCTCGTGCGGTTCGGCGCGGAGCACATCACCGACCGAGACGACCCTGCGGGTGTCGCGATCGAGCCAGATCTCGGCGCGCCCTTCCAGCACCACGAAGGACTCCGTGTGGTGCTCGTGCAGGTGATTGCCGAACTCGTCGCCCGGCCGCAGCACGACCACGCCGAACGCGGCGTCGTCGCTCTGGGCGAGGTAACCCGGCCCCCAGTCGCCGAACCGGAGCGCGGCATCGGCGGCACGGAGCACGTCGGCGCTCATGCGAGCACCCGCGTCTCGGTCGCCTCGCGGAACAGCTCGTACGCGTCGGCGGGAGCGGCGTCGTCGTGGACGACCGCGCGGACTGCGCGCATCATCGCCGCAGGATCCGCGCTCTGGAAGATGTTGCGCCCCATGTCGACGCCGGCAGCGCCCGCGCGGACCGCGTTCGACGCCATCGTGAGGGCTTCCAGCTCGGGGAGCTTCTTCCCCCCGGCCATGATCACCGGCACCGGGCAGCCCGCCACCACGTCTTCGAAGCCCTCGTCGCAGTAGTAGGTCTTGACGAGCTGGGCGCCGAGCTCGGCGATGATGCGGGTGGCGAGGCCCAGGTAGCGGGCATCACGGACGAGCTCCTTGCCGACCGCCGTCACCCCGAGCACCGGGATCCCGGCGGCGTAGCCCTCGTCGACGAGCGTCGTGAGGTTGCGGATGCTGCGGCTCTCGTGCTCACCGCCGACGAAGACCTGCACGGCCACGGCGTCGGCGTTGATGCGCACGGCATCCGCCATCGCCATCGCGGTGTATTCGTCGGAGAGGTCCTTGAGGATCGACGGCCCGCCCGAGGCGCGGAGCACGAGACCGGCGCGCGTGGCCGGCGGAACGGAGGTGCGCAGCGCACCGCGGGTGCACATCACGGCGTCCGCGTACTCGGCGAGCGGGGCGATGTTCAGGTCGATGCGCTCGAGGCCGGACGTCGGTCCCTGGAAGTATCCGTGGTCGAACGCCAGCATGACCGTGCGGCCGGTGTCGGGGTCGAGGATGCGGGAGAGGCGGTTCTGGATGCCCCAGTCGAGGTTCGCGGCCCCGCGGATGTTCTGCGAGAAGCGCACGGCCGGTGTCTCGGAGTGGAACTTCTTCGCTGCGGCGTTGCCTTCGAGGTCTGCCATGGTGTCTCCTTCTGGTGGTCGTCAGCCGGCGTGGCCGACGGGCGAGAGTCGGGTGGGGGAAAGGTCGTGGGGGCCGCGGGCGGCACCCGGTGGGGTGAAGAGCGGGAGCAGGTCGGGGCCTGAGATCGAGAGCATGTCGCGGTACACGCGGTGCCAGCGCTCGGTCACCGCGCGGTACTGCTCGTGCTCGCCGGGGTCGACACGCTCGATGCGGTCGGGATCGCCCATCGGCGGCAGGGCGGCGCCCACACCGCGCGCGGCCAGGCGGGCGGCGCCGTACGAGGTGGCTTCCGGCGCAGGGGTCACGCGGGTGTCGAGTCCGGTCACCCCGGCGATCACCCGCGGCCAGAGAGCGCCCGCACTCGAGCCGCCGGTGAAGGTGACCGATCCTTCGGCGACCGCTCGGCCGCCGGTGAGGGAAGCGAGGATGTCGAGGTGCGCGCCGGCCACGATCGCGGCTGATTCCTCGATCGCGCGGACGAATGCTCCCCGTGACGAGCGGGCCGCGTCGTTGATGTCGAAGCCCACGAACGCGGGGGCCGCGTGATGCCAGGCGTCCGCCTGCATCACATTCGCCATGGTCGCGACGACACCGTTGGCGCCTGCCGGAACCGCCGCGGCCCATTCCTCCATGACGGTGAACGCGGACGTTCCGGCTGCGCGTCCGAGCTCGGCGGCATCCGGGCACATCGCATCGCGGAACCAGCGCATCGCGAGTCCCGAGAGGAAGCCGATCCCCTCGACCATCCAGGTTCCCGGATCGACGTGGCAGAGCGTGCGCAGTCGCCGCTCCGGGTCGATCAGCGGTTCCGATGTGACGGCCGTGGTCTGCCAGAACGTGCCGGCGACGATCGTCGGCACCCCTTCGCGGGCCGCGATGCCGTGGAGCGCGAGCTGGGTATCGGCGCCACCGGTCACGACGGGCGTGCCCACCGGGAGTCCCGTGGCGGCTGCCGCGGCGGGTGTGACGATTCCGACGACCTCACCGCATTCGACCACGGGAGGGAGGATGCTGCGGTCCACGCCCACGAGTCGCGCGAGCTCGTCCGACCAGTTCCTCGACCGCAGGTCGAACAGCGCCGAACTCGAGCCGCTGGTCGGCTCGGTGACGAACTCGCCCGTCAGGCGCGTCGTGACCCAGTCGCTCAACATCCCGAAGTGGCGCGCCTGCGCGAAGAGGTCGGGCTCGTGGCGGGCGATCCACCGCAGGCGGGCCGGGGCCGTGATCGACACCCAGTCCCCCGCCGTGCGGTACACCTCGTCGGCCACACCTTCGGCGACCAGTTCGTCGGCCTCCGCGCGTGCCCGACCGTCGGTGTTCGGGCAGGCCCAGAGCTCGCGGCCCGCGGCGTCGTACAGGACGAATCCCTCCCGCATGCTCGACGCTGCCACGGCCGCGACGCGCCGCCCGCCGAGGTGCGCCACGACCTCCGAGACGGCGGCGGCGATGGCCCTCCATCCGCTCTCGGTGTCGAAGACCGTGCCGCCGGGGTGCCCCGGTACGGCGGTGTGCGTCCACTCGCGCGCTGCTCGGGTGACCAGTCGGCCCTCGATGTCGAAGGCGAGCGCTCGCGCCGATCCGGTACCGGCATCGATGGCGAGGAAGACGTCCGTCATCGTTCCCATCGCAGGCTCCCATCCGTGAGAAAGCTCTCGACCTCGGCGGCGAGCATGTCCGCACCGCGGACGAGCGTCTCGTTCGTCGCGCCGGCCAGATGGGGCGTGAGGATGAGGTTCGGTTCCGCGACGAGCTCCCGCCACGGTCCATCGGGTTCGTTCACGTCGAGGGCGACGCCGGCGAGGTGGCCGCTGCGCAGCGCCTCGAGGAGCGCGTGCTCGTCGACGAGCGATTCCCGGGCGGTGTTGATGAGGAACGACCCCTCCGACATGCGGGCGATCTGCGCGGCGCCGATCATGTGGCGGTTCTCGTCGGTGGCTCGCGCATGCACGCTGACGACGTCGCTCGCGGAGAGCAGCGCGTCGAGGTCGGAGACGATCGTGGCATCCGCCACCGAGGTCGGATCGACGAAGGGGTCGTACGCGGTGATGGTCGCGCCGAGCGCCCGCGCCCGAGCCGCGACCAGGCGGGCGACGTTGCCGTAGCCGATGAGACCGAGTCGCAGTCCCTTCACCTCGCGGCCGAACCAGCGGGCACCCTCGAAAGTCGATTCGGCGAGCGGACGGCCGTCGGCGACCCGCTCGTCCACGTCGCGCAGCGACGCCGGCACGTTGCGCACGAGGGAGATCAGGAACCCGATCGTGAGGTCGGCGACGGCATCCGCGTTCTTCCCCGGGGTCGTGGTCACGCGCACCCCGCGCTCGCGCGCCGCATCGAGATCGACGTTGACGGGGCCGCCGCGTGCGCATCCGACGAGGCGCAGGTCGGGGAGCGCGGCCAGGACGTCGGCGGTCACAGGCGCCGCGTGGAAGGCGATGACGTCGTAGCCGCGGCCGAGGCTCGCGACCTCCGCCGGGTCCCCCTCGTACTCCCGGATGGAGGAGGTGTCCCACGTCGGCGTCGTGATCGTCATCGTCGTCGCGTCGACGGCGAGACCCCGCTGCGCGAAGGCGCGGGTGAAGATCTCGGCGGTCATGTAGCTGTCGCCGATGACGAGGATGCGGTGGTCGGTCATGTGCAGGGCTCCCGGGGTTCGTGAGTGGGTGGGTCAGCGCAGAGCGGCGGGGTAACGACCGGAGGCGGTCTCGGTCGAGATGCCTCCCGCATCGAAACCGGTGTCGACGCTGACGCGGAGGCGATCGGTGCGCACGGAGGCGCGGGAGAAGTCGATGGGCTGGCCGCTCTGGTCATAGGCGACGGCCTCGACGACGACGATCGGATGCCCCGGCTCGACCTCGAGCAGGCCCGCGAGCGCCCGATCGGCGGCGACGGCCTCGATCGTCCTGTGCATGCGGGCGATGCGGACGCCGGCGACGTTCCTGATCGCGGCGTAGAGACTCGCGCGGGGGTCGCGGAGGTCGGGCAACACCCCGGCGAAGCGCGACGGCAGATAGTTGATCACGTGCACGGCGGTGCGCGAGCCCACGGCGCGCACGCGCTCCAGCACGAAGCCCGTGCCGTCGGGAGAGTCGCGTCCGACGACCGCTGCGGCCCACGAGGGAAGCGGCTCGATGCCGGCACGGAGGATCTCCGAGCTCAGGGCGCTGCGGCCGTCCTCGCTGTACTCGCCGAGAAGGCTCGGGGCCGAGGGGAGCGTCCAGGCCGACGGACCCTGGGCTCGTTCCACGAAGGCGCCCTTGCCCTGCTGTCGGGAGATGATGCCGGCGCTCTCCAGCCGGGACAGCGCGTCGCGGATCGAGGTGCGCGAGGCCGAGAAGTGCTCCCGCAGCTCGTTCTCGCTGGGCAGGCGATCACCCGGTCCCCAGGTGCCCTGGGCGATCTCGGCTTCGATGGCGCGCATGATCTGGAACCAGATCGGAGCCGTCGACGTGCGGTCGAGCAGCGGCAGGCTGAGAGTGGACATTCCGGCCTCTTCGGTGAGCGGGTGCGGGAACATCTGCGTTCCCGAGCCGGACTCTCCTGTCCGGACATGTATCGATCATGGACCGATACTTGTATCCCCTGAAGAGACAAGTCAGGAAATTCTCCGACGCCTGCTCTCAACTCGGATTTATCTCAGCTGGTCAGGTATTTCCCGGAACAGCAAGTGCCCCCGGAGGTCGATCCGACCCCGGAGCAACGCGGGGAGCGCCGCGGCGGCCGGTACAAGTGGAACCCCCGCGGGGCTTCAGAGCGACAGATGCACGCGCAGCGCCTCGTCGATCTCCCCCATCAACTCGGCCGGCACCCAGCCGAGCGGACGGACGATGCGCGCGGTCGAGATGGTCCGCACCTGCTCCGCGTGCGCCTTCGAATCACGATCCAGCCCGGTGGCAGCGGCGGGAAGCAGCACCTGGAACGGCAGCACCCGCGTGACGTTCGACGTCACCGGCACGACGGTGACCGTGGCCTGCGGGCGTCGCGCAGCGACCGCGTTCGCCGTGTTGTTGCTCACGAGCACGGCCGGTCGCGTCTTCCGCGCCTCGGACCCGACCGTGGGGTCGAACGAGACGAGGATGATCTGACCACGACGAAGCAGGGAGACCGCGCTGTCGCTCACGCGGTGGCCAGGCCATCGTCGGCCGCGGAATCCCACTCGTCGTCGTATCCCTCGGCGTAGGCCTCGGCGTACGCGTCGGCGAGACGGCTCTCACGAAGAAGGCGAACCGCCGCGTGCACGACGGCCGAGCGCGAGGGGTACCCGCCTTCGAGGGTCTGGGTGTCGAGGAACGCCAGATCGCTCTCACTCAGACTGAGGCTGACTTTTGCGGTGGACATGCAGTAATACTACTTCGGTAGTACCGACGGTACCACCCGCTTCCTTCGAGCATCCGAGCACCGCAGCGTCCTCGGCTGCACGCGAAGAGGCCCCGGATGCCAGAGCATCCGGGGCCTCTCCAGAGCCGTGCGTCAGCGCTTGCCGGCGATCTGACGGCCGACGAGATCGCGCATGATCTCGTTCGTGCCGCCGTAGATGCGGTGCACCCGAGCATCTGTGAAGGCGCGGGCGATCGGGTACTCCATGATGTAGCCGTAGCCACCGTGCAGCTGCACGCCCGTGTCGAGCACCTCCCACTCGCGCTCGGTAGCCCAGAACTTGACCTTCGCCGCGTCCTCGGCGGTGAGCGTGCTGTTCTTGTAGGCGAGCAGCGCGCGGTCGATGTACGCCCACATCGCATCGGTGGTCGCCGCCATGTCGGCGAGCCGGAAGCGGGTGTTCTGGAAGTCGGCGATGCGCTCGCCGAACGCCTCCCGGTCCTTCGTGTAGGCGACGGTCCAGTCGAAAGCGGCCTGCGCGGCTGCGGCCGCGGCAACGCCGATCGAGAGACGCTCGAGCGGCAGGTTCAGCATCAGCTGGATGAAGCCCTGACCCTCCTTGCCGCTGATGAGGTTCTCGTCGGGGACGAACACGTCAGTGAAGCTCAGCTCGGCCGTGTCCCAGCCATGGAAGCCCATCTTGCTGAGCTTCTTGCCCTGGTCGAAGCCCTCCATGCCCTTCTCGACGAGCAGCAGGCTGAACGCGTCAGGACGGTTGCCCTCACCGGTCTTGACGAAGGTCACGACGACGTCGGCTGTCGTGCCCGAGGAGATGAACGTCTTCGCGCCGTTGAGGATGTAACCGCCGTCGACCTTCTTGGCGTTGGTCTTGATGCCGCGGAGGTCCGAACCCGCCCCCGGGTCGGTCATGGCGAGTGCGCCGAGCACTTCACCCGTGGCCATCCGGGGCAGCCACTTCTCCTTCTGCTCCTGCGTTCCCATGTGCACGAGGTACGGCACGGCCAGGTCGTCCTGGATGCCGAAGGCGCCTGCGAGCGAGCCGGCGCCCGCGGCGATGACCTCCTCCATGACGACCGTGCGGAAGCGGTAATCCTGCAGCATCCCGGCGCCGCCGAACTCCTCGGGGACCGACAGTCCGATCAGTCCTGCCTCGCCGGCAGCCAGCATGGTCGCCCGGTCGATCTCACCCGCGGCGTCCCACTTCTCGATCGCCTCACCTGTCACGTGGCGCTTGACGAAGTCCTTGACCAGGTCCCGGAATGCCTCGTGATCCTCGTCGTAGATGTCGCGTTCCATGCCGTCCTCCTGAACGTATCGTGCATCGTTGCTCCGGCGATTCTACGTGTCGGACATCGCCTCGGACAGGACGTTGTGAGAATGCATCCCAAACATCGTGACACTGGGTACCGCGGTTGTCGGATGCCGCAACCGGGGCCTTCCCCGATGTCTCAGTGCGCGTAGTCGGGCGCCGCCGGGAGCCCGAAGAACTCCTCCAGCGTGTGGAATCCGCCGTCGTGATAGGCCGCGGCGAGGTCGACCCCGACGTAGCGGAGATGCCACGGCTCGGGCGCGTAGCCGGTGACCGGCGTACCCACCTGCTCGTACCGCACGATGAACCCGTACTCCCACGCGTGGGCCGCGACCCAGTCGCTCTGCGCGGTGCCGCCGAAGCCGTCGAGTCCGCCGCAACCGCTGCCGCACGCGACGACGTCGAGGGCCAGTCCGGTCTGGTGCTCGCTGTGGCCGGGGCGCGCCGACCCGGCATCCGCCTGCCCCTGACCCTGCGACTGCACGTGGGAGTCGTAGGTCGTGACCTGCAGCCCGTACGACCGGTAGCCGTTGTTGGCACCGATGCGCCCCACACCGGCAGCATCCGCCGCGTCGGCCATCTGCCTGACGGCGGCCGCGACATCGGTCCGCACCCGGCCCGATGGCGTCGTCATCTGCAGCGGCACGGAGTCGAGCGCCCCGGGCTCGTAGTCCGCGGGCTTCAGCGGAAGGCTCTTGTTCACCACGACCCAGACCCGCGCCGGATCGCGGAGCGAGATGCAGGGGGCGTTGCCGGCCACCACGGCCTCGCGGAAGGCCGCTCCACCACCGAAACCGGCCACTGCAGCCGCGTCGTCACCGGCCTGGACGGCCTGCTGCACAGCGGGGTCCGAGCACGGGTCGGCTGCAGTCGTCGCCCCCACCTGCACGGTCGGCACCTGCATCACGGCGACCGGTTCCGGCATCGCGGCAGCATCCGGCGACGTCGCAGGAACGGAGGCGATCGAGAGCAGCATCCCGAGCGCGGTCACGGCGACGCCGATCGGCAGTGCGGGTCCGCGGATCGGGGACCGCGGAGCCGCATGCTGAGCGTGCGGCGAGAAGGGCATTGGTCCATCTTCTCATTCGAAGATATCTCGCATTATGACTTGCGTTAAGATCGTCCTTCTGTTCGAATGTTCAAATGCGGTGGCAGGGACAGAAGCTCGGCGAGACGGATGCAGCGGCGCTGCCCGGGCTCGAAGATCGGTCGAGCGTGCTGCGGTCGGTGACCACCCCTGAGTTCGCCGGGATGACGTTCCACGAGGTGCTGTCGAAGTCGGCTCTGAACCATGTGCCCGGCGCTTCGCGCATGCCGTTCGCCTGGACCATCAACCCCTACCGTGGATGCAGTCATGCCTGCGTTTACTGTTTCGCCCGCGGCACGCACGAGTACCTCGACCTCGACGGCGGATCGGACTTCGATTCGCAGATCGTGGTCAAGGTGAACGTGGTCGAGGTGCTCGAGAAGGAGCTGCGGCGCGGCAGCTGGCAGCACGAGACGGTGGCCCTCGGCACCAACACCGACCCGTATCAGCGGGCCGAGGGGCGCTATAAGCTCATGCCCGGCATCATCGAGACGCTCGCCGCATCCGGCACACCGATGTCGATCCTCACCAAGGGCACGCTGATCCGCCGCGACATCCCCCTGCTCGTGAAGGCCGCGCAGCGCGTGCCCGTCGACGTGCAGATGTCGATCGCCATGTACGACGACGAGCTGCAGAAGGCCATCGAACCGGGAGCCCCGACCACCCAGGCCCGCCTCGACACCGTGCGCGCCCTGGCCGACGCCGGGTTTCCCGTGACCGTGTTCCTGATGCCGATCATGCCGCACATGACCGACTCTCTCGAGGCGATCGACAGTGCCCTCGTGCGCATCAAAGAGGCGGGAGCGCGCACCGTCATCTACGGAGCACTCCATCTGCGACCGGGCGTCAAGCCGTGGTTCTTCGAGTGGCTCGGCGCCAACCGGCCCGACCTGGTGTCGTCGTATCGCGGGCTCTATCCCGGCGCCTCGGCCGAGGCCCCGAAGGGCTACCGGCAGTGGCTCGCGAAACGCGCTCGCCCCCTCATCCGGATGCACGGACTCGACGGCCGCCATGAAGACGACTACTCCCGCCGCGGGTTCCGACCAGGGCAGGGACACGTACAGTCGGGAGCGGCGACCGCGGCAGCGGTGCGCTTCACGCCCACTGCTCAGGCCGCGGCTGCGCAGCCGATGCTGTTCTGAGCCGGATCGCCCCTCTCACCCGGTCGGTCGCCCCACCCGTGGCCGCGTAGGCTCGGGGATCATGGCGATCGGTTCGACAGTCCACACATTCGAGGTGCAGCTCGCTGACACCGACCGCGGAATCTACGAGGACTACTCGCTGCGCGTGGCGCGGCATCCGTCCGAGACCGACGCGTACATGCTCACCCGCGTGCTCGCCTACGGACTCGAGTTCGCCGAGGGCATCACGTTCGGCGGCAGCATCTCCTCGACCGAGGAACCGGCCGTGCTCGTGCGCGACATGACCGGGCTCATCACCGTCTGGGTCGAGATCGGGGCGCCCGATGCCGAGCGACTGCACCACGGCAGCCGACTGGCCGAACGCACGGTGGTCTACACGCACCGCGACCCCGCGAAGGTCATGGCGCAGTGGGCGGACAAGCGCATCCACCGCCGCGAGGACATCCGCGTGTACAGCTTCGATTCCGGATTCATCGAGTCGGCCGCGGCTCTGATCGAACGCCGCAACACGATGACCCTCACGCGGGCCGAGGGAGTGATCTACCTCGACCTCAACGGCACGAGCCTGACCGCGACCGTGCACGTGCACGAGCTGGCCTGATCGGCGCGACTCAGCCCGCTCCCCCTACCGCCGAGCGCACGGCTTCGCGTCGAACGCACGGCGTCTTCACGCAGGTACGCCGTGCACTCGGCAGCATCCCGTGCACTCGGCAGCAGGGGGCAGGCAGGGGCGAGGCGGTGCGGACACGACAGAGGCCCCGGACCGCGGAAGCGGGACGGGGCCTCTGGTGAGCGAGACTCAGGCGGTGAGGTCGGCCGCCGTCGGCACGCGACCGGCGATCTCCTCGATCACGTCGTCGTCGAGGCGCGCGTTCTCGAACGGCGCGTCGATCTCGGCCCGGTCGAGCAGCTCGGTCATGCGGCGCTGACGCTGACGCGTGATCAGCGTGACGACACGACCCGAACGACCGGCGCGGCCGGTACGACCCGAGCGGTGCAGGTACGTCTTGTACTCGTCGGGAGCGTCGGCCTGGACGACCAGGTCGATGTCGTCGACGTGGATGCCGCGGGCGGCGACATCCGTGGCGACGAGCACGTTCACGCGGCCCGAGGTCAGACGCTCGAGGTTGCGCGTGCGCTTGGCCTGGTTCAGGTCGCCGTGCAGCGAGACGGCCGGGATGCCGGCATCGTCGAACTGCTCGGCGAGCATGTCGGCGTAGGCACGCGTGCGGGCGAAGACCAGCGTCTTGCCGGCACGGTCGACGAGCGACGTGAGGATGTCGGCCTTGTCACGGTGCTCGATCACGAGCACGCGGTGCTCGATCGTGCTGGAGTCCTGGTCTTCACCGGCGACCTCGTACACAGCCGGGTCGACGAGGAACTCGTCGACGAGAGCCGCGACCTCGCGGTCGAGCGTGGCCGAGAACAGCAGCTTCTGGCTGCCGTCTGCGGTGTGACGCAGGATGCGCTGCACGGGCTCGACGAATCCGAGCTCGCACATGTGGTCGGCCTCGTCCAGCACCGCGATGCGGCAGTCCGAGAGGTCGAGCTTGCCCTGGTTGATGAGGTCCTCGACGCGACCGGGGGTGCCGATCACGATGTCGACGCCCTTCTTCAGCGCACCGACCTGGCGACCCTGCGGGACACCACCGTAGATCTGCGTGGTGAAGAGGCCGACGCTGCGGGCGATCGGCTGGATCGTGCGGTCGATCTGCAGCGCGAGCTCGCGCGTCGGAGCGAGGATGATCGCGCGCGGCGACCGTCCGAACTCACGGCGCTTGCCGGCCTGCGACTGCAGCACGCGCTCGACGAGCGGGGCGCCGAAAGCGATGGTCTTGCCGGAGCCGGTGCGACCGCGGGCGAGCACGTCGCGCCCGGCGAGGACGGCCGGGATGCTGGCGGCCTGGATCGGGAACGGCGTCGCCGCGCCCATGCCGACGAGGGTGTCGACGATGTTCGAGCCGAGACCGAGGTCACCGAAGGTCACACCGTCGACCTCGACGGCTGCGACGGACTTCGCCTCGAGGCGCTCGTGCACGACGTCGTCGCCCGGGGTGAACTTCGCTCCGGTCGACTCGGGCCGGCTGGTGGCGTTCCAGTCGTTACGGCTCGGGCGCTCGTTGCGCGCCGGACGCCCACGGGTGTCGGAGGTCAGCGGGCGCGGACGCTCGGTGCGGTACGCGCCACCGGTCGACGGACGCGAACGCTCGTCACGGCCGCCCTCGTACGAGCGCTGCGTGCGGTCGCGGTCGAAGGCCCGACGGGCGCGGTCGGCGTCGTACGAACGCTCGCCGCCGCGGTCGGCGCCACGGTCGTTGCTGCGGGCACGGTCGCCGCCGCGGTCGTCACGGCGCGGACGCTCGTCACGGTCGAACCGGGGGCGCTCGGCGCCACGGTCGTTGTTGAACCGGGGACGCTCGGCGCCACGGTCGCTGTTGAACCGGGGACGCTCGCCACCACGGCGGTCGTCGCGAACCGGACGCCCGCCATCGCGGTGGTCGTTGTCACGGAAGCCCTGACGCTGGGTGCCGGCACCACGGTCGTCACGACGCGAGCGGTCGTCGCGGTCGAAGCGGGGGCGGTCGCCGCCGCGCTCGTCGCGATAGGTTCCGGGACCGGTCGGGCGCTGACCGGTCGGACGCTGTCCGCCACGGTCATCCCGACGCGGACGGTCGTCGAAACGGCCGCCGGCGCTGGGCCGGTCGTTGTAGCGAGGACGCTCGGAGCGCTCGTCGTTGCGGTGGTGCGGTGCCTCGCGGCGTCCGGACTCGGCGCGGTTGCGGATGCCCCGGGCCTCGTCGCGGCCGGCACGCTCGGAGGCGTTCCAGCGCTGCTTGGGCGCACCCG